>NZ_JCAUAN010000004.1:0-322412 GCF_059691975.1 Paenibacillus sp. J22FR5 | reverse complement strand
CCGAAGTCCCCAACGGGTTCACCGTCTCCTCCTTCGGATAAGTCCTTCCGGATTTTCTGCTTTCGTTACTCACCCTGAACGCCTTGATGTACAAATACCTATTTCATGTTCGGCCCTTCCGCAGGGTGTTGCAACACCTTTACGTACTATGGCTTCTGCTGACTTCTGTACGTTCAGCCTGTATTTCTATACAGGTTTACAAAGTTTGCTTTGCGTTTCGTACAGATCTCCCCAGGTAAGAACGCTATCTTCCTCTCCATCTATCTGCTCCATTTACTCTCGCACGTCTTTGGCAGTATGGACTTTGACTTGTGTAGCAGCCTCATCCAACGTACGTTAGCCTTGTATGAAGTTCGTGTTCCTCAGACCGGAGATTTGCCGCCGACTTCCTTCAGATTCGACCTCGCGGTCGACACCCTTGTCTTAAGCTATGGCTACTACTGCCTTCGCCATTCGGGACTTGAACCCTAAAGATAGCGCCCATGCTGGGCGCACTACCAAAAACCCCACTTCATCGAAGTGAGGTTTCGCACTAGCCTTATTCATCTCGCTTGCCTTCAATCAGGTGATCATCAATCCTTACACCTTACGCGAAGTCAATTTCGCTTGTGTCAACAGCATCAAGTAGTCATAACCGCCAGCTTTGGAGTCGGTACCCGACATATTGAAACCTCCGAACGGATGCACACCTACAAGGGCTCCAGTACATTTGCGGTTGATGTACAAGTTACCGCAATGAACGGTCTCCAACGCTTCTGCGATGCGATCCTCGTCCGTTGAGAAGTACGAACCTGTCAAACCGAACTCTGTGTCGTTGTACATCGCAATCGCTTCTTTCCAATCTGCCGCTTTTGCAATCGCGAGCACAGGTCCAAAAATCTCTTCCTGCATCAAGCGCGCTTTGCCGCTAACATCTCCGAACACCGTTGGCTGAATGTAGTAGCCATTCCCATCAGCTTTTCCGCCGCCAGTAAGTAGCATGCCTTCACCTTTACCAATTTCGATATAGTCCAAAATCCGCTCATACGACGCTTGATCAATCACCGGACCTGCCGCGAAGTTTTCTTCTGGCAGACCACTTTGCAGTCTGTTCGTCAGCGCAACAACCTTCTCCACCACTTCATCGTAGACCGATTCTACGATAATGGCGCGGGAGCCCGCGGAGCATTTCTGACCTTGGAAGCCAAAAGCCGAAGCCACAATCGCAGCTGCAGCTGCATCTAGATCCGCCGTTTCATCAACGACGATGCCGTCTTTGCCACCCATTTCAGCAATTACACGCTTGATCCAAATTTGACCTGGCGCTACGTCAGCGGCTAGTCTGTTGATACGTAAGCCAATCTCTTTGGAGCCGGTGAAGGAGATAAAACGTGTTTTCGGATGCGTCGTTAAGTAGTCTCCTACCTCAGCGCCGCTGCCTGGAATGAAGTTAATAACGCCAGCAGGAAGACCCACTTCCTCCATCAAAGCGACGAACTTATGGGCAATCACAGGAGTCGTAGAAGCTGGCTTCAATAGAACTGTATTCCCAGAAACAACGGCGGAAACCGTCATCCCTACACAAATCGCAAGAGGGAAATTCCACGGCGGAATCACAACGCCAACACCTAGTGGAATATAAGAAATTTGATTGTTCTCACCTGGAATTCTCACCAAAGGCTGTGTCTCATTAATTAGACTCAAACGGATCATTTCACGCGCATAGAACTCAATGAAATCAATCGCTTCTGCCGTATCTACATCGGCTTCTACGTAGTTTTTACCGGATTCAAGGATCATCAGAGCCGAGAATTCGTGCTTCCGAGCACGCATAAGTGCTGCAGCTTTGAACAAGTATTCTGCGCGCTCTCTAGCGGGAACCTTTTTCCAAGACTCGAACGTTTCGAGTGCGGTATTCATCGCTTTTTCAGCCAAAGCCTGATCCGCTTTACTCACATAGCCAATGACTTCATCCACATTCCCAGGGTTAATCGATGTAATCTTCGCTTCTGTCATCACCTTTTCGGAACCAATATAAAGCGGGTATTCACGCCCAAGCTCTCCCTTCACCTTCGTGATCGCTGCTTGCATCGCCTTCACATTGTCCTCCAGCGCAAAATTCGTAAACGGTTCATTCGCATATGGCAAAACCTTCGTTGTTAAAGTACTCATCGTATAATTGCTCCTCTCCGAATAGAAACTTTGTTTGTATGGTGAAAAGTGTTTATTTAAACATATTCTTCAGAACAAACCAGACATTCGCTGGACGCTCCGCTAACCTTCTCATGAAATAACCGAACCAATCCACGCCATACGGCACATAAATACGGACACGGTAGCCCTCTTTCACCAATTGCTTTTGCAGGTCTTCACAGATGCCATAGAGCATTTGGAACTCGAACTGGTCCTTAGAAATCTTATTTTCATTAACAAATTGCTTCGTAAATTGAATGATAGCCTCATCATGACTCGCGATCGCCGTATAATGTCCGTTCAGTAGATGCTTATGGATGATCGCCTTGTAATTCTCATCGACAGCACTTTTCTCTGGAAAAGCAACCTCTGGCGACTCCTTATATGCGCCTTTCACCAGTCGCAAATTCGCGCCTAGCGCATGTAAATCATCGATATCCTGCATGGTGCGGAACAAATATGCCTGAATCACAATCCCTACATTGTCGTATTCTTGGCGAAGCTCACGATATATATCAAGAGAAACTTGACAGTGCGCATAGTCCTCCATATCGATTCGGACAAAGTTCCCATGCTGACGAGCACGATCCAGAATCCGTTTCATGCTGTTCACGCAAAGCTCTCTGCTTATATCAAGCCCTAATGAAGTCATCTTCAGGGATAAATTGGACCGAACACCCGACTCCGCAATCGCATCCAAGGTTTGAATGCACATCGCAGCTGATTCTAACGCTTCCTCCACGCTGAAAACAAACTCTCCCAAATGATCCAACGTCGCTACGCGGCCATCCTGATTCAAACCACGTACGACATCTATCGATTGCTGTATTGTCTCTCCCGCCACAAAGCGTGCTGCGCCAAAACGCAGACCGTATTTCTTCGCTAAGCGGTTTGCTGCGCGACTTTTACCTAGGGATTGAAACATATTTCGCATCATGAGTTCCATCTGTGGTTGCCTCCAAGAAGAAATTGTACACTTTTGTTTAATTCATAATTGAATTATACACTTTATTTTTAATATTGAACACTAATTGTTCAATATTATTTTTAAACTTATACATTTACCTGAATTTCACTCCATATCTGTACGATATTCAGACAAGAGACAACATGTGTTGAATCGCCTACCTTTTCATGGTAAATTAATACCAAATAAGGCTGATAAATGAGGTTAAACATGTTCATTCCTGAACACTTTCCATTGAACACTCGGATTCAAACACTTCCCATAGAAACAACACTGACAGAGCTATCTGCTGCCATTCAAAAGGATACGGCTGTACTCGTCCATCACGGCAGTGACATAGCTTTATTTACAAGAGAAGATGCCCCTTTATTGGATGCCATCACTGAATCGACGGTGCAGGCATTACTGCAAATGAACACCTATTTCAACTCTCCTATACGTTCCATCGAGGAACTCACCGATCTGTCCCAAACACAAGAGCTTCCGCAAGACATGAGCAGACCCCTTCTTTGCAAAAATGAACATGGGGCCATTCTAGGCTATGTCACCCTACCTGCGTATGCCGCATACGCGATGAAAGAGGGCCAGAAGTGGTACGCCTACTTCGCCGCCTTGGCGGATACCGTGACAGACGCCGTAACCGTCGTCGATCGGGAGGGGGCCGTTATTTGCTGGAACCCTGTCGCGGAAGAGCTCTACGGGCTGCCGCGTGCAGACATTGTGGGTAAACGCATTGGTGAACATTTTGACGTGGAAACCTTGATGGTTTTGAAAATGATAGATGAAGGCCGTCTCATCCGGAATACGTATCACCGGCCAAGACCGGACACACATGTCCTTATTAATGCTTCACCAATCAAAGATGGGGCAGGCTCGATCATCGGTGGAATCGCCACTGAACAAGATATTACCCAGCTTGTTCGCTTGAACGAGCAGCTGACAACCGTCGAGTCTGTTGGACTGCCTACACAGACGTCGCAGGAGGATCCTTTTGCCCTTATCAAAGGAAAGGGGCCAGCTATCGGAAAGGTGATTCAATGGGCCAAAAAAGTTGCAGCAACCGAAACACCCGTCCTACTCATTGGGGAATCCGGGGTTGGCAAGGAGCAGCTCGCGCTAATCATTCATCAATCGAGCTCGCGGTCGGCGCAGCCTTTTTTAACCGTTCATTGCGGAATTGTACCTGCAGGCATACTGGAGACGGAATTATTCGGCTATCAGGGCGGGGCTTTTAGTGGGAGTGAAAGTGGTCAACCCGGTAAATTAGAATTGGCCAAAGAGGGTACACTATTTATTAACGATATTGAGAAAATGTCTCTGGAGCTTCAAGCCAAGCTCTATCGATACATTACCCAGCAGACACTTGTCCGCTCGGGCGGCACGCAACCCATCCCTGTACGCACACGTATTATCATTGCGACAACAGAGGATCTAGCCAGCAAGTTAGCTTCCCATGAATTCCGATCTGACCTCTACTATGCGTTGAATGTCGTCTCGATCCGAATCCCGCCTTTGCGGGAGCGCATTGAGGATATTCCAGCGATGGTTCATATGTATCTGAAGCAGTTTTCCATGCACTATCAGAAACCAGCCCCTGTTTTATCGCCTGAGGTCATTTTGGCATTGACGCAATATCATTGGCCTGGCAATATACAAGAATTGAAAAATGTCATCGAGCGCTGCATCATTTTAAATGAAGATGAAGTAATTACACTAGAGCATCTACCCTCTGCCCTTCAGGAGCAACAGCCCAGTCTGATTCAAGATGTAGAAGCGCTTAGTACTACGTTAAAAGAAAAAATCACCGAAATGGATGAAATCTCCCTTATTGAAGAAGCACTTGCCAAAACAGCTGGAAACAAAAGCGCAGCCGCTAAGCTGCTCGGGATTTCGCGTGGAACACTTTATAATAAGATAAAAGAGTTTGAGTTGGAATGAGCTTTTCTGAATAATATTGTTAAAAACCCCTGAAAATTTCAAGGGTTTTATTTTTTATGTTCAATTACTTCTTAAGTTTTCGTCACTTTAGCCTTTTGGAAGGAATAGATTGAAGGGGGATAACGTTTGTTGGATAGGGAGGCTATCATGAAAGGAATCATTCTTGCCGGTGGTACCGGCTCTCGTCTGTTTCCTCTAACCAAAGTGACCAATAAGCATTTACTTCCGGTAGGAAAATATCCAATGATTTTTCATGCCATTCATAAATTCAAAGAAGCAGATGTTACCGATATCTTAATCGTCACCGGGAAAGATCATATGGGTGATGTGGTAAGCTTACTTGGAAGCGGTCAAGAGCTGGGTGTATCGTTTACTTACAAAGTACAGGATGCTGCCGGAGGGATTGCCCAGGCTTTGGGACTTGCTGAACATTTTGTTGGTAATGACCGGATGGTCATTATCCTTGGCGATAACATATTTGAAGACAGTATCAGAGTTTTTGTAGAAAATTTTAAAAGTCAGACTGTCGGAGCGAAAATTTTCATACACGAAGTTCATGACCCTCATAGGTATGGGGTACCTGAGTTGCAAGGTGATTTGATTGCACATATTGAAGAAAAGCCGCACTATCCTAAAAGCAGGTATGCTGTTACCGGAATATATATGTACGACAATCGCGTATTCGATCTGATACGAACATTGAAACCATCTGAGCGAGGTGAGCTGGAAATTACGGATATCAACAATGCCTACATTGAAAGATGCGAGCTTTCTTATGGCGTGCTTCAAGGTTGGTGGACGGATGCAGGCACACACGAATCGCTGGCTCGGGCTAATGAATTAGCGAAATGTTTCCAAATGGGCAAGACATTCGGGTAGCTGAAATTGTAGAGAGTTTAAATGATAATATTTCACTTTCCAGTTTCATTAGCATACTCACAAAAAAGCTCAACTTACTATCATTCATTCCTAGCCTAAATAGCGATCCCGATGCTGTAGCTGAATATATCATAAATAATCGAGTTATTGCTGTTACAGGAATGCAATCGGTGAAGTAATACCACCTGCAATCGGACTAAGAATATTACTTGTCGCACTATATAATTTTTCAGTGATTAACCAAACAAATGAAGTTGCTGAAGTTTCTTGCCGCTTCAAGCGCCAGGTATGGAGCACCAAAAGCATGCCCGAGACTCAATCGCTCAGCTAAAGTATAATCGTTGACGTCTACCCAGACCGCGTCGTCATTCTGCGCCGCGAGCATACAGAAAAGCGATGGATTAAACCATCCATCGCTAAGAGGTATGATGTGAAGTAGACTAGTTGTTGAGCCTCGTAGTCCATAGCCTAATTACAGGTTCTTCCCTACCAAGTATGAAGTCCATAATGACAAAAAACAGTTCCTACCTTGAATTAGGTGAGACTATTTTCCGTTTAAATATACTTTATTTAAACCATTAAACCTGTAATTTGACAGATCGACACTGCTACTGGGTTAGTTCCGGCACCTGGGGGATCAATGATAACGATTCCCATGCCGATTCCAATGATAGTACCTGAAACAATGCCGAATGTTCCTCCATCTGTCGTCATGGCCGTTACAGTGGTAAGCGTTGAAAGTCTTTCTCGAATTGGTCTTTCGCAACAATTGCATTCGCCAGACGTTTCGATAGCTGGATTAGGGGGAGTCAGTGGGAACGCTGCTGTAATAGCACTTGATGATACACCAACGATAAAGCAGATCGGCAAAATTTGCGTTCCACCTTGTGCTGGAAAGGTCAACAAGAAATCGTTTATTGTTACAGATGCACTTGAAAAGTCGATATTATTGAAGATTTGGTCAACGCTTCCTACATCAACCGATGTTGCGCCTAGTGTTTTTAGCTGTTGTAATACAGACTGCATAGGGGTTACACAGCAATCGCATTCACTAGATGCAGCTGGTCCTGTAGCTCCTGTTGCTCCGGCGGCTCCGGCGGCTCCGGTGGCTCCTGTTGGTCCCACTGGACCCATTGGACCAATGGGTCCGAGTGGTCCTTGATCCCCTTTATCACCTTTATCCCCTTTTTCACCTGTTGGACCTGTTGCACCTGTTGGACCTGTTGGACCCGTCGGTCCAGTATGACCTTTTGGTCCGCGATCACCATCATCACCATGTTTTCCTTTTGGTCCTGTGGCTCCTGTATCTCCTTTTGGACCAGTTGCACCCGTTGGCCCTGTTGGCCCTGTCGGTCCTTTTGGTCCGCGATCGCCATCATCACCATGTTTCCCTTTTGGGCCTGTGGCTCCTGTATTTCCTTTTGGACCAGTTGCACCTGTTGGTCCTGCTGCTCCTACTGCTCCCGCTGCTCCGTTCGCACCTGTTGCTCCGGTCGCTCCTGCTGCTCCTGCTGCTCCGGCCGCTCCAGCTGCTCCGGCCGCTCCAGCTGCTCCATTTAAGCCTCTGAAACCACGTGGACCGCGATCTCCTTTTGGGCCTTTTTTACAGCATTTGCGCTTGATTTTCACGACAACAATTTTGTGACAAGTTTTCTTTACTTTTTTCTTACGTTTGCGACAGCCGCATCCACTTACTTTGTGGAGCTTAACCCCACTTTTTTTAATAATCAACCGTTTTTTTCCTGTATTGGTACTTTTCTTTTTGCCAACTAAGAGACTCATTACAACACCTCCTGTGATGCTTCATCATACGAGGTATCCCAAAGGTTTGTCTGTACTTTTTGGCAATAGATGGTTGTCCATTACAAAATATGCATTTGACTATACGTAAAGAAAATGTGTTTCTTCAATAAGGCCATCTTTAATCGGTATGTGATTTCATCTCAAAAAATATGTAGAGAAAGGGACCACCTCAACTTGTAGATAACCACGTGACGGTTAGGGCGATCCCTCTCCTATTTTTCTCATTTACAGTTTTTCATTCTATACGTTCTACAAAAAAATGAAAAATAGTAATATTTAAGAGATTTTTAACTAATTCATTTTTTATCTATTTAATAATTTAATCAATTTCAATACCTGCACTTGCATAACCATCAACAACACCTGCGACACTTGCTGAAACACTAAATACTACTAAAATTCGATCGCCTGCTGATACTGGAATAGCTAATGGTGCCACATCACTTACAGCTGTTCCTGGTACAGCTAATGGTGGAAGGACAGGTAATGGTATAGCAGCTACTTGCGTAAAAATAATTGAAGGTGGAGCTGAAATGAATACTCTTGCTGTTATTGTTGAAGGTGCTACTAATAGTAGTGAAACATCTACACTAAAAAATGCTGCAATGGAAGTAAGTGTTCCATCTCGAGGTACAGAAAATGCAAAGTTGATTAGTGTACCTGGTCCACCAGTCAAATCAATTGGATTTCCTAAGATTTCAACGATTGGTCCAGAACCTCCAAATCCAATAGCTGCTTGAGTTGATGCAACACCTCCTAATACACTAGTCAATGCTACTGGCGAACCTGATGCAAACGGAATAATAGCACTAGAACCAGTTGCTCCTGCTGCACCTGTTACTCCAGTTGCTCCCGTCGCTCCTGTTGCTCCTGTTGCTCCTGTTGCTCCCGTTGCTCCCGTTGCTCCCGTTGCTCCTGTTGCTCCCGTTTCACCTGTTACTCCGGTCGCTCCTGTTGCTCCAGTTTCACCTGTTACTCCGGTCGCTCCTGTTGCTCCAGTTTCACCTGTTGCTCCCGTTGCTCCAGTTTCACCTGTTACTCCAGTCGCTCCTGTTGCCCCAGTTTCACCTGTTACTCCTGTTGCTCCTGTTGCTCCAGTTTCACCTGTTACTCCGGTCGCTCCTGTTGCCCCAGTTTCACCGGTTACTCCTGTTGCTCCTGTTGCTCCAGTTTCACCTGTTACTCCGGTCGCTCCTGTTGCCCCAGTTTCACCTGTTACTCCTGTTGCTCCTGTTGCTCCGGTTTCTCCTGTTGCACCTGTTGCTCCGGTTGCTCCGGTTGCTCCAGTTTCACCTGTTGCTCCTGTAACTCCCGTTGCTCCTGTTGCACCTGTTGCTCCAGTGTCACCAGTTGCACCTGTTGCACCTGTTGCTCCGGTCGCTCCTGTAGCTCCTCCTGCTGGACCTGTTTCACCTGCTGGCCCTGTTGCACCTGTAGCTCCTGTCGCACCCGTTGCACCTGTTGCTCCTGTCACACCGGTAGCTCCTGTAGCTCCTGTTTCACCTGTAGCTCCTGTTGCACCTGTAACACCCGTAGCACCCGTAGCACCCGTAGCACCTACAGCTCCTGCAGCTCCTGCAGCTCCTGTTACTCCTGTTGCTCCTGTTGCCCCTGTAGCACCCGTAGCTCCTGCAGCTCCTGTTACACCCGTAGCTCCTGTAGCACCTGTCGCACCTGTAGCTCCTGTAGCACCCGTCGGACCTACATAACTATCAGGAAATTCGATCTCTATTTTTCCTCCGTTGTACAGTTCAATTTCAATTTCCTCGACCTGAATCCAATCAATGGCTGCTAAAAAATCCTCAAGTTCGGATAATCTTTGAATTGCACCATCGCCTGTATTGAATTTTAATTTGTATTCAGTATCATTAAAATACTCAATTTCAATTTTTTTAATATTCGTAATACCCACGATTCCAATTAGATTCATTAACTGAGCAAGTTTACTCAAAAGCCTTGCACCTCCTTATGATTTTGAATACTTTTTACATACAATCGAGATACATTTTCTATTAATAACACCAACCTCCCTTACTTAACATGAAACTACTCTAGTTTCCTCGTATATTATATGAATACAAGCTTTCAGTGCATGGACGAATGAGAGAGGACAAGTGCTGAAAAAAACATTTTTTGTAAATATTGATTGAATTAGTAATTAAAATCGGGACTATAGCCTAAAATCGAGCTACTAAACATTCTGTAAAGTATGGAATAGTTAAGAGTATCTTAGTCTCATGTACGAAAAAAAGCAGCGGCTGCGCCCACGATGAAATGGGGAGCAGCCGCTGCTTTTATAAGCCTGAGGTATCAATGATATACTGGATCACTGTATCTCTCTTTTTGTCACTAGGGACAAGAATACCTAAGCCATTATTTGTGTAAACACGGTGAAAGCTAAGAGAAAAAGCCGTTACCTTTAGGAAATCTTCAATTGCCGTCAACACACCGTTATTCTCTCCGTATTCATTCATCGCATTGTAGTGATTTTCATTTATGCCCCCTGTCTCAACAAGCTCGCTGGAGCCAGCTTTCAACCCTTTTTGGGCATGCGATTTTTGATATTGAATTGGAATGTTTTCCGGAAAGTAATACGAATCACGTCTTCCATATGGCCACTCCGTGTCATGAAGAATAACGATCGGAAATTTACCCGTTCTTGTTGCTATTTGCTCAATCGCCATTAGTTCATGATAAACGGTGTACCAGTTATGATCTCCGTCAATGAGAAACACATCAGCTGCTTCGATCTCTGATACTACCTCCAGACTGTGCTTGATATGAATGACCAATTCCTCTGAAAAAACAGCTTTGTAAGCATACGTATTAAATCCCGGTGCAGGATCAATGACGGTTAACTTACTGTCCATCATTTTACAGAACTCAAGCAATTTTATTGTGGTACGACCTGCTAGGAAGACTCCAATTTCTACAATGTGAGAAGCCTCATATTTGATAAGAATTGGTTTAATTATTTTTTCAAAAAAACGATTCATTCTGCACCTCCTCTTTGATCACAATATTCCGTCAGAGGAATTTTGGTTCGATATAACCATCCAGTTAATCAAAAGATTCGCATGGCAGGGGACATACCATTGGTTCAACTGCCGTGCCCCATTTTGAAAGTATGAATAGATTAGAATGACTGTTTCAAACTTATAACCGAAAAGAGGTGGGAAGAAAGTAATGAATATTGTCTTATCCATCCTGATTCCCTCTGTACCAGAACGCATGGGCTATTTGTCACGAATGATTGGGCACTTATCTGTACAAACGCAAGGCATGCCTGTAGAAATTCTGGTATTGCTGGATAATAAAAAAAGTACCATCGGTACAAAACGGAATGTGCTGATCGAACAAGCAAAAGGTGATTACATCGTTTTTGTCGATGATGATGATCGCATTGAACCGCATTATGTGAGTACATTATGTTCACAAATTGAATCAACGCCCCATGCAGATTGCATCGTTTTCGATGTCGCCGTGTATTTTAATGGACGATTTAACAAGTTATGTAAATATGGAAACGAGTACTCTCATGGAGAAGATCACTTTTATTACTATAGAAAACCTAACCATATCATGTGTTATGCCAAAAGAATTGCAGCCAAACATAAGTTTAATGACATTAGCTTCGGTGAAGATGATGAATGGGGAGCAAGAGTGTCCAAGGATATCATCAACCAAATCAGAATTCCCTCTGTTTTATATCATTACGATTGTGATCTTACCAAACCAACGAGCTGGTACTCATTAAACTGAAAGAAAGTGAGTGAACACTTTGATCACCATAAGTCTTTGCATGATCGTTAAAAATGAAGAGAATACGATTCGTCCTTGTTTATCCTCCGTTGCAAAAGCAGTTGACGAGATCATAATCGTAGATACCGGTTCCACCGACCAAACGAAATCGATAGTAAGTTCCTTTACGGATAAAATCTATGATTTTAAATGGATAGATGATTTCTCGGCAGCGCGTAATTTCGCTTTTCGCCAAGCGACGAAGGATTACATTCTTTGGCTGGATGCGGATGACATTTTGAAGGAAGAAGATTGCAACAAGCTCATTGCGTTAAAATCAGATCTGGAGCCTTCGGTTGATTCGGTAACGATGTTTTATAATTATGCTTTTGATGAGTTTGGCAACCCAATCTCCAGGTTTAAACGAAACCGGCTGGTGAAACGGGAGAACCAGTTCAAATGGATTGGAGCGATACACGAATATTTGGAGGTAAACGGGAATATTTGGGACTCCGACATTACCATTACACATTGCAGAATCCATAATAAGAGCGACAGGAATCTGAAAATATTCCAGAACAGGCTGCTGCGAGGAGAGCCATTCACGCCCAGGGACTTATATTACTACGCGAATGAATTAAAAGATCATAACAAGTACTCTAAAGCAATTATTTATTATAATAAATTTCTGGCAACCGGAAAATGCTGGGTGGAGGATGAAATCTCATCCTGCAGCAAGCTAGCGGATTGTTACAATCATCTAGGCAACAGTGAAATGGAATTACAGTCCGTATTCCGATCATTTCAATATGACAGTCCGCGTGCTGAGTTCTGCTGTCGTCTAGGCTATTATTTTCTAACCCGCAAGCAATACGAACCAGCTGTGTTTTGGTACAAATTAGCAACAGAATTAAATGTTCCTGCACACAATTGGGGATTTTCTAATCCAAAATTTTCGACTTGGCTGCCCCATCTACAACTCTGCGTCTGTTATGACCAGCTAGGGCAACATGCAACGGCTAATAAGCACAATGAAATTGCCCGCAACTACAGACCCGAAGACCCGAATATATTACACAATAAAAAGTACTTTGAGACAGTTCTGAATGGTTCGTAAAACTCCAAAACTGCGGAATGAAAAAGCAGCGTCTGCGCCTTAATTAAATCTGGCGCAGACGCTGCTTTTGGGTTTTATCCTCTTTCTTCCTCGATGATTGTCTGATATATTTCAAGATATTTATCTGTCATCCTGCTTGTCGTAAAATGCTCCAGTACATATTCACGGAGCTCATCGGGATCAGGTAAAGTCGCATGGATTAATTTATCCGCCATCTCTTGGACAGAGCGGCATATCAATTGGGGAAAACCGCTCATAACCTCAGGAACGGAACCATTTGGTAATGCTAAGACAGGTGTTCCGCATGCGAGAGCTTCAATCATGACTAGACCGAACGGCTCCTCAACCAACGTCGGGAACAACATGCATCTGGCATGCTTCAATAAATTTTGACGATCTTGCCCCCCGACTTCACCTACATATTGTATAGAGGGATTCAACATGGTCTTGGAGAGGATCTCCTTATGGAAATAATCATGATCATAGACAGGTCCTGCTATAATTAATTTCTGGTTGGCCCGCTCCGCCGCCTCTATAGCATGATGAACGCCTTTGTACGGAAGAATCGCTCCAATGTAGAGCAGATAGTCGCCTTTTTGATCAGAGAATTGAAATTCATTCGGGTTTAAGCCGTTATAAACAACGTTGTCTTGAGGACTGCCGAACAAATCCCGGTGTCTTTTACTCAAATATACAGCATGTTTCACCGGATTGGTTAATGGGTTGTGAATCGTACAGACAGTTGGTACTGAAAGTTTCTTTTGGCCGACAACGGAAAGCTGCGTATGGTCATGAATGATATCAACGCCTGAAGGCAATGTAAGCTTTACAAAACCAGGAATTTTCCACATGTCATGACCCTCGTGTAAATAGGGCATCAGTTTTCCGCGTACTTGGCTTCCGAACGGAGCATATAGAATGACTTCATGTCCTCGATCTACAAGCTCCTCTGCTAACGTATATACAACCCGCTCTATACCGCCGTATTTTACGGGTGGAACGGGAAGATAATCCGGACTTATCAGCGCAATCCTCATTCCATTTCCCTCCTACAAGTTTCTCTTTGAGAAACTACTTCATACTATAGGAATATAATGCCGTTCTACCCGGAAAGGCTTTTCTCGTTCCACAATTTCTGAGGGATTGTAACCAAATTGATCCAGTTCTAAACCGGAGACGCCCAACGACCACTTTCTAGAAAATCTTTCTGCATTCATATAGGCGCTGGCTGAATAATTGGTTTGGTTCGTTTTGAACGTACTTCCACCATAATGATGGATATAAACATCGTTAGCTACCCACAAAATTTGACCACTTATACGTGCACGTAAACAGAAATCGTCATCTTCATAATTCCCAGGAAAAAACCTTTCGTCCAGCCCGCCTATTTTGGTAATGAGATCCTTATGAAACAGCATACAGTGCCCGATTAATTTATGCGGGAAGAAGCCTTTATCTTTATGCTGAAGTGACCATTGGAAGGCGAAAACATCCATTTCCTGAGACGACTTATAAGGAACATTGTAGACGAGCTGCGACCATGCGACATTGTTGGAACGTGGCCCTACGATGCCGATGGTGGGGTCCTTCTGAAGACATCCCAGTAAACGAGTCATCCAACCTTGTGTAACAACGGTGTCGTTGTTAAGCAAACAAATATAATCACCATCAGCGGCCAAGATCCCTTGGTTGTTTCCAGCTGCAAATCCCTTATTTTCGTGATTACATATGAGCTTGGAGGAAGGGACTGTCCGTAAATAATCCACGGTTCCATCCGTCGAGCCATTGTCTACAAACACAAATTGAATCCTTATACTGTCATCGGAATGACGCAAAATACTTTCTACGCACTCTTTCGTAAATTTCAAACCATTCCATGTGAGCATGACAATAGAAATAAGCGAAGACACCATGGTTCCTCCTTTCAACTCGCCCCTTTTTATCTAAAATGACCATATTATTATTATTCATTTGATTTTCATATGGTGTAGACTCTGTTGCACTTCAATTGAAAAAAAAGCCCCCTTTCAACATCGGTAAGTTGCCAATCTCGTATCGCATAATGAGGCGTAGCCCCATCCGCTTGGGAACCTGGGATGACATGCATACAGCCATTATCAAGCGCAGCTTCATCTAGTGTGATCCACACCCCTTCAACGGCTTTCTCATAAGCCAGGTTACCGTATGCCATATCTTGATGCCATGGCTTTCTCCCCTCCACCAAGAGGAGGCTTGAGCAACGCCATATTCTGAACGAGAAATGGTGTTTCACCGAGAATATCTCGGACCATGGCGAGAATAGACGCAATCCCTCTCAAACGATCATCCACTTGAACAAAATGTCATTAATGTCATGACAAAACCAAAGAAACCCCTTAAGCTTAACAGCTTAACGGGCTGATTTTTATGGATACTTTTACGTAAAGTCATCCATCGTTAACATCTCATCAAAGTCAATAGTGCGATTCGCCGTTTTTCCGATAAGGAGGTCCATGGAAATAGGTGAAATACCCGTGCCAGGCCGTTTCGTATCCAAATCATCGTAACCGATGACAGCTCCCGCTTTGATTTCCCTTGCGGCAACGATACTACGGCGAAAAAATTCCCTATTTTTTCGTTCCTCTTCGCTTACTTGCCGTTCATAGCTGCCCAGCGCCGCGTTGATGCGTTTGGCATCTGTCACAATTCGCTTCATTTCGTCCGGTGTGGCAGATACTTGATGATCCCAGCCGGGCAAGCTTTTGTCCAGCGTAAAATGCTTCTCGATGACACGTGCGCCTTTTGCCACGGCAGCAAGCGGGATGGCGGTTCCGATCGTGTGATCGGAAAAACCTATTGGATATGGAAATTCCCTCCTCAAATTATCCATATTGTTCAAATTCACGTTGCTGTCATTGGGGGGATAAACAGAAACGCAATGAAGGATTACGATTTTTGTATTGCCCGTCTTTTCCAGGATCCGGACAGCTTGAGCAATTTCTTCCGACTCTCCCATTCCGGTCGACATGACAATCGGCAGCCCTGTAGCGCCTGCGTGCCGAAGCAGCGGAAGATTCGTTAATTCGGTGGAAGATAACTTGATGAAGGGCACACCCAGCTGAACGAGGAAATCCGTTTCACCCTTGGAAAAAGGTGTACAGGCGAAGGCGATACCGATTTCATCGCACAGTCGTTTCATTGTGGCCAACTTTTCTTCTGTCATACTGTAAAGATCTAATGCACGCTCCAGCTCTTGATCAACTCTGCTATGAATCATCAGACTGTGTTTTGTCCAAGATTGAAATTTCACACAATCACAGTCTGCTTCTTTCGCCAACTTGATCAACCGCTCAGCAAGCGCCATATCCCCATTATGATTAGCTGCAATTTCAGCGATAACATACGGTTCGGCGTGTTCTGCAGTTAGTCGCTCCCAAAAATCCATGCTATTCGACTCTCCTATCATTCATGCGGCGGGACTGATGAAACGGAACTGCCGCCATCCATCTGTCTAATCACGCGAGCCGGAGCCCCGAAGGCGAGACTATGGTCTGGTATATCGGAGAGGACAACGGAACCTGCTCCAATGATACAATGCTTGCCAATTGTTATACCTGGGAGTACAATCGTGCCTGTACCCAGTTCACATAGCTCGCCAATGTTCACGGAGCCGGACAATCTACTCCCTGGCCCTATATTGACAAAACTTGCAATCCTGCAATCGTGATCGACACTAGATGATGTATTTATTATGCATCCCTGTCCAATAACAGCGTAGGGGTTGATCACTGCGCCAGCCATTAAGCTTGAGCCTTCCCCGATGACCGATTGCTCCGAGCACACGCTTCGGTCATGAATCGCGCTGATTAGCGGGAATCCGTTCGCAAGCAGCCACTCTATTTTCCGTTTACGGATCGCTGGACTGCCGATGGCCACATGCCAGCCCTCCACAGCTGAACGGAAATCCAGAATTTGCTGCTCGCTGTCAACATAAATAAGACCCTCTTTTATTGCAGAAGGCGAAGTGTCTGCCGAAAAGTAAATAAAATCCGCATGACGGTTTCTGCGCCGCAGCGTATCTGTAATCACCTTGGCATGACCGCCTGCTCCAATAATGCCAAACATCACGAAAGCCCCTCCCCTGATCGTTGCAGCAGTTGTCGAACGAGCCGTTGAACCTCGACCCCTGGCTCCGTTTCGCTTGGATTAAGCGTTAGGTTTTTAAATAATGTGCCTCGCTCCACAAGCTCACGGCGAACATCTTGCTCTTCCAACCATCTTCGTATATATTGCTTAAGTTCTAGAGCAGATTTTGCCACAAAACCAGCGTCCGCTCTAGCCAGATGACTCGCATATCCATTGTAATTCAAATGATAATCATAAGGCATTTCCGGCTGCAGGATGATGACCCCTTTTCCATACATCGCGGATTCAACAGCCGTTGTAGACGATATCGTCAAAATCAAATCGGACGCTTGAAGAACTTCATGTAAGTGAAACCCTACTGGGATTTTTCTCAATTGTTCGCTTATATATGGCTCATATGTCAAAGAATCATCGGGGTGCGGTTTGATTAAGACCCAAACTGGTAAAGAGCGAACAGCCTCCTTGATCCACTCCATGACCTGATGGTTAACTGTGTATCCGTACTGTTCAGTCATAAACGTAATGATCGGCTGCTCCTTCTCCCATCCCAATTCTTGATGAAGGTTCTCACTCGTTAGACTAATTGGCTTTTGGCTAAGCTCCAACCTTACACTGCCTACCTCCGAGATTGCCGCTCGTTCAATGCCTCTTTGGACCAACCAATCGGACATGTGCTTTCCCCAAACCGCATAATGGCTTGCTCGAGTAGGAATCATGGAAGCGTCACTGGTTAAATGGTGCTGGATATGCAGAAATGGCAATCCATGCATGCGAGCAAGCAGTGCAAGTATGCTTTGTCGAGGCAGTATATCTGTATGCTCAACGATCAATTTAATTGGTCTTGACAGAACAATGTCATGCAGCTCATCGATTAATTCAGTCATCAGCGGAATTTGTTCATGCATCCAACGCTGAAATGAAGGTTTGGCAAGTATCGGGTGGGCGCCTACTTGCTTGCGCATAGCATGATAGATGTCATCGAATGTTTCTGTGAGCTCTTTTTGTTTTCTTAACACTCGTCTGGGTACTCGGCCGAATAACAATTTCTCACCCAACCGGTAAACTTGAAACTGTTTAGGAAGAGTTCGGTTTTTCAAGTATTTGCGTTCATACAAATAATGTGAAAGTAGAATGACTTTATGTGAGGCAAGATGCTTAATCGCAAAATCAGCATAATTCCCGCACAACAGAATCATATCCCGGCCGGGATCTTCGCTTAATCGGTTTCGTTGCCTAGGCAGCCTCTGTAATTGAGCTTGCGCATCGGACATCGATTGAAGCTTCCATTGCTTATTTTTGATTCGTAAATAGGCATCGTTATCCAACTGTTGATCGACGAACCTGCGAATGTACTGATGATAGGGCCTGATTTGCGGCAAGGGCAGCTCGATACCATGAAACCGAAGCGGCGAGTACGATTTGAAAAAATCCAGCGTGTAGCCATAACGTAAAAGTAAATGTGGATTCCATTGATCACCGCCATACACAGCTAACGCCCCCGATCGTCAGCTTGATTAGAAGCTGTCACCGTTTTCTAAATCGCGAATCAAACGGATCAAGAGCCTTCGGTTTCTTCGAATGCTTCTTCGCAGAAGCCGGAGCTCAAAAAGCAATCTTCTTCTCACAACCAGACACCTCCCCCTATTCGGTTATTTTTGCTTAACAAGCGTAAACGTAAATGAATTGACGAGCTTGCGCAAATTAATAACCGCTGTCACATCTTTCAATCGTATCTTTTTGCAGTTTTCCACTTTCCAAGTCAAAAAATCAACAACATCAAGTGCTTGATTCATTACATGCAGCTCCATTTTCAGAATATCCAGGAGACTGATAGTTAGTTTCGTATTATTTGCCACTCGGATCATACTCCCTCCTGCAATGCCTATAGACTAGTAAATGCTCCCAACTGCTTACCTGTACTAGGCTAATATCTTACGAATGAAGCCTATTTTACGATTAGCCCTTGATGATAGTAGGTTAGCGCATTGAACATTGTCATTACTTATCCTGTCTTTTCTGAAAAAAGGCTTCTGCTTTTATCAAGTCCCATTCCGAATCGATTTCAATAGAGCGTTCTAGGGGCATAATGAACCCCAGTGTTTCGTTCGAAATGAACGTTCGATGCTTAAGAAACCATGCTGATCGAGCGATATAGACAGCACCATTTAACAGGTAGGTGTCTGGCGCATCCTGCCTTCTCGGATAAAGCATTTGATCGTGACAAATAGGTTGTATGCGATGCTGTTGATCGCAATGGTACATCCATGAAGGAGGCTTCTCGCTAAGTGTCAAAGATACGCAGACATTGGCTTGCTCCTCATGGCACATCTCCATGCAACGATCGATATCGGAAACAAGACGCAGCGGAGATGTAGGCTGCAGCAAGATGATGTAATCATACGTAGGTAAGCTCTCCAAGGCATGCACAATAGGCTCGATGCCTGAGACATGATCCTGCGACAGCTCCATCGGGCGGATAAAAGGTACTTCACAGCCAAATGCCATGGCTACGGAAATGATGGCTTCATCTTCACTGGATAAAATCAACCGATCGATATAGGATGATTTCATCGCCTCACGAATCGTCCAGGCCAGCAGCGGTAAGCCAGCCAGGTTTCGTATGTTTTTGCCAGGCAGTCCCTTTGATCCTCCGCGTGCCGGAATGACAGCCAAAACCGACTTATTGTGAATCATGGGACGGCCCCCGTAATTGATCGATAAACTTCCGAATCCGCTCGCTAGGTGTCTCTTCACCTTTAACCAAAGTATGGTTGAGATAATTCTGACCTTGCTCTACAACTAGCTGGGCATATGCTGGTTCGAGCATCCATTTTGAAATTTCAGAAGAAAGCTCGTGTTCCGTATGAACGACGATGCCTGCTTGAGCTTTGGATAAATGATACGGATACCCGTTGTAATTGATGTGATAGTCATAGGGAAGCTGGGGATGCAGCACGAGGATACCTTTCCCCAGCATCGCGCCTTCTAAAGCGGTCGTTGAGGATATGGTAGCAATGATATCGGAGGCATTCAAAATCTCCTGTAAATCAAATGAATCAGGAGATATAACTATGCGATTGGACAGATACTGTGTATAGGATAGACGGTCGGATGGGTGCGCTTTTACGATGACGAGAACAGGCTGCTCGGTTGTCAAATACTGAAACCACTCCATCATGTGATAATTGATTTCTGACGAATAGCATTCTGTCGTATAGGTGAGGATCAATTGTTGCTCTGGCAGACCTAAATAAGTTAAAAGATCCTCTCTCGATTTTTTGATTTTTTTGTCGTTATTTTCCAACCTCAAACTTCCTATCTCCCATATTTGTTCGCTCGCAACTCCCCGTTCGCGTAACCATTCCGTCATATGCTGGCCCCATATGGCATAGTGTGAGGCGCGCGATGGAATAATGGAAGCATCACTGGTCAAATGATTTTGTACATTAATAAACGGCAAATTGTATTTTCTTGCAAGCAGCGCCAAAATGCTTCCTGGATATATAAGCTCCGAATGATCAAGAATCACGCCGATAGGATACTTAATGAGCAGGTTATCTAAAATGTTAACAAGGATAAGCGCCTGATTGGTTTGGCCCCGCATCCATTCATGGAATTTCGGATGAGAAAAGACGGGATGCTGAGCGACGTATTGATCTCTGGAAGTTGCTCGATTCAGCAAAATTTCATCGACAGAAATGTGAACATCCTTGGGCATATTCCATTCCAAAAGCTTCTCATGCACGCTGAAAACTGAAAATCCTGCAGGCAGCTTTTTACCCTCTAGCGCTTTTAAATCATAGGGGTTGGAGTGAAGTAAAATTACCTTGCGGTCACTAAACTGATTGATTGCCATATCCACGAATTGACCGCACATTAAAATTGTGCTCCGGTCCTTTCGGTTTTCCCAATTTCTCTGTTGTTCAGGCCAGTGCTGTAAATCCATCTGTACATCTTTCATGGATCGATAGCTCCACTTTTTCCATTTTTCAGCTACCCAATCCCCATCACTTAGTTGTTGATCAATGATGTCTCGAATGAACACATGGTAAGCCCGAAGCATATTAAGCGGTAATTCCACACCTCTATACACCAGTGGTGAGAACCATTCCAAAAAATCCTTTGTATATCCGTATCGAAGGAGCAGGTGTGCATTGAATTCATCCCCACCGTACATGGTTTATCCCTCCTTGTGTTCTTCTCATAGCCATTTATGACGCATAACTTCTTTCATCAGGTGATACAGTCTTTGCGATGGCGAAATGCTGTCAATGACCATCGAGGAGTGAAGAAACTTGCTTTCTCTGTACATCAAATCCTTTTTCTCTGAATCATTATGCATGATGGTCAAAAGCTTCATTCGCAATTCCTCGGAAGAACAGACTGTCACACCCGCTGAAGCTTTGGCAAGATGCTCAGGGTATTCATTGTTATGCAAGTTAAAATGATACGGAATTGGCGGCTGCAAAACGAAAAGCGGCTTGTGAAAATAAGCTGCTTCTAAGGCAGTTGTTGATGAAATCGTCGTCACATAATCGCTTGCGATCAAAATATCCTGCAAGGTAAATCCCTGTGGCTGGAGCTTGATATTGGCACTCAACCAAGGATCATACGAGCAGAAATCGTCTTTATGCGGGATGATGACGAGCACAATGGACAGCTCAGCAATCGCTTCTTTCAACCAAGTTATCATGAGCTCATTCGTTTCAACGGAATAAGGCTGAGTGGTCCATGTAAGAAAGGAAACTTCCTCCGTGATCGACCATTCTTTTAATAAATCCAATTTGGTTTTCGCTGGTATTTTCTTTACATGTTCAAATCGCAAATTCCCGATGGCTCTAACCTGGTAAGGATCCACGCCTTTTTGAATAAGCCATTCCTCGGTATATCGCCCCCAAACACAGTAGTAGCTCGCCCATGAAGGAATAATACTTACATCGCTTAGTAAATTATTCTGCACATTGAAAAATGGAAAATGATATTTTCGGGCCAAAAGCGACATGACATTCCCTGGATAAATAAGCTCGGAATGATCTAGGACGATTCCAATCGGGTATTTTTCCAACACCATCTCACCTGTTTCAATGAGACAAATATTTTCAATGATTTGTGCGTACAACCACTCCACAAAGCTCTCTTTACCAAATAGAGGATGATCTCTATACGGCTTCGTTAACGCTGTAATTCTTGGTATCCATTCTTCTCTACCCTCATAAATCAACTTGCTGCGAAACTTTACATATTGTTCCTGAAAGTTAAACTGCTTGAAATGGGTTGGAATGGATTGACCTTGAACAGCCGCAACATCCAAACGATTGCTCAACAGGAAAAGCACTTCTTGATCTTGAAATGCTTTAATCGCTGTGTCGATAAACTGACCGCATATGAGAATCATGGTCCGATCCGGATCGAGCCTGTAGTTTCCTTGCCTCTTCGGATATCTCTGCAAGCCCGTATAAAAATCATTCATCGTAGTTTCATACCTTTTGACACGTAATTTAGCAACATATTCAGGAGACTTCAGCTGCTTGTTTACGGTATCCTTCATAAAATTGTACCAGGCCTCGATCATCAGCAAAGGAAGCTCGATATCCTTGTACTGCAAAGATTCGAAGGCAGTCAATAAATCATCCACATAAACATACCTCAGCAGCATATGATCATTGATTGTGTTTTCTCCATACATGTTACATACCCCACAATCCTCAAACTATTGAATGTGCTCCCAACAGAAAGCTTCGCCAGCCTTCAAATCCTGAAGCAACGTTTTTCCAAGGAGTTGTACAAAATCGCCTTGCTCCATATCACCCTGAGCTTCCGTCCGTTTAAATTGAATATCTTCCTCAGCAAGCACAGTACCGATGGGCAGATCTTTGGATGCGAGCATGCATTTACGAACCAACGAGAAATATTCACGTTCCTCCGCCTTGAGATCGAATTGTTGGTTGCCTGTCATGACACTGACTAGCTGGAGCTGTTGCTTCAGAACTTTAAATCCCTCCACCTCTAAGGCCGCTTCGTCGTCTTCTCTTTTAACGGTCAGATCTAGCGTGACATGTTGTTCGAAAATCCGCACACCCAAACCATACGCAGACGCATATACCAAGTAACGGGTTAAATGATCGATACTAGCGGTATGATCGGCATATCCGACAGGGCATTGAAATCGATTTTGATACAGCAGGAGCTTATGCAGATGAATACTTTGAGGAGGCGTTGGATAATGTTGAATGCCATACATCAAAATAACGCTTTTCTTGCCCGACAATAATTGCAAGGAACGTTCAATTTCTGACAGCTGAATGCCGCCGATACCGATAAATAAAGGTTGTTCCATTTCCGACAGCCGCTTCAGCATAAAATAATCGTTGATACAGGTTGCGTGAATGCCGATAGCATCGACCTTCTCTTCAATGAGAAATTCCAACGCAGGCAGTTCATCCGCCAGTCCAACGATTTCCAATCCTCCCTGACGGCAGCGGGCAAACACTTCCCGCCATTGCTCACGGGTAAACAGCCATTTCTCCAAATCTGCATATAGAGGATGTTCGGCTACCATGTAAGCATCTAAATCAAGCATCAAGTGAAACTTGACCGCATCAGCACCTGATGCAATCAAAGCGTCAACGAGATCAAGCAAATACTGGAAGTCGCCTTCATGTGTATAAGCGGGCTCCGCAATCCAATACATGTCGGATGAATGGTCTTGATTCTCATCGAACAACCGATTTATACGTGTCATTCCTCATTCACTCCCTATCTCTTGTAATTCGCTGCTTTGATTTGCAAAAATTTGTCCTTCTGATGCTCGTAGTGCAGCCGAACCTCATCCATCACTTCCTGCGGAACTTTCATCTGAATAATATGCTGATTGACAAACGCTTGAGCAGGCAGCTTATCGATCGCTTTGAGCAGATCCGGGTAGCTGATGCCGTCTTCCGTTCTACGCGCTTCCTCGAGCTTCTGAAAAAAAGCGAAATCTTCTGGCGTATCCAAGGTGAGCCTTACCTGCCTATGTTCTTCCTTGCGGGCTTCAAATACATGAATTTGAAAAAGATCCGGATGGTTGAACCAAGTTCCCCAGATCTCCGTATCTTTCCGATTTTTGAATTCAACCACGGTTTTGAGCGCTTCATAGCGCATCCCATAGAGACCAATGCCAATCGGAAGTCCTTCTGTATACATATAATCCGGTTGGGTCAGTATCGCTTGATTAGCCAACCGATTTGCATATTCGACGGAAAAGTACACATCGTCGGCTGTTACATTCAATATATAATCCAGCCGATAAAAGGTGGCAGCATCGTATAATCGTTTGAGAACATCATCAGGTTCTCCCATAAAATAATGGATATGATGTTGCATTGCAGCGTCGACAAGCGGGGCATCCTGCGGATGGGGTGAGGTGCAAAGAATGACCTGATCGACAAAGCTGACAGCCTTACACCTTTCAACGACATGGTCGATGACGCGTTTTCCATGGAGATAGGCAAGCAGCTTCAGTGGTAAACGAGAAGATTTTAATCTTGCCGTAATAAGAATGCCAATTTTCATGAACGATCCCCTCTTTCAACTCGTTACCATGCGCCAAAGCCTCCGTCTACGACCAGATTGTGGCCATTGACATACGAGGAAGCATTAGACAATAGAAAAAGCACTGCTCCATTCATTTCATTTTTTTGTGCCATTCGCTTGAGCGGAGTACGCTCGCTATACCGATTGATGAACACCTCAGGCTGACCATCCTCAATACCGCCTGGTGTAATGGCATTCACCCGAATTTGACGCTCACCCCAATAACAAGCTAAATAACGCGTCAATCCTAGAATGGCTGATTTGCTCGCTGCATAAGACGGAGGGGTGTTGAAAGGCAAGCCCTCGTACAGCGAAAAATTAGCGCCATTCACGCCGTAAATGGATGAAATATTGATGATGCTGCCGCCCCGCTGATTTACCATCGCCTTGCCGAAGACTTGCGTGCAAAGGAATAAACCATCGAGATTGACGGACATTACTTTACGCCAAGTAGCCAGCTCATAGTCTTCAACAGATGCACAGAAGCCTTCGGGTTGAATGCAGGCGTTATTCACCAGTCCGTCAATCGCTCCCCATTGGCTAAGTATTTGGGCAGCTGCATCTTTAACGGATTCGGGTACTGTGATATCGACCGATAACCGCAGCTCTGTGTCGGAAATAACGGACATACCAGAAGGAAAGGTGACATCCAGCAAAGCCGCCCTCCCGCCATGCTTCTGAACAGTTTGAGCAAACTGCGAACCTAACCGGCCTCCAGCACCTGTAATCACAACCACTTTCCCGTTCAGATCAAACTCATCCATGCAGAGGTCTCTCCCATCTTCCCAGTATGGGTACATCTTATAAATATCACCTATCGTGCTTGCCTGCTTAATTGATCAACCAATTTCAAGCTGTTCCAGCGTCTCAAGCAGCTTTAAATCATCCGGATAATCGTGTGGAAACGGACGCTCACCTAAGAGGGCCAGCAGGAACGCTTGCATCTCGCTCACATACATATCTTCATATTGAAATGGGCGTTCTCCGCTCATGAGGGGCACACACGTCGTTATTTGCAGCTCTCCATCATAAATGACCAGGTTCGGCTCAAAGAAATTCCAACGCACCGTCCCCTTCTCTCCCACCCATGTAAATGTCCTCGTCGCTTGACGAGACACCACATCCACTGTCATTTGTCCCTGAATACTTGGCCCAAATTCGAGTATCATCTGATACACATCGTCGATATCAGCCTGCAAACGGCTCACCTTACGCTTCAACGAATAACCCTTACCGATGGAGCCGAAAACGGAAGTCAACCAAACCCATTCAAAAGGAACGATTTCCCGACACCCGCCAGTTTCACGCTTAGAGACATAAAAATGCCGGTAATCTTCGAACGGATGCCAATCCGGCAAATATTGTCCGGAATGATAAGTAAAAAAGCTATTTTCACCTAACGTATTATTTTTCATAATCTCCCGCAGCACGTGGGTAGCGGGATGAAAACGCATGGTGCATGAAGGAACAGCAACAAGTTCTGGTTTTTCTTTCAACTTCTCGATAAGCTCCGGCATCCCTTCCTTTGTCACGCTGGCTTCTGTGAAGAATGGGATATTTAAATCTGCTGCCAAATGCGCATATGGCATATGAAGATCAGGCGGTGTCGATATGATGATTGCCCTCACCGGCTCTTGAAGCGCACGTTCTATAGAATCGAAGGTTTCGATGCCGAATTTGCTTTCAGCCTCACAACGCCGATCTTCACGAAGGTCAAAACCGATGACTCGCTCCCCGCTTAAAGCGATAAGATCCCTAATCCGGCGCTTGCCCATCGATCCCAGTCCGATGACCAAATAAGACATAGGATTCCTTCTTTCTAATTAAATTTACGAAAAACCGGCTTGACAGCAGGACCTATCAGAAACGAATCGACACCCTGTTCCAAAGCCTGTTTATAAATGGCGCAGGTTCGATTTAGTGCTTCAAGTGTCCGGGCCACTTCACGCTCGCCATGCGAATAACTGATTGAAATATAAGGTATCAATACGCCTTCCTTAATCATTTCCTGGAGAAATAAGGTGCGGAATGAGGCTGAGGGAAGCTCATGTTCATCCTTGCAAACGACGATAGGGCTATTCGGATACCCCCCGATTTGCACATGCGGATCCAAACCATGAGCTTTCACTGTATGCCGCCAGCCATTTTGCAGCATTTTTCCAATGGTTTCAATATGGCCGACCACATTTTTTTCTCGGAATTCAAGTATCGTCTCCTTGGCGGCAGCTAGTGAATGTGTTTCTGCTCCGTTGGTAGCAGACAGTAAAAACAGCCTAGGCTGCTTATGTTCGAGTCCTCCCAATGACATAATATCCCGTTTGCCCGCTAAAACAGCGCAGGAGAAACCATTCCCAATCGCCTTACCAAAAGTGGATAAATCCGGTTCGACACCAAAAATCGTTTGCGCCCCAGGCAGCCCGAACCGGAAACCCGTAATCATCTCATCAAAAATAAGCACAGCACCATGCTGACTCGCTAGTTCACGAACACGCTCCAGGAATCGGTCAGCGGGTGCTTCACTTGTGACTGGCTCTAAAATAACAGCTGCCACATCGTCAGGATACAAATCAAAAATTCGCTCTAAACTTTGGGCATCATTGTAATGAAATGGAATGGAAAGTTCAGACAGTTCTTCAGGTATCCCGTTATTGCATGGCGTCGTGCCAATAAACCAATCATTAAAACTGAAAAAAGGATGCTCTTTGCAAAAAGCAATTCGTTTGCGGCCTGTATATGCCCGGCTTAAACGAATCGCCGCGGACGTCACATCGGAACCATTTTTTGCGAATTTCACCATCTCGGCAGAGGGAATCACGTCCATGAGCAATTCAGCTAATTCCACTTCAATTGGTGCCGGTCTCGTAAAATTAGTGCCTAACTGGACATATTCAATTACTTTCTGTGTGATTCGAGGATACCCGTATCCGAGTGACACAGAACGCAGCCCCATTCCCCAATCGAGAAAGGTGTTGCCATCAACATCCGTTACCCAGGCTCCCTTTCCTGACTGGATAAAGCCCGGAGAAAGCTGAGGGAATTGATCCACACCTTTACTGTACGTATGGCATCCGGCAGGAATCCATTGAACGGCCTTCTGCTGGAGAAGATGTGATTGAACATAACTTTGGCCACTCACGCAGATCCCCCGTCTCTGTGCCACATATACTGTTGATGAAAGCTGGTAATCATCTGCTTCAACTCGCTCTTCCCGATACGCACATCTAGATCGGAGCGGTAAGTATGCACGCTGGACGGTTTGAAGTGCAGATACGGTCCTTGCCTACGAGGTCCAAAAATAACCAACAGTTCATCATCCTCATACAATTGGCCGGTTTCGTTGTCAAAGACAAGCTCTTCATTCATTTTCTCGCCATGCCGCAAGCCTACGATTTTGATGTCTATATTCATTTGCAGTTCTCTAAAATAAAGGCGAACTTCCTGTGCTAGATCTCCAATACGCAGCGTCTTCATTTTCAGCACAAATGTTTCTCCGCCCTGACAGTAAAATGCGGTTTTTATGATTCGATCTACGGCGTCAGGTATTGAAATAAAGAAGCGAGTCATTTCCATATCCGTGACCGTCAGCTCTTCTCCCCGATTTGCTTGATCAAAAAATATAGGCAGTACAGACCCCCTGCTTCCCATCACATTACCAAAACGAATTGTACACAACTTGGTATGCTTATTCATTGGATCGCTATTGCCTTGAATAAACAGCTTTTCCGCAATCAGCTTGGTCGCTCCCAACGTATTGTAGGGATTGACAGCCTTATCTGTACTTATATTCACGACAGTATGCACACCATTACGTATCGATGCACGCACCACATTTTCACTTCCGATAATATTCGTTTTCACAGCCTCGAAAGGGAAGCTTTCACATATGGAAACCTGTTTTAAAGCAGCCGTATGAAATACGATATCGATACCCGAAGTCGCATTCTCCACATCTGAATAATTGCGAATATCGCCCAAATGAAAGTTAATCATCGGCTCATGCTGATAACGAAGCTGCATCATATATTGTTTGGAATCATCTTTATTGAACACAACGATCCGTTTAGGCCGAAAAGTCAACAATTTTTCCACGATCCCCCGACCAATTGACCCGGTACCTCCTGTTACCAACACTGACTTATTCGAAAAAAAAGAATGTAAATCCTCAGCTATAACAGTCAACGAAGACACCACCTTCCTAGATGTATACATATGTAAGCACCAGATTTTTGCCTATGCTGTTGTCTATTTGCCAATATTTGGGCAGTATTAGGAAGCGTTCTACGGACCATTCTTTCGACCTTACATAAAATAAAATGACATCAGCTAGAGTTCTGGGAGGAATGAATGATTCATGATGATTTCATTAGCGCGGCCGGACATATCCGAATTAGAGAAACAATATGTGTTTGAAGTGCTCGATTCTGGTCAGCTTAGTTTTGGCGAGAAGCTAAGCCGTTTTGAGCAATCTTTTCAGAAGGAGCTTGGCATCCGCCACGCCATTGCCATGAACAGTGGAACAAGCGCCCTGCACGTTGCAGTCAAAGCGCTCGGACTTCAGCATGGGGATGAAGTCATTACTACGACTTACAGCTTTATCGCCTCAAGCAACTGTTTGTTGTACGAAGGTGTTAAGCCCGTGTTCGTCGATATTGACCCCCTGACGCTGAATATGGATCCCCGTGCCATCGAAGCTGCGATAACACCAAGAACAAAAGCCATATTAGCCGTTCATGTGTTCGGTCAAACCTGTGATATGGATATCATCATGCAGATAGCCAAAGAGCATCAGTTATATGTCATTGAGGATGCTTGCGAGGCTCTAGGGGCAGAATGGAAAGGCAAAAAAGCCGGAACCTTCGGAGATGTCGGGGTATTTGCCTTCTACGCCAACAAGCAGGTAACTACTGGGGAAGGAGGCATTTTGGTTACAAATCAGGAAATCCTTGCACAGACAGCTTTAAGCCTTCGAAATCAAGGCAGAGGAAACGATAACGCTTGGTTGGAACATGTACGAATCGGCTATAATTACCGGATGTCTGATTTGCAGGCAGCCGTAGGCACAGCTCAGATGGAGCGTTTAACAGAGCTGATGGAAAAGCGTGAAAGAGTCGCCCAAACGTATAAAGAGCTTCTCCACGCTTATAAAGTTCCCATCACTTTTCCAGCTGTTTTGGAAGCTTGTACCCTGAGTTGGTTTGTCTTTATTGTCATACTGCCAGTTGGCGTTAATCAGGTAGACGTTATTAACGATTTGAAGAATCAAGGCATACAGTCTAAACCCTATTTTCCTGTGATTCATCTGCAGCCGTGCTATAGAGAGATCTTTCAAACGACCGAGGGGTCTTTTCCCATTGCAGAGGAAATGGCACAGCGTACGATCGCAATCCCTTTTCACACGCTATTGACTGGCGAGGAGCAAGAATATGTTGTCAGACACTTGGCTGAAGCCGTAAAGAGAGGATGACGTACTTGCCATGCATATCATATGCTTCACAGGAACCAGAGCGGACTATGGAATCCTTCGGCCCGCACTCATGGAACTGCATCGCGATCCTCGCTTTCATTTAGAACTCGTCGTAACAGGGATGCATCTGCTTCCTGAATACGGAAACACTTGGATAGAGGTGACGAATGACCCTGTCCCCGTTATTGCTATGCCATCGATTCTCATGAAAGGAGATTCGCTTGAAAACCAAAGCAAATCACTTGGACTCGGATTGCTTCATTTTGGTGATATTCTTCAGCGTAGTAAACCTGATTGCGTTTTACTCCTCGGTGACCGACCTGAGATATTAGCCGCCGCGATTGCCGCACATTATCAAAACATCGGAATCGTGCACCTGCACGGCGGAGAACAGAGCGGGTCTGCTGACGATGCCGTGCGCCATGCCATCAGCAAGCTCGCGCATCTCCACTTTGTCGCATCAATAAAAGCAAAGCAGTTATTGCTGCACATGGGCGAATCCGACTGGCGAATTGTACCTATCGGTTCGCTGAGAAAACAACAAATAAAGTGTGTTCGTACAATAGATGCTGCGACGACACAACTTTGGAATGAACGCTATGGATTGAATTCCATAAAGAACAAGATTCTGTTATGTATGCATCCGGATTCCAAAGAGCCGTTATCCTACAACCATCAAATCGACTGTGTGTTGGACGCATTGCATCCTTATGCCGCGGACAGCAACATCTATGTAATCGGACCCAACAGCGATCCAGGAGGCGAATTATTTCGCGAGAAGCTCCTGGCCTTTGTGAGCGAAAACGAAAATGTAACCTACATCCCGTCTGTCCCCAATGATCAGTTTCTTTTTTTGCTTCAAAATGTCGATTTGCTCATGGGCAACAGTAGCAGCGCAATCATCGAATCGCCTTTTTTCGGATTGCCTGCTGTTAATATCGGAGGCCGCCAGTATCGACGCGAAACCGCTGATAATGTTCTCCATGTCCCTTTCGATTCCATAGCCATTCAACAAGCGATTAAACAACAATTGAGCAATAACAACCGTATACCATGCTCCAATCCGTACGATCTTTGCGAGAATCCTGAACGGGAACTAGCAGATCAGCTTAACAGGCTTGCCCAAAGGCCTGAGGTTTGGAATAAATTGAAATAAGATGAGCGACCGCGTTTAATAGTAAGTTTTAATGTCAATTAGATAGTATAAGTTTTCAGTAACCGAAAACTTATACTATTTGATGTGGTAAACTATGAAAGCACCATTCTATTTGTACTATTTTACATAGAGGAGCCAATAAATTTCATGTCTGTTTTCTCACCGCAAGATCTGCTGCTCAACCCTTATTTCGGTAAAGTCATCTGTGAGGTGAATTGGAAGTGGAGCCGCGATCACGAGCCCTTCCAAGACTTCGATTTCTGGTATGTATGGGATGGTGAAGGTGAGGTCACCTTAAATAGTAAGCGTTACCACGTTAGTTCCGGCGATTGTTTCCTGTTCAAGCCTGGAGACTTATCCAGTGCCAAGCATAATCCAGAACGACCGCTAACGGTAACGTACATTCACTTCTCAGTCCAAGGGGACCACGCCCTCCTGATGTCATTACCATCCTTTGTTCACTTCGATCCTGCTGAGTTCCATGAATCCTACTTAGATCGTTTCGTACATGTGCGTCTGACGGAAGCTTATGGACATGAGGAAGAAGCGAAAGCGCTGCTCAGGCTGGTTCTGTTGCTTTTTGAACGTCAAGCACCTGCCCATCAATCACAGGGTGATCCGGCACGACGCTCCATGAACCGAGTGATGATGGATATCGCGGCTCACATTCGTCAAGATCCGGGGCGTCAGCATAGTATTCAAGATTTAGCTAAACAAGCCCATCTTTCTCCACGTTATTTCTCTTTAAAATTCAAAGAAATCATGGGCCAAACGATTGAATCCTATCTCATTCAGTCCAGAATTGAGCGCGCTGCTTATTTGTTAAAACTAGGGATGAATGTCAGTGAAGTCGCTGAAGCGCTGGGCTATCGGAGCATTTATTTCTTTAGCCGCCAGTTCAAAAAAGTTACAGGAACGAACCCATCTCAGCTCCGTTCTTGATAATTTTTTTTGCAACTCTGGCTGGGCGTGATAAAATGTACATTTACGACAGCATCGCGCTAGTTCATCACGGAAGGTTTGGTCATCATGAATTCATCCAACTTATTGCGCTCCTTTAACTTTTTGTATTTCGCTTTACTCGCTCTCTTCGTTTCATTTCTGCCCGTCTATTTAGATGCTCAGGGACTTTCCACATCCAAAATTGGTCTCATCATAGGGACCGGTGGCTTTATCGCTATTTTTTCCCAGCCATTATGGGGCATGATTAGCGACCGAACGAAAACCATCAAAAAAGTTATGTTACTTCTACTCTTCTGTTCGACGATCATCGGCTACTTGCTCTATGATTCCAAAACCTTTATCGTCCTTCTCCTTTTTACCATGCTGCTTTACTTCTTCTTGATGCCCCTGGATCCATTGACGGAAAGCCTTAACTTCCAAACCGCGGAAGCCGTTGGCACCAGTTATGGTTCGATCCGTACTTTTGGCGCTGTTGGGTATGCGGTGATGTCTTTAATTGTTGGCTATGCGGCTCAATACTTCGGCATTCATAGCTTGGCCTACCTTTTTGGTGGAATAGGTGTCATTAGCTTAATTATTTGCTTCGCGTTGCCAGATGCTCCTGTGACTGGGAAACCTATCTCACTGCGAAGTCTACGAAATTTTCTAGGCAATAAAGAAACCATATGGTTTATGGTATTAATCTTCATTTGTGCAGTTCCGCAACGGATTAACGATACGTTCCTTGGCGTCTATATCCGAGAATTGGGCGGCAGCAATCATTTGGTCGGAATTGCTTTTTTCTTAGCAGCTGGGAGTGAGATTCTAGTCTTTGCACTTAGCTTCTGGTGGCTTCGAAAAGGGAAGGAATTAGCTCTTATTTCATTCGCAGCGTTCTTCTATTTCTTACGTTTCCTTATCAGCGCTTTGGTGACTGAACCGCATGTACTCGTCGCGATCCAGCTCCTTCAAACCTTCACATTCCCTATCTTCTACTCAGCTGCCATACAGTATTTATATCAAATTGTCCCTGAAGAATGGCGTGCAACTGGACAAACGGTTCTAGCTATTATCTTTTTCGGTATCTCGGGTATTGTCGCTTCTTATCTAGGAGGATGGTTCTATCAAGTATTTGGTGGGGGGCAGCTTTTTATCTGGGTGTCAGTCATGTCGTTCGTTGGATTCTTGTTTAGTCTAGTGCTGCGTGCGGTCTATCGTAAACAGAAGCTGGCATACTAAGCATTTTCTGCTAAAATGATAGGATAGAGATGAAACGGGGGCACACACCATGGATTACATTATATTAGATATCGAATTTAACGGCCGAAAGTTTGCCAGTGATCTACCGATGGAAGTTATCGAGATTGGGGCAGTTCGATTAGATGCTTCTCTGGGGCAAATAGATGAATTTTCTGCTTTAATTAAGCCCGTCTATTTCTCCAAATTGAACGCATTTATTAAGAAAAAAACGGGAATTCCCCAAGAAGATATCGATGAAGCTGCTGGCTTTCGCAAAGTGATTGCCGACTTCTTGGAATGGCTCGGACGGAGTGAAGAATTGCTGCTCGTGACATGGGGCGGCGAAGATCTGAAGCGTATCATATTCGATACCCGCATGCACAAGCTAGATGATGCGTATTGGATGGCAGCCTACTATTTCGACTTACTGAAAGGGTTTACCCGCTTCAAAAAAGTAACAAATGACGTCAGTGTGGAAGCAGCGCTCGTTGATCTGAATATCGAAGCGCAGGGCTCAGCACACAGGGCTTTGGATGATGCGCGGATGACGGCGGAGGTATTCCGCTCGATCTTCACTGAGCTAGACTTTGATCGCAAGCAACAGTACGTCGATATGTACACGAATGCCAAGGAACGAAGGCTGATCAAAACAGCCGTAAAAACCATCCACATGCAAAAGGTCGTTCCGACCTGGGAGCTGTTCGTGGAGAAGTATTACGCGGATAAAATCGAGGCAGCCGACGCCAAAAAGATCGCCGAAATGCAAACGCTATTCGCCGCGGAAGTCGCGAAGGGCATACCTGCAGCGAAACCTGCGGGGAATACTGCGACATCGAAATAGCCGCGCCAACAACGAAAAAGCCAATCTACCGACTAATCTTGCTGAGCAAGCTATCGGGTAGATTGGCTTTTTAATATGCCAACCATTACAGCTGATCCACGCCTAGTCGGTTCTGATAGAAACCGGGGATCACTTTGTCTTTGGTCGTCTTGGATTCGTGGGACTGCAATGAAAGCAAGGTATCCGTTAGTTCCATAAACCACAGCTGATCTTTGATTTCAAGGGCAATGTCGATCATACTGCGTACGCCAACTTCTGTATCAAGTCCGCTTATTGGTAATGTCTTCACACTGGAGATTTTCACTTCAATTTGATGCCCAATAATTTCATCTTGATCGGAAGCAATGACATGAACGAAGGCGATACCATGCTGCCAAGCGATCGCTTCCACATAACCATGAACCAATTCATCTTCACTTGTTGTTGCGACTACCCAATCACCAATTGCAACGTTCAACATACGCCTCGCCACCTTCACTAAGAATGTTAATTCATACTGTAATTATAATGATTACAGTATGAATTGTCAAGTGAGGTTAAAAGACTTTGGAGGCATCCACCAGATATGGACATCAGCTCTTTAGGAAGTACAAATTGTCCCTGTTAAATTTACAAGTTAGTCTCGACATTTTATACTAGATGAATGTCATCTTATCGTAGGTATCCAAAGGAGTTTGAACATGTCTTCTACACCCGTTTTGAATGATGACCAATGGTCGAAATTGCTTGAATATGTGGCCGAAACGTTCAACGAAGTTACACTAAGTCGGGGCTTTCATTTCTATAAACAACAGATGGTTACGTCTCTTATTATTGTACCTGAGATTCGGAAGGTTCATGCGGTCGTGGAAGAGTTTGGCGAGAATTGTAAGGTTGCGATTGACCTCAATCAGCTGAAAACAAGCTCATGCACATGTCCTGTGCGCACGTCCTGTAAGCATGTAGCAGCCGCTCTCATGGAATTAGCTGATCGACAAGGTTACCCTGCTTCACAAATTATGAATGCTAAGATGGCGTTAAAGCGGGTAGCTGCTTTGTCCTCTAATGTGTCTACGCTGGAGAATCTGCCAGAGATGACCGTGGCTGGCTGGCACAAATTCATGGAGCATTACACGTATCACTTTAAACCCTCCTACGATCAATGGAACTATGTTGAATTGCTGCGAGGGCAGTTTGCAAATCTCAAGCGAACGACGATTCCGTTTTCCGAGACGGATCAGTTTTATTTCGAATTCCATCAGAGGTTGTTCATTCTGCGCAAAATTGTCGAGCAGAACACACAAGCTGGCGTCACGTTCTACACCGCCGCAACCGTATATCATTTAAGTGATGAGCTCGATGATTGGCTGAAAGAAGCTTCTGGTTTGCCAGATGGCTCATGGCATGGCGAGAGATCTACACAAACCTTGGATTATCTCCGAGCGCAGATGGCGATCGAGTCACATAAGAAGCTGCATCACTTTCGTGTGTTCACAACGTTCTGGGCTTTCAGAGGCCCAAGGGATGCAAACATAACAACAACTGAGCTTGCGGCTTTCGAAGCGATGGAAGCGGCCGAGCTCTCCTTTTCACTCTGTGCGGGAAGAGCCTATCTAAACCTGCATCAAGCGAGATACAGCGAAGCATGGGAAGTTATAGCCTCACACGCCTCGTACAAGGAAGCGCCAGCACTTCTTTTCACACCTTTTCTTGCTTATCTAGAACACATTCAGAATTGGAGCGAGATTGTTCATTGGCTGCGGAGATTATGTTCTTTTTATAATGGAAAAAGAATGCACGAAATCGAATCTTACGCCGCTTATTGGAAGATGGCTGTCGCTCAACTGCCAGAAGCTGAGCCAGAGATGTGGCAGGCCTTAGAAGAGCTTTTGCCAACCTCCTATCGGATCATAGAGACGCTCTATTATGAGAGACGCCAATGGAAGTCTTGGATCGAAATGCAAATTATGCAGGGATACGATCCCTTCACGCATCGCGTCAATGTCCTGCAGCCGATTGAGAAGGAATCGCCTGAGCTTCTACTGCCCTACTACCACCAAGCGGTAGAACACTATATTCGGTTGAAAAACCGCCACGATTACAAATCGGCCGTACGTCTGCTGAAACGTTTGGAAAAAGTATACAAAAAAATGAAGCAACCCGAACGATGGGAAGCGTTCTTCACCCGATTCGTCAGTCGGTTTAGCAGGCTGCGTGCCTTGCAAGAAGAATTGAAGAAAGGGAAGCTGCTAGAATGAGTACCAAATTGCATGAAATGTCGTTATGCATGTCCCTAACGGACGGCGGAGATGCCTTGTTATGGGGCTTCAAAGATGGAAGAGATGTCTCCGGCGATCACTTCCGTAAGTTGTTGTTCACCTGGCATGCCTCTTCTCTATATGGTACTTTGCTTGAGACGCAACAGGCTGGCGAGTTGACCGTGACCATTCTCCCTGTGGAGCAGGTGCTCTCTTTCTTTGCAGCGCCGAATTTGATGGATATTGTGAGCTGGGAAATGGGCACCGAGTCTGCGCAGATGATGCTGCGAGTAGCCCCGCTTCTCTATGATGCCACTCAGAAAGGGCAATATATTCCGAGCTATGAGGATTTCCGCAATGGCCAGTTGATTTGGACTTGGGATCGTAGTGCAGAAGAGCTGGCGAAAGTAGATTGGAACATGTTAGAGAGCATGGATGACCTTGGCGAAGGCTTGATGGGTTTACGCGCAGCCTTCTCAGCGGCGGTCGTAGAAGCTCATTATGCCGATGAGGCGGCAATGGCCGATTTGCGGCGGGATTATCCGGCGTTATTTACGGCTAATCGGAAGTCGAACACGGCAGATGATTCACCTGCAGCTTTCACCGAGAATGAATGGCTCTCTGCCATGGGTTGGCGTCCAGACTTAGCGCCTTTCCGTCCTGCATTACAGCTGCTTGAGCCTGACGAATTGGAAGATGAGTGGCGTCTGCGGCTCGTACTGCAGGATAAACACGACAGCACCCTGCTCACACCGATTAGCTTGCATGTTGATGGCACAGCTTCGGGCGCATGGGCAGCCGATTGGACGCCGCATGTGGTGGAGCGTGCACCTGGTTGGGTGACGCGTTTGCTAGAAGCTTTGCCCCGTATGGCGGATGACGGGGAACTGCTCGCTCATCCGATGAGCGACGATTCAGCTTGGACGTTCCTGACGAAGGACAGCCGTATTCTGTTGGAGGATGGTTGGAACGTGATGCTGCCAGCCTGGTGGGAAGCAGCCGCCAAACGGAAGCCGCGACTCAGCGCTAAGGTCGCTGCTGAAGCAGGCGGCGGTGCTGGCGGTGGCGGCAAAAGCGAGTCCTTGTTCGGCATGAACTCGCTCGTCAATTTTGATTGGCGAATTGCCATCGGGGATTCCGAATTGAGCGAAGCCGAATTCAATAGCTTGCTCACTCGCAACGAAAGGCTAATCCGTTTCCGTGGGCAGTGGATCTATCTCGACCCTGCGTTCTTAGAGCAAATCCGCAGACTCATGGACAGCATTGATCCGGCTGAGGGATTGTCCCTGCAAGATATTTTCCAGCTACACTTGTTGAGTGAATTAGAACGGGATAAAGTGAAAGCTTCGTGGGATAGCGAAGCTCCCGAGGAGCTAGACTACGAAGAGGAAGCTAGATTGCAACTGGAGGTTGAACTGAACGGACATCTGCTAGCCTTGGTTCGGCAGCTTGGTCAGCCTTCCGAGCTAGAGCTCGTCCCCGTGCCGCAAGGCTTACGCGCCGAACTTCGCGGCTATCAGCACCAAGGCTTCACTTGGCTGACTTATCTGCGGAAGTTCGGACTTGGCGCTTGCTTAGCCGATGATATGGGACTTGGTAAAACCGTTCAATTTATCACATATTTACTGCATCACAAGCAGGATTCGGAACAGCCAGCTCTACTCATCTGCCCAACTTCTGTGCTTGGGAACTGGCAGAAGGAGCTTGCACGCTTTGCACCTGAGCTTAATGTCATGCTGCATTATGGGAAAGGTCGACTCAGTGACGGGGCGCTGGATGATGCTTTGCAGGGGATCGATATCGTCCTCACCTCTTACACGACAGCCCTTATGGATCAAGAGACGCTTCAACCGTATACGTGGAGTTCTCTCTGTTTGGACGAGGCACAGAATATCAAAAACGCGCAAAACAAACAATCCGCCGCGATACGCTCATTTAACGCTGTTCACCGAATTGCCCTGACAGGGACGCCGATTGAGAATCGATTATCAGAGCTGTGGTCGATCTATGATTTCCTGAATCCAGGCTACCTCGGGAATCAGCGCGGCTTTCAAATTCGCTTCGCGAATCCGATCGAGAAACATCAGGATACGGAACGTACCGCGCAGCTGCAGCAGTTGGTTAAACCGTTTATGCTGCGCCGCAAAAAGAAAGATCCTGCCATCCAGCTCGATCTGCCGGACAAGCTAGAGATGAAAGTCTACATCAACTTGACCGCTGAGCAAGGTGCGATGTACGAGCAGACCGTCAAGGATCTGATGGAGCGGATGCAAAAGCTCGAAGGCATGGAGCGCAAGGGCGCGATCCTTGGCGCATTGACACAACTGAAGCAGCTGTGTGACCATCCGATGCTGCTTTCGAAGGAAGCGGATCAGGCAGAGGACATGATGCAAAGCGAGGATGGGCGCGAAGCGCTGGTTCTGCGCTCGGCGAAGCTGGAGCGGCTCGTTGCGATGGTCGATGAGCTCCGCGATGAGGGCGATTCGTGTTTGATCTTCACACAGTATGTGGGCATGGGCCGTATGCTGGCGAATGTGCTCTCCGCGCAGCGCGGAGAGCCGGTGTTCTACCTTAACGGGAGCACGCCGAAGCAGGAGCGCGACCGCATGATTGAGCGGTTCCAAGCCGCCGACGGGGATGGACCGAATATTTTCGTGCTGTCGCTGAAAGCCGGCGGCGTCGGGTTGAACTTGACCGCGGCGAACCACGTGTTCCACTTCGACCGCTGGTGGAATCCCGCGGTCGAGAACCAAGCAACCGACCGTGCCTACCGCATGGGCCAGACGCGGAACGTGCAGGTCCACAAGTTCATCTCGCTCGGTACGTTGGAGGAACGTATCGACGAAATGCTCGAAAGCAAAATGAGCCTCAGCGACAACGTCATCTCCTCCTCTGAAGGCTGGATTACCGAGCTTTCGAATGATGAGCTGCAGGATTTGTTTACGCTGCGCAAGTCTTGGTAGTTGGGAGCAACACCTGCGCACTATGAATAAGGGCTGTCTCCGCGTAGATGCATCTACACGGGGATAGCCCTTGCTTTTTGGGTTGGCTGCAACTTTCAATTCAGTCATTTTCGAGTGTCCATGTTGTATTTTATATTATTTTATACAACATAACGAGGGTTCTGCTCGGCTTTATGTTACTGATGTTGCACTTTGTGCAACATTATTTCTCTAAATGAGCCATTTCCCACCATTCTGGCTCATTTTATTGTACGTTTTACAACATAGGTTACCCATACGCCAATTTCACCCCAATTATGTTGTACATCGTACAACTTCACGCCCCAATTAACGTACGAAGACATAGCCACTCCCCTAACAACAAGAAATCATCAACTGCTTCTCATCACTTGACCTACGTCATAAACACCACAGCTCGTCCGAATGTTATACGTAAGTGATCAATTTTCAGCAAATTTCGACAATCACCCTACCAAAGGAGACATCCGCATGTTGTATAGAAAACTCATCATACCTGCTACTTCCCTGCTGCTTAGTGCAGCTCTCCTCACCGGAGGGGCGCCAGCTTCTGCCCTCTATTCCCCATCTGTTAACGCGGTTACGAAACTCGTATACGCTTCAGGTAAAAACTTCACTGTTAACGTTGTAACGGTTGACCTCACAGATCCGACGCTAGAGCTTGTACCCGCTTTGGCCGAAGGCGGCATTGGGCACGACGCGTCCATGCAATCCATCGTTGAGGGCGAGCAAGCCGTTGCCGCGATTAACGGAACTTTTTTCAACGCCTACGAGTCTGATCCTTATATCCGCTATCCCAATGGGACCTTGCTGAAGTCTGGCGAGCCCATGCATTCTGGAGAGAATCAAACGCTTTTTCTAAACAAAGATAAAGTACCGGACATTCAGTTCGTTAATCTCGACATTGCCGTTCGCACAAGCGAAGGCGGCGGCACCTATACCATTAACCCTTGGGGTATTAACAAATACTACGGAGACACGAGCACCGACCAGATTGTCTGGTATACGCCGGATTTTGGCCGATGGATCGGATTTCCAAACGGAACTAAAGTGGTTATCAGTGACGGACTTGTCACTCGCATTACGCAGGATTCCGTGTCAGTTCCGGAAGGCGGTTACGTCCTGTTTGTCGGCAACAGCGCCAACAATAAGCAGAACGTTTTGACCAAGTTGGACGTGGGTGACAGAATCACGAACGAGATTGTAGCGAAGGGTGAAGGCGGAAGCAATCTCGATGCCAAAACATGGCTATCCGCGATCGGCGTCGGTCCGAAGCTGGTTACGAATGGATCTACAGATATCAATGTGAAACGCGATGGCTTTACGGACCCTAAAGTTACGCAATCTTCCGCAGCCAGAAGCTTCGTTGGGATCGATAGCTCTGATCGCCTCGTGATGGGCACCGTTCCGAGTGCAACCTTATCAGAGCTTGCGGCCATCTCCATTCAACTAGGATTGAAAGAAGCGATGAATATGGATGGCGGGTCCTCCTCCGGCCTTTATGCCAACGGCACGATGATGACCTATCCAGGTCGGAAGCTCAGTAATGCACTCGTTGTACGCAAGCTAGACAAGCCAAAAGTGCAAATCGAAATTAATGGACAATACATTTCCGATTTCACTGGTTTCATCGACAAAGAAACGACCGTCGTCCCGATTCGTCCGTTTATTACCGCGATGAATGCCAAGTTTGCCTGGGATGCAGCAACGCGCACCGCAACGATCACCAATGCTGGCGTTACCTTGAAGCTACAGGATGGCAGCACCGTTGCTTCGGTCAACGGAAAGTCCGTATCTGTGCCCGTCCCTTTGCAAATCCTGGGCGACAGCCGGATGTATGTCCCGCTACGCCTCGTTGCCGAATCGCTCAAAAGCACGGTGGCGTGGAACAGTAAGTTGTACCGTGCATCGGTGCGACTGCCATAAATTTGTATAGCAAGAAGGCAGCCCCTAAGTAGTTACTTGAGGGCTGCCTTTTATTTCGCCAAAACGTTGTCTAATCTCCAATCAGCCTTAGTGCAATCCCTCTAACGCGACTTCTGTACGCGCTTCTTGGTGTGCTACTGTCTTACCACGGCGAAGGAAGAGTCCGAGAACAACGCCACACATCGCGATCAACATCATGACTTTGAACGTATATCCGAATGCATCAGGCGCTACGGAAAGCATGGATTTTTGCATCTCTGCAGGGGAACCCATAGGAAGCTTTTGCTCAGTAATCATCGTCGTCACGCGTGAAGTAAGAATCGTTACCACGATCGCTACACCGAACGAACTGATGACTTGCTGCATAGCACTAGTCAAAGAAGTAACCCGACTGACGAGGTCCTGTGGAGCTTTTTTAATCAAATGGGAGTTAATTGGCATCATCATGAGACCCATACCCGCACCAGCCATCGCAAGCGGAAGGATGAGATCCGTTCGTTGCGTGCTCAAATCCATGTGGGAATATTGGAAAATCGCCCCAGATACAAGTGTAAGACCGATAACAACCAACCAACGAACGCCGATTTTATCAAATAAATAACCGCCAATTGGCATCATAAGACCCGAAGCGATTGCCTGCGGGAACAAGGTCAGGCCTGTATCAAACGCACCGTAACCTCGGGCTTGCTGTAGGAATTGCGGCAGAAGGAAGATCGCCCCAAACATACAGAATTGTATCACCCATTGAATGAATATACTAAAAGAAAAATCGAATGATTTGAACACTTTCAGCTCAAGCAATGGAATTTTCGTTTTCAACTCTACGATTACGAATGCGATTAAGGCAACAGCACCAACGATGATACCGCCAAGTGCTTTATCGGAAGTCCACCCTGAAGCACCTTGCGAAATCCCATAGGATAGCGATGCGAAAGCAATCGGTCCTAAGATCATACCTGGCAGGTCAAAACCAGCAACCTTTTTACGAGCAACGACAGGTAATTTCCACAATCCAAAAATAAAGCTAAAGATACCGACAGGCAGATTAATAAGGAAAATCCAGTGCCATGAATGGTACTCAACTAACCAACCAGACAAAATTGGCCCAATCGCTGGCGCTAACAAAATAGGTACGCCTAGCATACCCATGACTTGCCCAATTTTGCTCGGAGGACTAAGTCTGTATACATAAGCCATGGCAACAGGCATCACGAAGCCCCCACCTAAGCCTTGCAGGATACGGAAGAAGATTAACATTTCTGCACTGTTAGGTGTCGCGCATAAAAGTGATGCAATCGTAAATAAAAGCACTGACGTTAGGAAGACATTCTTCGCTCCAAATCGGTCAGATAACCATCCCGCTAATGGAATCACCGCTGCGGATGCTAGCATATAACCCGTCACTGCCCATTGGATCGTTGGCAGATCCGTCTTGAAATCAACCACCAACTTCGACAGGGCAACGTTCATTGCTGTCGTGTCGAGGATAACCATGAATATGCCCGTAATAATGGCGATGAGCGGCACCAGGATGCTCGTAAACTTAAATTCCGGCTCAGTTTCACCGGATACAACTGTTTGACTCATTCCTTACTCCTCCTTAGACAATCTAACTCTTGTCGTGTTACAATAAAAACGGGACAATTGTCCGCTACTACATGTTACGGACAATTGTCCGCAAAGTCAAATGATTTTTTCATGGACGATCTCTCTACCAGGAGGAACGAAACTATGCAGCATCCAGATGATCATAAACAAGTCTTTTGTGAACCCGATAAGGAGACTAATCCGCCAAGCAGTCGCCGTGGAGAACGCGATTCGGAGTATCGCCGTCGTATCCTTTCTGCCGCTCAAACACTTTTGGAAACGAATGAGATAGAATCCGTCACCATGCATCAAATTGCGAAGGAATCCGGTGTTGGTCAAGGAACCTTATACCGCCGCTATACCCACATTGGGGATGTGTGCAGCGATTTGATCAAGTCCACAACCACACGTTTTATTGAGATGCTTGAGAAAAAATACACGAAGACCGCTCCCGTCGGCACAGGTTTGGAGCAGTTATCCGCATGTATACACGATGTGATCGATTTCGTCGATGAAAATGTCGCTCTCTTGTCTGTCATCTCTTCCATGCATGCCGACAAACGCAGCGTCAGCATACACAAAAAGCCGTTCTTTATTAGACTCCATAATATCCTAGCTCCACTTATTCAACGTTCCATTCAGAATGGCGAGATTGCGGAAATCGATATCCCATTGACAGTTAATACGATTCTGATCTCTCTTTTTCCAGAACAATATATGTACCATAAAGAAGTACTCGGTTACACCAAACAGCAATTTACGGAAGGCATATGTCGGTTATTTGTAAAGGGTATATGAAACTATGAAACCAGATATGAATGCTAGTCAGCGTACCTTTTGGAAAAAATACATTGCAAGAGCGAAAATTGATGTCTACTATGCAGCATACACGAAAGTAATGAAAACCTGGAATGATGAGATCCCATCATGTCCAGTAAATCGTTTGTATTTTATCATCGAAGGTGAAGGCTTTGTAAAAGTTGGCGATCAAACCTACTACCCGCGGCCTGGTGAACTGTATCTCCTCCCTGCGGGCAGTGACCAAGCTTATGGAACGATCAGTGATGATACTTTCGGCAAGTATTGGTGCCATTTCACGGCAAAAATCGGGGATTTGGATCTCTTTCAGATTTTGCATACGACCCCTTCGATTGTCGTCAAGGATCCGAAATTGCTTCAACAAACGTTTGAAAAGCTGATTGCTTATCGCCGAAGTGACGCCTTATCGGCCGAATTCCGAGTCAACGGCATCCTTCACGAGCTCATCGCCGAATTTATTGAGGGGAATGCATCTGTGAAGTTACAACTAGCCACAACGCCAACTTACGAGAAAATGAATGCCGTTCTGCGCTACATGGAGCAGCATATGGCAGAGCAGGTCTCGATCGACAATTTGGCCCAACTCGCCCATTATCATCCTAATTACTTCATCAACGCGTTCAAACAATTTACGGGTTACTCTCCGATTCAATATATGAACCATCTGCGTTCGGAAAAAGCGAAAGATCTGCTCCTGACGACGGAGCTGAATGTCTCTCAAATTGCCGATTCTTTCGGCATGGAATTATCTTACTTCTCTCGTATGTTCAAGGAACAGACGGGGTTTAAGCCGACAGCGTTCCGCGATTTGCGGCCGCGGTGAGATTTGGATGCGGTTGCAGGGTAAGCGTGGGGGGCATTAAAAACCGTTCTTAATTCCTGACCAAACTCATAATATTTTCATGATATTATGCGGCTCAGGGGGTTTTGGAATGAAATTTATTAATTGGCTAAGCTTCCTACGCTATAACACACGTGCTAAAAAAGCAAATAAACCTTTCCCGCAACATACGAAATATAAAGTTGGAACCATTAAACCTAATCACGTTGGTCAAACACAGTTGGATAAGGTTGTAAAAGATTTTTATGATATTTGGAAATCCAAGTATCTTATTCAAAATCCGATGAAACAAGATCAATATTACGTGTTTTACAATCTGGAAGGGCAGGACATGAATAATTCGAACTCCGTATCCACATCGGAAAGCCACGGCCATGGCATGCTTCTTACAGCTTTTTTGGCTGACTATGACCCCAATGCCCAGAAATATTTTGACGGATTATTCCGTTATTACAAAGCATATCCTAGCTCCGCTAATCCTATGTTAATGGCGTGGAAGCAAATTAAAGATATAAACGGGAACATTATAGACGCAGAAGGCAGCGACTCTGCAACGGATGGTGATATGGACATTGCTTATTCACTATTGTTGGCACATTACCAATGGGGAAGCAAGGGAACAATCAAATACTTGACCGAGGCAAAAAAGCTGATCCAGGCGATATTGAAACATGATGTTAACCAGCAAGAATGGTATTTAAAACTAGGAGATTGGGTGAAAAAGGATACCCCCAAGTATTATTCAGGAACCAGACCCTCTGATTTTATGACTGAACACATGAAAGCCTTCCAAATCGCAACAGGTCATTCCAAATGGACATTGGTCGTCAATAAAACTTACGCCATAACCAAACAACTCTTTCAGGATTACAGCCCGAATACCGGGTTATTGCCTGATTTTGCAGTAAAGCGAAACAACAAGTTTGCACCGGCTCCCCCTGATTATTTGGAAGGACCTTACGATGGTGACTACTACATGAACGCTTGCCGGACAACATGGCGAATCCCATTGGATTATATTTTGACTGGGGATCGAAGAGCTGTACCCCAATTCACAAAACTGAACAGTTGGATCAAAAAGAAAACATTGGGAGAGCCGAGTAAAATTCGTGCAGGGTACTTTTTGAATGGGAATGATTTGCCATTTGCATTTAATAATCATCTAGCCTTTGTGTCTCCATTTGCCGTAAGCGCGATGATCCAATCGAGCAATCAGGAATGGCTTAACAAACTTTGGACACACATGAAGAATAGCGGCTTCGAGAATAGTGATTATTATGGGAATACAATTAAGCTGCTTTGTATGTTAGTAGCATCAGGCAATTGGTGGTTTCCCAGACCTAAGTTGTAGAACACAAAAACCCACTGGACTTATTATTTCCAGTGGGTTTATTCTGTCTTAAATTGGGTTTTTAATTTGATCCATGTATAAATCGAAATATAACTTGCCATTCGTTCCCTTTACCGCATAGCAAACTTCGGCCAAAGTCAATTTTCTCTTTTTCAATTCCGCATTAATCCAAGATTCAGTAATTTGATTTTGTTTTAAATTTTCTTGCACCAATTCCCCATCCATGATTAGTTCTACTGGAAATGTCACTTTCGAATCAATGTGTCCCGTAAATTTGGGCAAGTCTTTAAGAAGAACTTGTCGGAATTCAGCTTTTCTTAATACAGATAATCTACCGTTTAATTCGAGAACCGCAAATTCAACTTCCTGAATATTAAAAATATCTTTCTCCCTTAACTCTTGATTTAAAGTATCCAGAGTTAGACGCAGCTTTTTAAGATTATTTTCAAGAATTTTCCCATTTTCTATCACCATAGTGGGCTTCCCAGACAGCCATTTCCTTGAATTCCTGCTTTTTAACGAGATGAAGGTGACGATAAATGCAATGCCACTGAATAACAATAAGGACGTTATTAGGGTCCAATAACTTAGTTTTGTGTTAAATGCTAAATTTGCAGTGATTGCTCCTAACGTTATTGCAGCAACAAAATCATGATAAGTCATTTGTGAAATTGTTTGTTTTCCTAATAACCTAGCAATAATCATAATGATAATAAAAGCGGCACTCGTTCTAATTAAAACTTGAATAATATCATCCATATTCCTCCCCTCCCCCTTAACCTGAAAAATTTTAAATTAAACAGAACGTAAAATCTGCAAGCTCCATACGTATAAAATTCCCAATTCCTTCGAGAAATATTTCTTTGTCATCATGTTTTTTTAAACTGAAAAAATGTCTACCGTGTTCGTTTCACAATTCCACCTTACTTTAGCTCCAAGACTCTAAGATACAAATCTTTCGGTGTAAATACGATAGTTATTTTTTCCCTACGCAAAAAAAACGATCTATCCCATGTTATCCATGAGTATAGATCGTTTTCTCATTCAATTATCCGCCAACTAAACTTACGGATAAAACGCATTCTTCGCCGTCGTCGTTGGACACCAACGCGCGCCCAGCAGGAACTTGATGAGCGTGTTCTTCGCACGATCAGTCCCGATGTAGTTCAGGGATTCCGCCGCATGCGCGCGAACGTAACGGTTCTCATCGTCCAACGCGATTTCCAAATGCGGAATCGCGGCCTCGGCACTTGCCCCTAATCGGGACAAGGATAGGCTCGACATAAACCGCACCTGCGCACTTTCATCCTGCAGCGCTTCCGCTAAGCAAGACACGATCGCTTCGTGGCCATCTTCCATCAGGCCTAGGGCATCCACGACTGCGCAGCGAATCGTCTCTGACGGATGCTGCATCAGCTCTATAAGTGCTGGCACAGCTTCGCTCGCGAATCCTCGCAGCTCGCCAAGCGCGAACACAGCATGCGCTGCAACATCCTCACTTGCACTAGCCAACGTTGCAACCACCCCCTCAACTGCTGCGCTTCCCGCTACAGATAAACCATATGCAGCAATCCGTGAAACATTAGCATCTCCCTCGCGGAGCGCATCTAATAAAGCGTTCACGCCACCTTGCCCACTCGCCGCCAGCTCATAGGCAGCATTGATCGCGTCCGGCTCGAAGTCACTCAACCCTGCCGCCAACGCTTTGATCCGATCTGGATCGGAAGCAATTGTATCTGCCAAGCTGCCGACTTGTCCAGATAGCCAATTCCACGTCTCTTCCCACATCAAATCATGTTCCGCGATCGGCAGTTTCAAGCCCTCTGGCTTCCGCCAGCCACTCTCCTGATTGTTCCAGCTTGGTGCTTGCGGCAACTCTGTCCGCATGAACTCAAACTTCAACATATACCGTTCTTTCCCAAGCACATTCGGCGTAGAACGGTGCCAAATATCATAATGAATCAGCGCAAACGTCCCCGCTTCCCCACTCGCTAAAACCTCAGCCACTTGCTCATTTCCTTCAAATGTGCGAGATTCATAATTTTGCGTGCCTGGCAGGACGCCAGTCGGTCCTAATTCCACGGGTGTATCCTGCGGGAAATACATAATCATCGCCCATTGCGGATGATGGTTGCGCATTCTTTTATAGCCCCAATAGCTATCTTTATGCCAACCACCCGCTACGCTCGAAGCATTGAAATGCCCATGACGATGCGCATGCATCATATAATTAGGTCCCAGCACACTCGTTAACGCGCCCGTCACAACCGGATGATCAAATACTTTGCGCAGCTCCCGAATACGAGGCAGCAGATTATTCCCTGGATTGCCTTCCTCGGTGTACACCGTGTTCAGTTGCTCAACCAGACGCTCGTGAAACTCGCTTGGAAAATCGGTTTTGAGAATCAGGCAGCCATTCGTAATAAAAGATCTCATTTGCTCATCCGTTAATAATAAAGGTGTGTTGCTCTGCATTGTCTCTGCCTCCTTGGCATGTTAGGAATGAGTGAACCATGCCTTTATTATAGGAGTGATGATTCGGACATTAAATGAACAATCTTAATCCGTGCTAGCACAAAATTAAGGTAGTATTATCCACCTCGTTACACTGGGTTTGGAACAAAATCGCCACCACGACAGCGCTTCAAATAATTCAGCGCATGCACCTGCCCCGTCATCTCCAGCTCATCACAATAGACAGGATCATGCCAACCTTCGATATCAATTGTGCCTTGATAGCCGTTCTGACGTAGAATCGTGATCACATCTGACCAGTTCGTATCCCCGAAGCCAGGCGTGCGATGCCAGACGAATTCCTGACTGCCGTGTACGCCATATTCCCGCACAATATCCCACGCAATCGTCGCGTCCTTGCCGTGAACGTGGAACACTTTATTCACCCATTTGCGCAGCTGCGGGATCGGATCAATAAGGCTAACCATTTGATGGCAAGGCTCCCATTCCAACCCCAAATTAGCGGAAGGAACAGCATCAAACATCATGTTCCATGCGGTCGGATTATGTGCAATATTCCAATCACCCGTTTTCCAGGTACCACCCATGTCACAATTTTCAAAAGCAATACGAACCCCGCGATCCTCTGCTCTACGTGAAAGCTCGCCAAACACTTCTTTGAATTTCGGAATGGACTCTTCAATAGGACGATCCGTAATCCGGCCTGTGAATCCGTTGACAATATCAGTCCCAAATAGATGCGCATGATCAATCAGTCGCTCCCAGCTTGCAAGCGTATCACGATTATCACCCGCACCGGTCAGCGGATTTCCAAAGATACCCACGGTCGAGATGACGGCATCATGTTCAGCAACAATTTCTGCCACTCGCTTGGCTGTTTCCTTCAAATCAATCTCGCCTGTCGTTTGCCAGAAAGATAAACTGTACGATTCAAAGCCATGTTTGGCGATTTGCGGAATCACACGAACCGCATCACCGCCGCCAACTAAAGTTCCTATGCGAAGCTTATGATATGTCATTGATAATCACTCCTATTTTGGTATAAAGTTAAGATATATGTTCATTATAGCTAGGCTTTACCACGATCACCCTATCCAATCTTGTGCTATTTATGCGTAATCTTGCATCTTCAAGAAATGAGAGGCGAACCTGATGACTTATCCGCAGGATTTAAAAGAACGAACGCCGCTTTGGGACAGTAATTACCCGATTCGGTTTTACCGAAATATCCCCGCTCAAAGCGCGAAGGATAATAATATTCTGTATCTGCATTGGCATGAACATTTTGAAATTATCGATATGCAATACGGCAAGGCTGTGTTTCATATTGATAGCAAGCCCATTGAAGTTGAAGCTGGCGACCTGCTCTTCGTCCCCGCTGGGGCCCTGCATGTGGGCTATAACTTAGCGGATGAGCCTATGGAATATGTCGCTGTTGTTTTTAACGCATCCTTGCTCCGGATGGTGAACCCCGATCCTGTCTATGAGCGTTATATGCTTCCTTTCTTAGAAGGACGCGTTCTTCCACCATCCATACTGAAAGCCAGTGATGAACAAGCTGCCCCTTACCGGCGACTCATTCGTGAATCGACAGCTGAATTTGAACGAAGGGATCCCGCCTATGAGCTATTCATTAAGCACAATTTCCACATGCTTTTCGCCTTGCTTTCTAGGCAATTCCTGCCGGAAAAGTTTGTTGCGAAGCCTTTTCCCATAAGACACACCGAGGCCTTTAAGCCATTAATTCGGCAGATGGAATCTCAGTTATCCGAACCTCTTTCCGTGGAACAAGCAGCGCGAATTGTGAATCTAAATCCATACCATTTTTGCAAAACATTCAAAAAACTAACCGGGCGCACCTTCATCGATTATATGAACTGGCTGCGGATCAACGAGTCGGATCGTTTGCTCCGTGAAACCGAATGGACAGTTACCGAAATTGCTGAGCGAATCGGTTGTGGGAATGCGAATTATTTTACAAAGCTTTTCAAGAAATATAAGGGCTTTCCCCCGTCCGAAGTGCGCAGAAAGTTAAATGCAAAATAGTACCGCGCGCTTTCACTGCCTGGGTTTGCTCCGAGTGAATCATGGAGTGGGATTCCTACCTCAACTCGGATTGCATCGAGTAATGCGGGAGCCGGATTCCCACCACCATGTTGTATTTCATACAACATTATCAAGTAAAATCCCTGACTCCCCCACTTCATGTTGTATTTCATACAACAATTTCTCCAGGAATCGGCTGTTTCAGTCCATATCAACTCATATTGTTGCACAAAGTGCAACATTAGTGACCAAAAGTGGGCAAATCCACCTTTTATGTTGTATAAAATACAACTTCAAATAGAGAAGAAGCTGCAAGTAGTGGTGCGGAGCGTATATGGGTTTGATTTTGGCAATATGCAAAATGATCTTAATCTTGTGCTAATTTCAATGAGAAACGTGCTTATTCCAAGCTATCCAGATGCCGTTGTTGTGCCGCATCAGCACGGGTGTAGTCAAATCGGGGATGAAAAATCGAACCTTCGATGTGCTCGCTGGCACAGGCATAAATCCGAATGTCGGCGCCGCGATCATCATTAGCTTGGGCTGCGAGGTCATTGACCCCACGGCGCTTGCTGATGCGATCAAAGCTACAGGCAAGCCTGTTGCCGTCTTCGATATTCAATCTATGGGCGTTTCCATCAAAGCGATTCAGCATGGGACAGAATTAGCCCACACGATGCTCGCAGAGCTCCAATAACAGCCGAAAGTGCCGATTCCGATCAACAAGCTTAAGGTTGCGGTCAAATGCAGCGGCTCCGACGCTACATCTGGCCTAGCCTCTAATCCTGCGCTTGGCGTAGCAGCTGATACGCTCATTAACGCTGGCGGCAGCATCGTCATTGGCGAAACGACTGAGCTCATAGGAGCTGAGCATATTTTGGCCCATCGCTGCGCTTCTCCCGAAACGAGCGAAAAGCTGTATAGCGCCATTCACCGCTTCGAAAAAGAAATCAAGCGCATGGGCGCCGATATGCGCGGCGGTAATCCGAGTCCTGGCAATATTGCCGGCGGCCTCTCTACCATCGAGGAGAAATCCTTCGGCTGCATCAGCAAATGCGGCACAGGGTCGTTCCTGTGATCAAGATAGCCGCTAACAAGCACGCAGCTACCCATATGTCCGATAATATGGATGTCGATGTGAGCCCGATACTGGATGGATCGATGTTATTGGAGCAAGCGGGCGAGTTGATTTGGCAGGAAATCTGTGAAGTGGCCGAAGGAAAGCCGACGAAAGCCGAAATACTCGGTCATCAGGAGTTCAGTATAAATCGCATCGAGCCTAGCTTATAGGATTGCGGGCATTACGTAGCTATAGACAGCGATGAAATGGCAGGCACTTCCTGCAAGCACGAATAGGTGCCAGATTGTATGATGATAGCGCAATTTACGCCAGAGGAAAAAAGGAACACCTACGATATAGCTCATCATCCCTAGACCTAGCCAAGTAAACGCCATTTGGGGAAGCCGCACATACAAAGGTACGAAGAAGAGCATCATGAAGGCCCCCATGCCCAAATAAAACAGCAGGCCCCACGGCATAAAGCGTTGAATAATGAGATGCACATAACGCACGCCGCCGAAGGCTAGCGCCCAAATGACAATCAACAGCTCCGTCGCCATTCGGCTGTGCCAAGTAATGAGCAGGAAAGGCGTGTAGGAACCTGCCATTGCGATGAATATCGCTGCATGATCCAGCTTTTCGAAGCGTCTCCCCCATTTAGGTGAGCGTATCCCATGCAGAAGCGTCGAGGACACATACAGTAGGCAAAAGGAAGTGCCAAAAATTATGTTACTCGCCGTATACAACCAGTCTTCAAAAAGTGCAGAACGCTGCAACAGCAGTATGAGTCCGTAGACGCTTAAACACACGCCAACTCCATGACTTATCGCGTTTAAGCGTTCTTCATTTCGTGCCAACCGATCCTCCATAAGCAAGGCACTCCTTTCACGAATATGCCCTAGTTTTTCCCAAGGAAGGCTTGCGTATGTAACGAAATGCGGGGACATAAAAAAGAAGGATCTCCGCATCATGAATGCCGAGATCCTTCTTTGATTTGTCTTCTTTTATGAAGCAGAACTGCCAGCTCTTTCCGATGTGTGAGTATGAGGAGCAGCGTATTGCCAAGCCATACCCACAGCTCCACGACGCTGGCATCTCGCACATACAGATACACACCCAATAGCACCATACCAATGACAACCTGCTGACCATCAACATCAGATGAGATAGGCTTCCATTTATTAACGATTTTCATGATCCCCAGCATGACGGCCAAAATAACAGCCAGCGCGAGTGACACCTCAAACTGTGTCAACCCACTCCAAACGCCGAAGGTGACGGCAATCGCTTTGCCCCCTTTTCCGTGCAAGAATGGTGAAAAAGCATGACCTAAGATCGGAGCTAATGCGATCGGGATCAATCCGTAGCCTGACATCCCGCCAGCTTCGACAGCCAAACGAATGATGAGATACCCTTTGATAAAATCCAACAACACACCTAGGATACCCAGCCGATATCCCGCCGCTTTCCACAAATTAAGGGCACCCGGGTTGCCGTCTCCGACGGTTTTCAGATTTTTCCGAGCCAACTGACCTAGCCAATAGCTAAACATAAGCGCTCCCGATACAAAAGCACATACCGTCCATACGATGATCATTGCTCTCGCCTGCTTCCTACTTTGACGTGCCGCCCCTTCCAGGCCACATGCCCTAGAAATACGACCTGATACATCGAGTACAGCATGACCATAATGAAAAATAACGTCGACACCGCATGCAAAACAGGCATGATAAGGCCGAATATCCCAACGTATTTTACAAAATAAAAGAGCTGTGCCATGTAAAGCAGGTAACCAATGAGAAGCGGAACGCCCCATGAGGTGCCGAGGAAAAAGGGAAAGGCTGATGAGAGGAGCAAGCCAACAACCCAAATCGCCGTCAACGTGAGTGTGCCTACTTTGAGCTTAGATGTCCCCAGAACAGCACCTTTGCCGAAGCCTTGGATCTGGCTTTTCATCCCCTGCGGATACATACGAAAGGAAACTAGCCCATAGCCGATAAAATTGTTCACCGGAATGCCTGCCCTTGCATAGGTAGCGCCGAGATTCAGATCGTCCAGCATTTCAGACTTGATGCCTTCATGGCCTTTGATCGATTCGTAATCCTCCCTAGTCGTTAAAATACAGGACCCATAAAGGCCCTTCTGAGTATTATTTTTTTCAAAAGGAGAAGTAAACGCGTAAATGCCCAACACGTTGAAGATCAACGCGAGCCTCTCTCTCAGGTTCTCCGTGTAATGGTAAGGCACAATAGATAACGCTCCACCTAATTTATTCCGCGCCTTCACCAATAATTCTAATGCCCGAGGGGCAAATCGAATATCTGCATCTAGAAAAACAATGAGATCCCCGGTCGCATGGGAATAGCCATTCCATACGGCCCAGTTTTTGCCCGTCCACCCGTCAGGCAGATTTGGATTCGAAATCACCGTAACCCCATAGCTTTCGGCAATCTCCTTCGTATTGTCTTGCGAAAAATCATCCACTACAATGATTTCATAAGGCATCAGGGTTTGAATTTTCAGCGTATGAAGCAAATGAGGTAGGTTGTCCGCTTCATTTCTGGCCGGAATAATAATAGACAGCTTAACATCATTCAGAGCTTGATCAGCGCTGCGTGGTATCACATTTTTCCTGAAAATGATGAAACCAGACAGACATCCGAGGACACATATAACTAGAAACGCCATCCTTAGAATTCCCCCTTCGCATCCCGATGTCAACGGATCCTGAACGAGCCCTTCATTCGATCCGGGTGATACAGGCTATATAGATGTATATGAAGGATTAATCGCACTTCATGCGAACAATTCACTCGGTATGTTATAATAATCCTTATCACTTACTAGGAGGCATACCATGCCTATGAAAATTTATGTCATCCTCTCGTTTGATGGGGAAACACTTGAGAATGTTTATGTCGGGCCGGACGAGGAAAAAGCGCTTGCGTTCAAGCCGGCTGATTTTGAAAATTGCGATGCACTCTTCGTGGAAATTTGGGAAGACGGGGAAAAAACCGATGACTTCCGGTTAGAGAAAGATGAAGTAGATCAAGATGAAGTAGATGAAGATCAAGATCAAGATCTAGACGAAGATGAGGACGAAGTGAAGTAATTCTTCCTTCTATATAAAAAAGAAAGGTTGATCACATATGGATTACGCGTTCGCCATTCAACCAGCTGCGTTTACTCGTTTTGATGACGAGTCCGAGCTGATCGAGCAATGCAAAGAATGGGGTTTAGTTTCGGAAAAGGCGACGAAAGCCAAAGCCTTTTTCTATAAAGGTAATAGCCTGAATGTCGCTTGCAGCATTATAGGCTATGTAGATCCTATGACAGCTGTTATTGAGTTCGATACGCAGCAGCTGCACTGTATTCATCCCTCCTATTTGAAGGAAATGCAGGCAGCGAACTACAGTCAGCGTGGTGCGGCACTGGCCGAGGATGCTGCTTTAGCAGAGGAAGTGGAAGCTGAGCCGGAAGAGAAACCGGCAAAAGCAGCCAAAGCTGTTAAGGTTGAAGTTGTAGCTGAACTTGGGGAAAATGGACAGGCTGCCCTTGCTGAGAAAGCCCCCGCGAAGGGAAAAGCGAAAAAAGAAAAAGCTCCTAAATTGGAGCTTCCCGAAGAGAAAGTCAAGATGAAGGCGACGGTTACGGAGTTTACGACGGTGCCGAACAACTTCTCTGACACCGATGATGAGGTCATCATCTACGAAGCAGTATCGATTCTGGAACCAGCAATCGACGTCGGCACCGCTTGGTCGAGCCACAGCGCAACGCTCAAAAAGCTCGAGCTCGCAATCGGAGACACCGTCACCTTCGAGTGCAAAATCGTTGCCAAGAAACTCAGCAAGCACCCTGTGCCGTATAAGATCAACAATCCGGGGAAAATGCAGAAGATAATGGAGTAAGAAATATATGGGATTTATGAGACTTCAGCCCTATGGGGGCTGAAGTTTTTTGTTGTATGGCGGAGCCTTTAAACAACTTTATTATTTTGTCTTGCGGTACGAAGAACTCGCATCAAACGTAAAAAGCAGCATTTCCAAACCAGGACAGCTACCAAGACTCTATTAACAACGAACTAAGTTTCGAAGAAATAAAACAAAACAATGAAAGAAATCTTATGTAAATACAAGACCGTCCGAGCTACACTTAATGCAAGACGAAAGAGCTTTCGTCACATTAGCCAAAATAATCAAGGGGTATAAGGAGATGTTCGAATGAGAAAGAAATTGTGGGGATTAGGAATGGCGACAGTCATGCTAACATCAATTGCACTTACCGGCTGTGGGAGCAGTGACTCGGCTTCTGGAACTAAAGTTCAGCCAAGCGACGGGGGTGCAACTCAAAAAGCTACGGGTAAGAAAACAACGATAGATATTTGGGGGGCAGCGGTTACGCCAGAGAGGGAGCAGTTCTGGCAAGGTGTTGTAAAGGATTTTAATACCAAAAACCCAGATATTACAGCCACTTTCTTAGGGGTACCAGGAGATTTAGCGGGATACAACCAGAAGGTTAACGTAGCGCTTGCCGCAGGAGAAGCCCCAGATATTATTAGCAACTTTACTTCCGATCTTGTGAGTCGTGGAGTATTGGAACCACTAGACGACTATTTCACGAAGTGGGAAAACAAAGACAAAGTCGCTACTACTGCAATTGCTTCGGTTAGATCCATGGATCCTAAGGGCGGTAAGCTTTATGGTTTGCCAACATCGATTCAGCCATGGATTATGTGGCTCAGATCAGATTGGCTGAAGGCAGCAAATTTACCAATGCCAGGAACATGGGATCAATTCTTCGACGATGCCCAAAAGTTGACAGACAAACCTAAAGGCCTTTATGGTTACGGAATTCGGGGTGGAGCTGGAAGCGCTAACACATTGGAAATGCTGATGTACTCCTATTCAGGCATTACAAATTACTTCAAGGACGGCAAGGCAACGATTAACGATCCACTGCATGTTCAATTCCTGGAAAAGTATCTAGGCGGATATAATGTTAACACGCCAGAAGATGATTTGAGTAAAGGCTGGACTGAATTAGCTGCTTCATTCCAAGCTGGTAAAGTCGGCATGATCTTCCATAACCTAGGGTCGGCCAGTGCCCATGTTAAAGCGTTCAACGGAGATTTGTCCAAGTTTACAGCTGCACCTTTCCCTAAGAGTGTCAAAGGCTATAATGTACACCCTGGGGTAACACCAAGCACGTTAATGATGACTAAATCCTCCAAAAATAAAGATGCGGCTTGGAAATTTTTAACCTATTATTATATGAATTATGACGGAGCTGCTGGAAAACTTTATGGAGAAATCCCAACTAATATTGACGCAATGAAAGAAGAGTGGATCCAGAATACAACTTACATCAAAACAGGCGCCGATCTCATGTCATCCAAGGATACTAAACTTACCGACAATCCTGTCTACATGCCAGGATACACGAATATTCAACAAACGATGGAACCCATGGTTCAGAAGGTAATGGCGAAGAAAATGACTGCCAAAGAAATGCTTGACGAATGGGCTAAGTTGTTGGAAAAAGAAAAAGCCACTTTTGATGCTTCTACGACTAGCAAGTAAGCAATGAAGGAAGACAGCCAGATATTACTCTGGCTGTCTTCCTTTTTTATACGCCATTTTTCAAATTAAAACGAGTTGTCATTTCGAAATACGAAACCAATCCACATCTACAAACCCATTGGCTTCACCTGAGCAAAACAGGCCAACTTTTGCACCGACCCATCGCCCCTCACTTGCCATAAAAGGTTCTAATGGTATGGCCTGAAAGTCACTCCCATTTTGGCTGAAGCTGTAGGAACAACTCGCAGTTTCTCCCACTTTGACTCTTAAAACAATATCCGTTGTATCCTCTAACGATATGGACCACACCTCCTCCTCCCCGTTATCATCACCTTTCGCCATAAATAGAGTCAGCGACTTACGCTCAAATCCGAAATCGCTTTTGCGCAAGCCAAGATATAAATAACGATATCCGAATACGATCAGACCGGCGAAATCGTCATTCACTAATCCAGAAGCGTCGAATCTGCATGTTACTTCAAATGCTGGGGCAGTAAACTTCTGCAGGAGTAGGTGCGGTGCATCATATAAGCTTTTTGCAGAAGACTTCGAAACAGCCTGCAGCCGGATATAACTTTCATGTGCATGCAAGCTGTACCAATCCTCTTGAGGATTAGCCTGCCATTGCCATTGAAGCCCAAGCTTAGGAGTATTAAACTCATCCGATGCATCTGGTATGCTAACGGGGAACTCTGCACCCACATTAGGCTTCTTATACATTAGTACCGGTTCACCTATAAGCTCTCCCTCTCTCCGTACACCCATCAGCGGCCAGTCATCTACCCAATGAACAGGCTGAAGATGCACAACTCGACCGTAGACTCCTTTGTCTTGGAAGTGTACAAACCAGGATTCCCCTGATTCCAATTCGACCCAGCCACCTTGATGAGGCCCATTTATAGGGGTATTACCCTGATGAAGTACGATTTTATCCTCATAAGGACCCCAAATCGTAGTCGAACGGAAGATCGTCTGCCATCCTGTTGCAACGCCTCCAGCCGGGGCAAATATGTAATAATAACCATTACGTTTATACAGCTTTGGGCCTTCGAGCGTAGGATGCGTCTCTGTACCATCGTAAACAATTTGCCCGTCATCCAAAAGCTGTCTCCCATCCGTTGACATTCTGCAAATCCGAAGCTTATGTTTAATACCGCTTCGACTGTGAGCGTAAGCATGAATGAGATAAGCTTGTCCGTCTTCATCCCAAAAAGGGCAGGTATCGATCAGACCTTTCCCTTCTTTCACCAGGTGCAGTTGCGTCCATTCACCAGCGGGATCTTCTGCAGTCGTCATCATAATTCCAACGTCTGGATCGCCATAAAAAATCCAAAACTTACCTTCATGGTAACGAAAACTAGGAGCCCATACGCCATTCCCATGTTGAGGAACATCATAACCGTTCAGATTCATCTTAGGAATTGCATGATGGATAAGCTTCCAATTAACAAGGTCTTTCGAGTGTAAAATTGGTAATCCCGGGATATGTCCAAAACTTGATGCTGTCATGTAAAAATCCTCACCAACACGAATCATATCCGGATCCGAATAATCCACGTGCAGGATGGGATTCATGTAGGTTCCGTCACCTTGATCTGAAATCCAGGGCTGTTCGTTTATCGTACGTTTTAAGTCATTCATTTGTGAGCATCTCCTTTAGTCAAATTTGATACACTACATGTTTAAAAAAGGCCCTGCGCGTTTACTTTCCCACGCACAGAGCCAATTTTCAATTGTAATAAACTAACCTTTAACCGAACCTCCAGCAAGCCCTTGTACCAGGAATCGTTGAATATACATGAAAAGAAGGATAGGCGGGATTAGTCCAATTATGCTCCCTGCCGCTAGCGATCCATACTCAACGCTATACTCTCCAATTAAAAACTTGAGTCCGATAGGAATTGTAAATTTCTTCGCTGAAGTAATGAAAGAAAAGGCAACTATGAATTCATTCCAACAACCAATAAATGCAAATGCAGCTGTTGCAACAATACCCGGAAGGATGACGGGAGTGATAATCGTCGCTATGATGCGGAGTCTACCGGCTCCGTCGACCATGGCAGCCTCGTCAATTTCTTTCGGAATGCTGGAAACGAACCCCTTCATAAGCAAAGTGTTAAAAGCAACTTGAGATACGATATAAAACAGAATGATGGCATATGGCGTATTGATTAATCCCATATTTTTAAAGATGAGAAACAAAGGGATAACAAATAAGATAACCGGCAGCATTTGCGTGCTAAGAAGTATAAGCATAAAAACATTCTTTCCCATGAATTTATATCTGCTTAAGGCATACCCATTAGCAATGGAAAGAATAGCAATGAACACAACAGCTATGATACTAATGTATAAACTGTTAATAAAGTATACCGAAAACTTATTCACACTCCATACTTTTACGAAATTATCGAAGGTGATTGGACTCGGAATATAATGAATCGTAGCGCTAATGATGTCACTTTCCCTTTTTAGTGAGGTGGAAACTGCCCAAAGAAAAGGAAACAAGACAAACAAAAGGGTGAAAGTCATAGGGATATAAAATAACGTCAATGAGGAAATCGCCTTTTTGAATTTAATCATCTTGTCCACTCCTGCTTAGCTTCAAATAGATCAAAACAAAGATCATTAGAAAAAAGAAAGTGATTACACCAATGGCTGAACCATATCCATAGTTGCCTTTTAAAATTGCCGTCTGCATCATATAGATGGGAAGTGTTGTTGTCATATTCATCGGGCCACCATTCGTCATTGTGAAGATCATATCGATGGAATTAAATTCCCAGATCGCTCTTAGCAGTGTTGCGAATACGATGCTTTCTTTCAGATAGGGAAGTGTGATGTAAAACAGCTTTCTAACTTTGCCGCAACCATCAACTTCACAAGACTCATAGACATCGCTTGGTATCGACTGCAAAGATGCCAGCAGTGTCACTGTGAAAAATGGGATCCCTCTCCATAATTCCGCTACGATAATGGATCCGAAGACCGTTGATGTATTAGACAGCCAGGCAATATCTTGATGGATGACCCCAAGCTTCATTAGAACATCATTGATAATGCCAATATGTTGATTGTACATCAGCGTCCACAACATGGTCGTCAGGACGCCCGATACGGCCCAAGGCACCAAAACGAGTGAACGTACTAATCCTCTTAATCGAAAGCTTTGATTGAGCAATAAGGCAACAAATAAGCCAATGACGAGTTGAAGCACAACTTCAATGCCAACCCACTTTGCCGTAACGCCTAATGTTCCAAAAAACATCTTGTCCTCGAACAAAATATGCTTAAAGTTGGCCAGCCCAGCGAATCCAAATTCTTGGGGCCGTGTTAAATCATAGTGCTGCACGCTTAATTCAAATACACGAAAAATTGGAAAAACCATAATAACCGCAATTAGAATTAGCGTTGGAGCAATTAGGAAAAAGGGTAGTGCTTGATCCCCTCTTAACCGTGTTCTCCTTTTTTTGACTGTGCTGACGGGACCTTCCGAAGCCAGCTGCTGTATTTTCATATGATCACCTCTCTTCTATCATAGGTGTTACACGTTTTTTTCTAAATAAGATATCTTATAGAAGATTGTTTGTTTTTTTTAAATGAAAAGCTGGAATGAAGTCAACCACGTTGACTTCATTCCAGCTCTATAAACGACGACTTATTGACGGTGATTTTGTCTATATTCCATTGGGGTTAAACCTGTATATTTCTTAAATGTTACACTGAAATATTGTGTGTTGGGATAGCCCACACTCTCAGCAATCTCATAGGCTTTGAGGCTAGTATGAACGAGCAATTCCTTGGCTTTTTTCATACGTACACGAATAACATAATCACTAAAATTAATATCATTATATTTTTTGAAAAGCGTACTGACATAGGAAGGGGTGATATGAACCCTTTCAGCAACTTCTTTCAAATCCAAATCCTCATTTTGATAGTGAACATCAATATAATCCGTAATAATTTTAATAAGAGAATGATGCGAACTATTCGATTGCTTAACTTGATCGGTAAATATAACATCTTGAGCTGCAAAAATGCCTTTCATTTGTACAGCAATCAATGCTTCCTCGTAAGATAAAGCAATGTGTCTGAAACCCTCCCCAAAGCTGCCTATGCCAATGTTCACTGTTATTTTGAGGTATTGGTTAATAGATGCAATAATTGTCCTAGATACCCGCTCTACAACAAGTCTCCAGTTATCAGAAATGGCCTCCGCGAAATTAAATAAGAGGTTAATGCGGTGATTATATTGAATAACCTGAACTTGGCATTCCTCCATTTCTTGTGCTTCTAGCACTTCCGTACACAGATTTTTCATCGAAAATAAAAGCAGTTCCAAATCTTCAGGTTTATTAGGCTTAAGATACCTTTTCACACTGCCCATATCAATACTACCCATAGCAAAAGTGTTCCCGCAAAAGGACACCTCCAGTAATTGGCTGTCTCGTTCGATGGTATCGTCGTTTCCCACGCCAGCGATCAAATCACTAAAGAATTGGTTGATGATCAGCCCTTGGCTTTTTTTCTCTTTTAAGACCACTTTTCTTTCCACATGGAGTCTGTTAGCCGCGTTCACAACAGCTTGTAAGATTTTGTTGTTATCTTCGTACTTTAAGATATAATCGGATGCTTGCAACTGGACTGCTTGCTTGGCATAAGAAAAATCGTCATATCCAGTTAAAAATATGACTTTCGTATCCAATCCATGATCTTTTATTAGCTCTGCTAACTGTAATCCATCCATGAATGGCATTTGGATATCTGTAAGCAAGATATCAGGCTTGAGCTTCTGAACAAGGTCCCATGCCACTTTACCATCCTCAGCAACACCGACTACTTGGATCTGTTCTTGCTCCCATGGAATGTTCCGTCGCATTCCCTCTCTGATCCACTCATCGTCATCTACGATGACCAGCTTATACATGGATGTATTCCTCCCTATTTGTAAAAGGAATAGAAAGCTTAACAAGGGTATATTCCCCTTCGCGACTTTCTAATGTCATCTCGCAACTGCTGCCAAATTGAAGGACAAGCCTTAAATAAATATTTCGAAGCCCAAATGTAACAGGCACCTCCTGAACAGTCGGTGCTTGGATGGACGTTTGAATTTCATGCAACTTATCTCCACTCATGCCGGCCCCATCATCAAAAACTTCCAACACCGCATAATCCCCTTTCCTGCTCCCCGTGATTCGAATAATCCCACGGCCTCGTTTACTTTTAATACCATGATAGATGGCATTCTCAACAATGGGCTGCAAGGTCAGCTTCATAATGGGAAAATGCAAAATAGATTCTTCGACTTCAATTTCAAATTCAAAATCTTTGATATAGCGTATATTTTGGATCAGTAAATAATTTCTAACGTGCTCCACTTCTTCACCAATCGTGATCACTTCCCGGCCCTTGCTTATCCCTATTCGAAAAAAATGGGTTAACGCGCTCACCATGGTGGAAGCCTTCTCTTTTTCTCCCAAATCAATAAGATGCTTAATCGAGCCTAACGTATTATACAGAAAATGAGGCTTAATTTGGGATTGCAGAGCAAGCAATTCAATTTGCCGCTTCTGCTCTTGCTCGTTTTTCACTTTTTGCAGCAACTCCTGAACCGATTCGACCAAGCTTTCGAGACCTTTGGCCAAAACACCTATTTCATTTTTTTCTTCTAAACGGAAACTGACTTTCAGATCACCTTGACTAACCCTTTGAACCTGTTTGGATAGAAAACGAATCGGATTTGAAAGGCTGCTAGCAAAGATGGTCGCGACGATAATACAAACAAATAAGATGATTAACACAATGCTTAATGTGATCGATTTAATTTGACTTGCATTGCTTAAAATATCACTTTCGGGAACAATAGCTGCCAGCTTCCATTTATTTAAAGATAATGTAGAATATCTAATCATCATTTCATGATTAGCTGTACTACTTTCTACTATGCTACCTTGTGGTTCTGAACTACTCTGAATATCTCGAATAGCTTTCTCATTAATCGTAAAATCGGAAGCCAACTCTTTAGAATACATAATGCCATCTGGACTAATTAAAGCTAGTACGCCATTGGGACTAACTTTCACATTCCGTAAAATATGAAGTAAAAAAGTTTCCCGCATATTGAACAGTACAACACCGTTTACTTCAGACTCTTTATTGCCAATGATTTTAAATAAGCTGACCACATTTCTTTTTTCAACCGTGTCAAACACATGATCCTCATGCCGATTCAACCAATAATAGCCACCTTGATTATTACTGCGTGCATATTGGGACATCCACGCGTTCAAATTAATTCCTACATGTCTGGGAACGAAATCCTTTTGCAAATTGAAAGAACGACCATTATTAAAAGTCACATAGATGGAGTCAATCATCTGAAAGTTATTCTCGTAGGATTCCGCAAATTGCCTTTGAAGATCGATAATATCGTCATAGCGATGCTGTTCCACTAACTGGCCATTGTTGGCCAAAATATTTCGGAAGGCAGCGTTGTTTTCAATGAGCACAAGCTGTTCAAATACGGTATTAAATTTATCATCTAGAAAAGTTTTTGTTTGTTCGACGGTATCATTCAATAAATAATAAGCGTTGTTCTCCAGTTGTTTCACAGAAGATAAGTAAGAGAATAGTCCTGTGAGAACGACAGAAGAAATCAGAATAGGTAAAAAATACATCAGCAATTTAATCCTAATTGGGCTTCTTGTTATCAATGAAATCATGAAGTCCCTCCGAACTCATTTCTATGAATCGTAGTTTCAAATCTTAATTTTTCATCCTCTAATTGCTTTGCCCATTTGTCCAGCAGCTCTTTGGCGCTCATTTTCTTTGTCATGACATTCTGAATCAGAGGCTCCATGTTCTTCTGAATACTTGTGTAGCCCGGCAAATAGATAGGATTATCGGTAAACTTTGTTGCCGTAGACAACATTAGCTCAGCACCCATCTTAAAGTAGGGGGTATTCTGTATCCAATCTGCTTGGATGGCATCTAAATTTGGTGGAATTTCTCCGTACAGTTTGCCATAGGCATTGTTATAATTGGTGACAAAAAAAGTCATAAACTTCCACGCAGCATCTTTATTCTTAGAAGAATTTAGCATCATCATAACGGATGGCGTTACGTCTGGATGGACGCTATACCCTTTAACACTTTTCGGGAAAGGGACTGCTGCTAGTTTTGAAAGATCACCATTGAAACTTTTTTCATGACTGCTGGACGAGCCCAAGTTGTGGAATATCATACCTACCTTACCCGACTGAAATGACGCGGCCAATTCTGTCCACCCTTTTCCTAAATCGTCTTCGGGTGTATAAACATTAAATCCCCCCAAATACTTTTCCAGGAATTGAACATGCAGTGGATCGTTAATCGTCGCCTTGCTATCCTTTGTGAAGTAATTCGTGATGCCGGAATACGAGTACATGAGCATCTCCAGTGTGCTAGCACTTCCTGCTCCGCCTCGAATTCCGTAACCGTAGTGCCCCTTGGACTTATCGGTTAGCTTCTTTGCGTCGTCAAAAAACTGATCCCATGTTTCTGGAAAAGGTAAATCGTGTTCCTTCAACCAATCTGGCCGGATCCACATCATCCATGGCAATATGCCGTATGGCAAGCCATAAAGTTTGTTGTCCTTGGGATCAGCAGACTTGACCGAAGCAATCGATCGAGGCGTAATTTTATTTTTACCATCCCAATTGTCAAAATATTTTTCGAGTGGTTCCAGTACGCCACGTGATACAAGATCAGTTGTAAAATTATTCATGATGTCGGGAGCTTGACCAGCGGCAATGGCAACATTCACCTTATTGTTGTAAGCGTTTAAATCTCCGGGAATTCCTAATAAATTAACCTTAATTTCTGGGTTCTTGGCCATAAAATCCTTCACGACCTCTTCCCAGAATGCTTCCCTCTCCAGCGTAATGGCACTTGCCCAAAATACAATCGTCGTCTGTTTGGCCAATCTATGGTTAGGCTGGTCGTTTGGGTTGGAAGTAAAGTAACTTACCGCATAACCAGTCAATATGACTCCGGTCAGCAAAGCAGCCGTAATTGCAAATCTCCATCCATTACTTTTCAATTTGCCATCTCCTCAGGTCAACGCCACATCGACCACCAATTGTTCCGCAGCTTACATCAATGTACCAAATTAAACCTAGAAAAAGATAGCATTAATTACTAATAACTGTTACTAAAAAAATGCAGCTCCCCTGTTATGGAAAAGCCGCATTTATGGCAAAGGACCGATGTGAAAGCAGACACTTCTAATTAATAATAAGCCAAAAATAGGTTCAACTAAATAAGAAATAATTCAAATATTGTTTGTTTTTATTAAAAGATTTAACAATTTTATAAAAGAGGCGAGCCTCACTATGGATTTAGACTCGCCAAGTAAATTAATGACTTAATATTTTCCTCGCAATTGCTGCCAGATCAACAATATCCAACTTGTTATCCTGATTAATATCGTATCTTTTGTTTTGAGTCCAAGATGAACTAACTGAAGTCATACCGTAGTTAGCAGAAATAATGGCCAAATCACCAATACTGGCTTTTGTATTTATTGAACTCAAGAACCTTTGCAGCGCTTGATCTAAATTAGTCACAGCTTGATCCACTGCTGATTGATCGGCATTTGGATTATTTAACACAAGGACCGGACTGCTGATGGAAGCGTCCAACCTATTTGCCTCACTCTGGGAATATTGCCCCCATCTTTCACCAATCGATGCAGAAATCAACATGGCTCTCACAGCAGCTATTTTCGAGTTTAACGCAGCCTTGGAGGAGACGGTTTCCAAGAGATCTTCTGCTGTTTGCAGATTCGTTATAGCTGCATTTACTTGACTTTGCGTGGATACCGTACTGTTATTTACTGAAATTGCAGATTCTAAATACGCTTGCAGCACCGTCCAAGAGGTTGGCGTGTAGTGATCGGCATTCAGAACTGACATTGCAGCAATCTTACTGACTAATAAAGCTTTATCAATCTTTAGCTGCAGGGATGCAAATGTATTGTTTATCGTCGCTTCCGTCCCAACTTCGTCAGCAATGACAATACGATTTAAGTAAATGAGTGTCGTTGCCTCTCCGGGCTGATCCAACCCTGCAGCCTTCCAGATCAATTTCAATATATCTCCGCTTGTACGAAGTCCTGAGTTCAGACTTGCGAGTAAGATTCTGACTTTCCCAGTCGAATCATTATCCACGCTTACTACGGAAAGTCCAGGGATCATTGATTCCGCAGAAACGAAATGAATAAGATTCGGGTTATATTGGAACGTCAAGTCTTGCGCATATACAGCAGAGTAGACACTGTTGGCATCCATGCTTAACCCATAAAAGAAGTTTAAGTTTTGGCCAACATAACCGGACGCTGCTCCTGTTAGATTGGCTACTGGCAAGCCGGCAGATGTAATGGCAATAGTGGCAACTACCTCATTTGATTGACCGCTCTCCCCAGCCGTATTCATTGCTGTTACAACATAATAATAGGTATTCGCATTCAGTCCAACATCTGTATACGTGCTTCCAGTAACAGTAGCAATCGTTTGGTACCCCGTACCACTAGATGTGCTTCGCTTCACGTTGTAAGAAGTCGCTCCTGCTATGGTGTCCCAAGCTAAGTGCACTTGGGAATTGCCTGTTAATTGACTAAGGTTGGTAGGTGCTTTCGGAACTTGCACAATTCCTGAATCAAGAATTTTGATTACCCCTGGACTAATCCCTTGATCTAATTGGAATGGAACTCCGGCTGTCGAATAATCTGTATTCTTCATCTGAATATTACTTGCGATTCCTTCCAAATGGATAAAAGTACTCGTACCTCTAGGAACTAAGACATTGTTAAACAATACGTTAGAAGCATTGGTTAATGTGTAGAGTGCCCCACCAGAAGGCGTAATTTGAACATTATTCAATTGAACGTTCGCCATATTGGTAGATACCCAGCCAGTCGTAGACTTGATCTTCACGTTAGTCAGATCAATATCGTGAACAGGTACATGAACAAGCGCGTCAATATTCACTGCTTGATCAGCTCCGTCAACCGTAACATTGCTAATATGAATGTTTTTAATCTCAGGAACCCGTCGATCTACGCCAAGTTGGGCATTATCCAACACAGCGTCATGGCCATTATAGAAATCACTTATACTAATAGCCGTTCCACCAATATTTTGCATATGAATGCCATCGATATAAATATTTTCGATAGGTCCGCCGTTACCTACATAACTTTTGATGTTAATGCCGGCATCCGTTCCGATATACTGGTTGTTTCTAACCGCAAGGTTGTTAATGCCACCGGAAGTGTTGCTACCCATCGACAATCCTCCGTGGCCACGGAATACGATATTATCGGCAACGACGACATTCGATAAGGCGGTGGACGGGCTTGGGTCATTGCTGGACTTCATGCCAATCCCATCATCCCCGGCATTAACCGTATTATGGTACATAACTACGTTTTGTGAAGAAGTGACATCCAGGCCATCGCCATTCTGGTTCCACGCATCGTTGTTTACCGTTGCATTTCGAATGACGAGGTATTGATCGCTCGTGAAGCTTGTAGCAAATTGCGGTGAATTCGTAAAGGTAGGCCCGTCGATAAGAACATTCGAGCTATTATTTATATCAAGCATCAGAGGTCGGCCAACGCCTACGGCTTGTTGAGACGGATACCACATGCTTCCATCTGCGCTTACCACGCCGCCCAAAGACAACATGTACGTCCATTGACCTGCGGTGAGCTTGGATTTTTTCAAATAACGCCAGTACTGGCCGTTTCCGTCAATCACGCCATTACCAGTAATGGCAATATTGCTGAGCCCTGTTGCCAAGAGCATGGACTGATATCTCGTGGAGCCTGGCGTGTAATCGCTATAGTCAGGACTAAAGAGGATTTTGGCGCCATTCTCCAGATGGAGATTGATATTGCTCTTCATCTGAATCGGTCCAGTCAACCAATCGCCCGCCGGTACTACGACCCGACCTCCGCCTGCATTCGCAGCGGCTGCAATCGCATTCGCAAACGCGGCTGTATTCTTCGTCACGCCATCGCCAACCGCACCATAATCCTGAATATTAAAGTCCTGGTTCGGATACGAATAGAGCAAAAACGAAGGCATGGCGAACGGCAAGTTCGTCAAATAGGATTGAAGGTCGGTTCCACTTGTGACTGCACCTACGGAACTCAGCGCTTGAACGGTTACATTCGCAGTCACCGGAACGTTGGTTCCAGTTATCACCCCTTGAGCCGTGAAGCTGCCGGCCGATGCATATTGTGTCTGGCTGACACTGCTCCAGGTTACACTCAGGGCTTTCTCCGTTTGGTCAGTGAAATTTACAGGAACGATACTTGGCAGATAAGGCGCAACGCCTTCAATGGTATAAAGCTGAAGTGCCGGTACATTCGAAATCGTTTGACTTGGAACCGATGTCGTGTTGACAACTTGAATAGCGAAAGCCAGCGTGTTGCCAGAATTAAATGTAAACGTTAAGGTGGATGCTCCAATCGGCAGCTGAGCCAAATAGGATTTGTTAATCGTATACAAATTTCCGTTCACACTGAAGTCCGTCGTAGGTACCAGCTGATACGTGCCATTAGCAAGACCGGTAACGGATTCCCCAGGAACTTGCACGGCCACGAAGAGATCCGCTTGATTAGCAGTGTTTCGATCAAAGGTCCCTACGCTTGAAATCGCCACTTCATTTGAAGAAGCACTTTCACCAGAGTCATTGACAGCGGATACCTTATAGAAATACGTCGTTCCCTGACTTAAAGAGGTATCCGAATATCCGGTTGCAGTAAGGCTTGTTGCAATTTTCGTGTAAGGACCTCCAGCGGTCGAACTGCGATAAACCGAATAGGTTTTAGCGCCAGCAACCGCATTCCATGCTATGTTAATTTGCGAATAGCCTAAGACCGCAGTTAAACCGGTAGGGGAAACTGGTTTGGCCGATTGAGGCTTCTGAGGAACGACGCCGATTAAAGTCGGGTCCCATCCATCCGATCCTTTGAACACATTCTGTACGGTATATTGATTGGCTTCACTTGATGTTAATTGACTTGTCCACTTATATCTGCCTTTGGGGTTCGCTCCAGGTCCGGTGGTGTTGTATTCCCCATAGAGCGCGGTTGATTCGTTAGCCGTATTCCCCCAGTTATCCCAGCCAACCGCTTTAATATGCGCATCCATCCAAGTGTTAATGTACTTCACATTGGCGTATGCTCTCCAAGGTCGGCCTAAATCCACGGTACCGTTGGTAGCGGCAATATTGTTGTCAATATCCCAAGATGGATCCCAGGTTCCGACCGTTACTGAATTTTTCAGTGAGGACGTGCCTCGACTCAATTTGGAATTCAGGAAAACGTAACCGTAAGTGACAAGCTGATCCGTAGAGGCCGCTGTCGTATGCCCACCACCATTACCGACAAACTTTATTTCCGAATTGTCAAAAATGGCGGTTGCATTTCCGAAAATCCAGTCTACATCGCCTTCAATAATAGCGTTTCTATAATATTGACGGCCGGAGTTTACGTATAACGTATCTTGAAATCCAGCAAGTCGTACATTGGTAAATACAACCCGGTCTGCAGTCACATAAAGTGCAACAGATGGACCTACAGCCGTTCTGTTGAACGCCGTATTCTGGATCGTCAAGTTATCGGCTGTAAAGTTATTCGCTGAAACGGAAAGCGTGTAGCTGTTACTAGTACCTACAGCATTACCATAATCATTGTAGGTCAGAATCGTTCCGTCCCTGCTTTCCCCTACGAAGCTAATATACGGTTTCGTGCCAGGTACATTCATTTTCTCGTTGTAAACACCATTGCGGATATAGATGACCCGTCTGGTCGTATTGCCTCCCGGAATCGAATCGACGGCCGCTTGCACCGTTGTGAAATCCCCCGTACCGTCCTTCGATACTACGATGACATGCGCAGGTGTAGCTATCGCAGCCGAGCTGTCGGCACTCTCGCTGCTCTCATTGACGGCGGAAACTGTATAATAATAGGTGGTTCCGTTCGTAACACCACTATCCGAATAGCTCGTTCCGGTTAAGTTTGCAATTGTCGCGTATGGACCCGTGATCGAGGCGGCACGTTTTACATGATAAGACACAGCACCGGCAACCGCACTCCATGTCAGACCGATTTCACTATCCCCCGCTTCACCTGCTACATTGAGCGGAGTCGGAGGAGAACCGGGTTGAGCATTGAAAGGGGTCACACTTACCTGATTCGAATTCATGCTTTCCGTCTGAGCGTTGGATGCAGATACGACATAATAATACGCGCTGCCGTTGACAACGGTCGTATCGGTAAAGGCAGGCGTGGTCACATTGCTGGCAACGATGGAATAAGACCGCCCCGACAATGTACTCCGCTTCACCGTGTAGTAGGTTGCACCCGTTACCGTATTCCAGCTTACATCTACTTTGGAATTGCCCGAAACTGCGACAAGACTCATTGGGCTAGCAAACGTGGATACAGGCGCAATCAGCAGTGGTGTCGAATTCCCGCTTACTCCGCCAATATTTTTGGATTGAACCACGTACGTATAGTTCGTTCCGTCGGTCAATCCAGAATCGGTATAACTCGTTGTTGTTACGCCAAGGGCAATATTCGTATATGTAGCTCCTCCGTCATTGCTCCTCAGTACATTATAACTATCCGATCCTTGTACGGCACCCCATTGCAAGCTGACTTGACTATCCCTTGACGTACCCTTCAGTCCTGTAGGGGCAGTCGGCGGGTCTGGCGAATAAACCGGAGTGACATTAGCTTGAAGCGAATCCGGACTTTCTCCATTCCCAGTTACCGCACTAATCACATAATAATAGATAGTGTCATTCAATAGATTCGAGTCGGTATAACTGTTGCTTGTCACATTTGAAATGAGCTGATAAGGTCCCCCAGACGTCGTGCTCCGTTTCACGTTATAGGAAGCAGCCCCTGTTACCGCAGTCCATCCAATTGTCGCCTTTGTATTGCCGGCAATCGTGTATAACCCGGTTGGCGTCGAAGCAGACAACGAGCTTGGAAACACGGTATTTCCAAAGGAATCCACAATGGTCACTTGGCTAAAATCAACCGTGCCATAATCTACCCCGAGCCCGATATACACACTGCCGGTACCAAAAACAGCATTGTTGGTATCCGTAAATGAATATAGTGCTGTACCGGTCGTGGTTCCGTTGCCGTAATTCGTACCGTCATTAGATATATACGTTAAATAAGTGCTGTTCTTGCTAACTGGATCCGTTCTCTTCACCAGCTTAAAATAAAGCGATTTTGTGCTTAAATCACTCATCAAGATCGGATAACCAGCGAGTTGATTGGTTTCACTCACGGCAGTTCCGACGTTTCCTGCGGAAGTCGCGGATGTCACATGGTTTTGCCATGTATATACATAGCTGCTATTTTTCAATGCATTGGAGGAATTCACCTCCGTCGACTGTTTCGGCTGAAACGAAAGCATAATTGAAGGAGAAATCGAACTTGCATTTGCGTCATTAGGATCGATCGACTTCTTGACAAATAGCAATGCTTTGTTCTGATAGCTTAACGCTCCCGAACCCGAGGTATCCGTTGCGTTCGAAGGTTGATTCTTAAAGTTGTTTACTTTCGCGGTAACAGTAAAGTCTCCAGTAATTGGTGTATACGTCGCATACATGGTGTCACCTTGGGACTGCAACTTGCCGCTGGCGGTTCTCAATGAAATGAGGTTGTTAACATAATTGGCATCGTAATTCGAAAGCGCGGGACAAGCCGCATCGGTACATTTGATGGCAGACGCACTCCAATATTGCGGCAAAGTACCTGCCAATGCAGCGATTGGTAACATCGGAATACAAGTAGTTAAAAGTATCAATCCCAATAAAATCTGAATCATGATTCGGCGGTTACGCTTCATTTCCTATCAATCCCTCCTTGAATGTAAGCTCTGATCCATCGGATTCTCAATTCTCATTAATGATTGTAAATGTTGTACATGAGCACTACGGTTTCCGCACGAGTCGTAGTTTCTTGTGGATATATAGCTTGATTGTAGCCTTGTACGAATCCGCTATTCACCAAAGTTGAGATGCTGGTCGCTGCGTAAGAAGAAACCAAGCTTGCGTCCTTAAACTGATTGAAGGCATCCTTATTCGTGTTAATTGCCAGCCCACCCGCTTGATTTAAAGCTCTAGCGGTTAATACCATCATATCTTCCCGAGTTATAGGCTTGAGTGGACTAAACTTGTTATCGCCAATTCCGTCCGTAATCCCCAATCCCCTTGCTATGCGCAGCGAATCGTTATAGTAGGCATCTGCCGGAACATCGGAGAAGGCAGCTCCTTCGTCTCCATGTAATTCCAATGTCCTAACAAGTAATACCAAGAAATCAGCTCTTGTGATGGCTTGGGAAGGCTGAAATTCTGTTTCTGACATGCCATTGACAATGCCTTTGGAAGCCAAAACTTCAATTTGCTTTTTGGCCCATTGTACAGATTGAAGATCGTCGAACGATTTAACTAAGTAAGCAACAGCGTACGTGCTGAAATGCGTAGTTTTAAAGGTCACACGTCCTGTTGTTGAATCGTATTTGGCGCTAGGAACTGATGTCACGTTGCCCGTACCGTCGATATACCAAACTACGATATGTTCTGGATTTTGGAGTTCTTCAGGAGTAGGCGTATAAGGTATACTTACCGCTACCGCAGCTTGACTATTTTTCCAAGGGATAACCTGATCACCTGATTCAAGGCTTAACTCAATGACAGGATGGTTACCTACTTTACTTCTAGCATCCGCTTGTAGATTCTCTGGTTGAGCTTGAGCAATGCGAATACTTACATCTGCCGAAGAAGCATCTCGTTTTTGAAGCATATTACTAGGTAATACAATCGTGGCAAAATCGGACATAATTTCGATTTCCCCATTTTTTGTACTCGTAGACACAAGAGATGTTGGAACGACTTGCAAGTATCCCTTTGCTTCAGAATTTTTCGGAATATCAATAACAACTTTTTTAATTCCCTTCTCATTTTCCACAACTTCATCTTGTGCCCGTTTCAAAGCATTTGAATCCACCGTCGATGTCACTGTTTTTGTAGCTTTATCAAACTGCACATCTGGAACAATATTGCCTGTTTGGCCATTTCCTTGTTGACCATTTCCTGTTTGGCCGTTTCCTGATTGACCATTCCCTGTTTGGCCGTTTCCTGTTTGGCCGTTTCCTGTCGAATCATTAATCGTCACGCTCTTTGATGCGTTACTGGTATAAACAACAGAAGCCAGTTGTGAATCAACAAGCTTTAAATTGGAGAGACCAATCTTGGTACTGCCCTTTTGAAGCGATTTAAATGTTACCTTCGCTAAAGTGGCATTCCCATTCGCGCCAGGTTTATTCCCTATATCAGTATGAGCTAATTGCACACCATTACTGGTAAAAATGGGATCAATATTAAATCCCCCATTACCTGCCGTATAGCTGATAAACTTGAGTTTGGATCTGTCATAAGTCAGATTAATTTCGTAACCAAACAAATCCGACAGATTTGTGGCGTTAACAGAAACTTCAAATTGACTATTAAGAGTTGAACTATCTTGAGTTGTAGATAGCGAGAAATCAGGACCACCGCTTGCTTGTATGACAGCTGGTTTAGTTAGGATAATTAAACATATCATCAACAACATTATTCTTAATCTAACCATTAGGACACCAACTCCCTTCCAAATTAGAGAGCAGCTGTTCTGCTCTCATTTTGATACAAATACCGATTAATTATTTAATATTTTCCGTGCGATCGAAGCCAGATCAGCAATATCTAATTGATTATCATGATTGAAATCATATCGCTTCACGCTCGCCCAATCACTTCCCGTCCATGTTTTTCCATAATGAGATGCAACGACAGCCAAGTCGCCAATGCTAGCACGCGTATTCACTGAGGCAATAAAAACTTGGATCGCTCCAGTTAAATGAACGACAGCTTGATCTACGTCCGCCTGTGTTGCTTGAATCGTATTCGAAATTGCCTTTGCTCCCGTGATTGCTGCAAGTAAAGTATCCACCGATGTTTTTGAATACTGTCCCCATAGCGTTCCGACAGTTCCTGCATCTACTGCGGTTTGTGCTTCATTAATTTTTGTAAGCAACGCTGTTTTATTGGCTGCATCTGGCGACTTAATTAACACCTGATAAGATGAACCATCCATGCCAGATTCTGCTCCACTTCCATCTGCAATGATGGCTTGGGTTAAATTCACAGTACTTGATACATTCTCTGCTACGTTGCCTGCCTGGAAGTGAAGTTGAAGAATACTTCCCAGATTTCCAGTCATGGATACACCAGGCGTAGAGCTTGCAACAAGAACTCTCACTTGTCCTGGAGTGCTCGACTGATCTACAACGGATATGCCATTAATCAATGATTCTGCCAATACAAATTGCAATTGATTTGGATTATAAGTCAATGTTATATCCAGCCCATATACTTGCTCCGACACCCCTGACCATCCGTAAACAATATTCAAGGATTGGCCTGCTGTAACTGATGGAGGCCCCGTCAGAACGCTGCCAGCACGAACGTTAACAGTCGCAATAGCTTTTATCGTTGTACCTTGAACGGTTCCTATTACCGTAAAACTGCCATTTTGGGCATACAGTTCCGGAGCGATAGTATCCCATGAAACTTGAACCTGTTGTGTTGTTCCATTTGAATAAACAGCGTCGATAACTGAAGGCAGCATCGGAGCCGTACCAACTGGTGTAACGATCTGTATAGAAGGAATAGAGACAATAGAGGCAACAGGCGTTTGGATAGATGGATCCCAATTGTCTGTGCCGCCAATCATGCTGCTTGCTTGGAAAATCTGGCGGGGCGTATAGCTTTGCGCTTGATCGCTAGTTAGCTGATGAGTCCAAGCAAGCCTCCCAGTAGGATTGGCTCCAGGCCCACTGCTGTTATATTCCGCATAATTAGCTGTCTTCTCATTTGTAGCATTACCAAAATTGTTCCAACCTGCTGGCGAAATATGCTTCTCCATATACGTATTTAAATATACAGTTTGAGCATAAGGACGCCATGGTCTACCCAGATCTGATGTACCTGCAGTGCTTTGTATCAGCGATTCGGAACTGACTTTGCTGTTCATGAATACGTACCCATACTGTTGCCCCTTCGGCGTCGAAGCGGCTGTCACATGGCCTGCCAGTCTGGAATGCAATTCGCTGTTTTCGAATACGGCTGTTCCCGGCCCGAAAATAAAATCGACAGAACCGGCAATGTAACAATTTTTAAAGTAAGAGCGATAGGTTTGAATCGTATTGTTATTAGCATAATTCGTCGGATCCGCATTATCGGTCAGGTTACGCGTCAGCAATGTGTCTTGATAACCAATCATTTTACAATTTTCAAAAGAAGCCTTATCCGCATACACGTCGACTGCTACGGACTGCCCGGCTCCAGATCCTGAAGAATTGATGAACGTCATATTTTTAGCGTTGAAATCATGGCCTTTAATCATAATCGTATAATCCGTATAAGTACCCAGACCAAGCAATGTACCGTCCAGACCTGTCTTTTTGGGATTGTCGTCGTAGGTTAAAATCGCTCCGTCCTCACTTTCACCGATTAGGGAAATGTAAGGCTTTGTTTCAGGTATCAACACTTTTTCGTAATAAACACCATTCTTCACAAAAATCACGGTTCTAACATTATTCTGATCCGGCACAGCATTAATTGCAGCTTGAATAGTTGTGAAATCACCGCTGCCGTCTGCTGCCACGAGGATCGTTTTCGCATCTTGACCAAGTTCTGGAAGTACCGATACATTCGCTATAATCGGCAAAGTCGACCCTTGTATTGTGCCCTGCACCTTAAACCCTTTGACATTCGTTTGGGCATACTGATCCGCGGGAACATTATTCCATACTACAGGAAGAGATTGGGATATATTATTGTTGTAATAAGCCGTCACTTGAGCCGGTAAGCTTGGTGTAACTCCTGCTTTTATTTTAATGTCTACAGGCTGATAACCCTTAATCGCCATAGGAACAACATGAATGGATAAAGAGGCTCTTTGCGAAAAGCCTGTTACAGTCCCCTGGATACTTACAGTACCCATTTGTTGATATTTAGCAGGATTAACTAAATCCCAAATAACAGGGGCTGAGGTGACAGAACCATCATCTCTTATTACCGTCACTGTGGAAGGTAAAGATGGTGCAGTCCCGATTGCAGTTGTTACGTTTACTGCTTTGAAACCTATCGTAGATTCTTGCCCAGTTATCGTAATGGGTAATAAGCTTGCGATGGCTGTGCCGTCATTCATTGACGCAGCAACAACGACTTTCCCATTTTTCTTTGCAGTTAACAGACCGCTTGCATCAATCGTGGCAGCATCAGTAGGTGTAAGATCGCTATTGTAAACAGCCCATGTAACTGTCGATGGAGATCCATTTATCGTTTTCAAAGCGCTGATTTGCAAGCTGTCACCTTTACCAGAAATCGAGGTAACACTATTCGGCGTGCTTAGATTAATTCCGTATCCTTGACTGTCCGTCACAGGTGTGCTAATCGTTAAATCATCCAGAAGCACCTGGGAGGCTACGGTCGTATTATTGTTTGGTCCTATGGATTTAAAGGTGTTGATATCAGGCGGAATGACGGTCTTATCATAGAACGGCTGCCCGCTTAGAACCTTTGACCCGTTATAATAAACATCAACAGCCTTGTTCGGGATATCCACTACAGTCTTTACTGAAAACCATGTGTTAAGAGATATTGCGGGAATGATAATAGGCGAAGTGACACCATTAATAACGTAGCTTAACGCTCCTGAATTTTCAGTGTTTAACCATACGGCAATCTTGCCGTTTGAACCTAACAATTGAAATACCCTGTTGTTACCTGTTGGTTTTGTTGCATAAGTACCATTAGGTACACCGTTCGTTAAATTCGGAGGAGATGGAAATTTCATGTATACCTCTGCCGTTACAACACCTGTTTGCGCCGCAAAGTTGCGTAATACGGAGACATAACCTGAATTTTCATCATCTAGAAACAAACTCTTCGCATCTCGAGCTCCATCTGCTGCGATACGAATTAAGCCTGGGGCATAACCTGATGCAGTCCAGTAACCGCCTGGCACATCACCAACGTTATAGCTGGTAAAATCCTCATTAACGGGAAAGGATTTGTCATGCACGACAGCGCCGTCCTGCACGATATTCGTACTATTCGTAGCGTTAATCCCTCTAGCTAAGCTGCAATTATAAAAGAATATATTCTCTGTGTAGGCTAGTACTGCCTGAGTGAATGAACTGTTGATGAATTGCACATTCTTCAATGCATTGTCTGAAGTAGGTGTCGAGGCCGCCCCAGTCAAGGAAATGATATTATCTGTTCCCGTTCCGGTCGTATCATTATTTCGAAGATTAATAAAACGAAAATTGCTCATATCGGAAGGGTAAATATCGGGAACCGTCAACTTATCGTAATTGGAGTTTAACTCAATTTTGTTAATTAGCGAGTCTCTAACCTGAATATTACGTATATACCCGCCCCTTGATGTACTCGTCTTAACTTTAAAACCAGGAGTAACAACGTTAGACGACACATCGACAGGTATGAGATTACAATCTTCTGCATATACGTCGCTAACGCCGCCGGACATTTCACTTCCGATTACTATTCCACCATGTCCACCACTGAACGTATCTCCACGATAATAGATAAAGCGGGAGGGTCTGCCGATATCTCGGCCTTCTTGGTTGATACCGGATTTTATCGCACTGCTGTCATCACCGGTTTGAAAGGTAGAGGAAAGGATGTATACATTTTCAGAGGAGTTAGGGTCAAAGCCGTCCCCGTTATGGACGGATGTGTTTATGTCGAGTCCATAAGCTGTAATATCTTTACTGTAGACAGGGACAATTGTCCACATCATCCCGTTTCTGATTTGCAATCCGTCTAGATACACATTTTGGGCGTTCATGAAGCTAAGCAAGCTTCCGCCTCCATAGGTCTTGCCGACTTCTTTCACGTCATTGTCATATTCCACCCGTAAGTCTAGACCATTTTGCGCGTCCCCAATCGTCCCTGGTCCTATGATGGCGATATCATGGATCGAAAAACCATAATTGTTGTGGTCCATAATCCCTGCGTTAAAAAGACTTGCATAGGATTCTGGTTCTTCTAAACTATGCCTGGCCATCACAAAAGGCTTAAAATCGGCTTTGTGTGTGCTCGGTTTAATCTGGGCCCCTGCATCCACATACACGGTAATGTTGCTGTGATTAAAAAATAGCGCCCCCGTTAAATATGAACCAGCAGGGAAATATACAGTTCCGCCTGGTGGACATGCATCTAATGCAGCTTGTATGGCAACTGTATCCATGCTCGTACCATCGCCGGTTGCCCCAAAATCCTTCACATTCATTTTTACCCCAACTGGCTTTGTTGTAATTTGTACAGTGTTACTATCTTGAGATTCCAGTCCTGAAGCATCTTGAGCCCGAACAATAAAATGATTTGTTGTATTAGGCGACAAGCCTAGAACCTTATAGTATGTTTTGGAAGTCTTTCCAACTAACAAACCATCACTGTTGTAAATGTTATAATTAGTTACGTAAGAGTAGGTCAATGGCTTTTCCCAAACTAGGACCACCGAATCTTCCGTGTTTGATGCCGGCGACATTCTAAGATCTGTTGGAACATATACAGCATTTGTAGATGCCCCGATGGCGTCAGCTAGAGCATACTGAGATACTCCCGGTAAATAAGAAACAATTAATAGGAAAATCATTGCAAATATCGTACTTCGCATTTTTTTCAAATTATTTACACTCCCCTTATAAAATTTTGACAAGGCTACAATACAAAGCGTACTTTAAATAAACCGCTTTCAAAATAAGTTTTCTTATACAGTTTTGTTTGTTATTATTAATGCTTTATTTTTAATAAGACTTATGATTTTTTCTTGCTAACCTTATAAGAAAAGCTCCCCTAAACCATTTTCATGGTTTGAGGGAAGCCCCTTTTCTTCTTATTAGTTTGGAACTACAAGATGATGTTCTTATCATCCAATAAAACTAACCGCTAGCAGGAGAAGGCTGCCGATCCATTGACTTCGGTGCTTTCTCCTGCAACCTCATGATGTGATGGTAGTAGTTTGCTTTTATCACTTTTTGCAATCCGCTTGCAAAGGTCCACTTTGCTTGACATGATTTGAACATTTTTTATTTATGAGAAATAACATTAACTTACGCTGTAACCGTAATAATAGGTGCAGAAATAGTCGGGTTCGTTACATTCGTTGCGATGTTTTCAAAGCTTACAACCTCTAGGGCAACCGGTGCACCAACCGTAAAAGGAGTAGGTAAACTAGTTAAAACAAGAGTTGTATCTGTTAGTGATGTCAACAAACTCCCCTGTTGCAGAACTCCATCCACATAAATATTTACATAACCACTTGCTGGCACCCCATTTCGCAAGCCATTAGCCTCAATGGAGACAAATACGATCAATTCCGCGATAATGTGCTAATTTCCGATTGTTATTATGGTATAAAGGATTTGCTATCGCGGCAAAATCTCTTCTGTTGCCAAAGGCACTCTTCAAATTCACTGCTTCATGCTACACTAGTGCATATAGAAAGGTGCTGATCAAATGGCTCCCAACCTGACTACTATGCAGCCAGCAGAAACAATTGGAATGCTGCCGGATTACCATTTTCCGCCCTATATCACGCTAGCCCATATGTTCCATGCCCCAAAGGGGTGGGCGATTCGCAATCGGGAGATGACGCAATTTATCCTGCAATATGTGGTGGACGGTTTTGCCCACTATCCCGTTGGTGACAATCCCTACGAGACGCACCGTGGCGATCTCTTATTTCATCGTCCCAATGAGCGTCACTCCATCATTAAAGAGGATCACAGTCCTTATGTGTGTATTTCGCTCGTGTTCCATTTCGGTAAGTCCGCGTTCCCATATGAGGAGCTTTTCAAGCATAAGCATATGCTCGGCAACTTCGCGGATCATCCGGTAGAGACCATGCTTTCACAGCTTGTTTCGCATTATCGCCAGCCGGGTCTCGTGCATCAGATGCACTGCCAAAGCCTGCTCATGCGCATTCTTGCTGAAGCTGCATTAGCCATCGAATCAGGCACAACACGCACCAAAACAGACGCGCTCACCATGCCAAAGCTGGTCTTAATCAAAAACTATCTCACCGAGCACTACAGTCGGGAGATTCAAATTAAAGAGTTGGAGGACGTTTCCGGCCTCAGCAAAAATTACATACTGACTTTATTCCGCCAGCATGTCGGAATGTCCCCCATGCAGTATTTGACGTGGATTCGCATCAACAAAGCGAAGGAGCTTGCCATTCAAAGCAGCCTTTCCTTTAGCGAAATTGCGGATCGCGTCGGCTATTCCGATGTCCATACCTTCGGACGTATGTTCAAGAAAAAAACGGGGCAAAGCTTAACCCAGTTTTGTGCGAATTTGATATATTCCTAGTTGGTGCTGTCTCACATAGCGCCGCTGCTCTCCTTTTACCAAAATGAAAAAGCTGCCCACAAGTAGATTCATCTACTTGTGGAACAGCCTCATCATTTCTCTTCCTAGCCACGCCAGTAATCATAATGCACATACCGACGTCTTCGGCGTCTGTTTCGCGCCAATCGCGAATGCGCCCGTAGGCTGATACTCGTAAGGAGTTTCACCCGACATATGAGCAGCTTCCTTACGCTTTTCGATGCAATCCACAAGCATATGCTGCTTAAGCGCCAAATACTCCAACGTATGCGGCCCGAACTTCGCTTCGATTTCGCCTGGACGGAACTCGTAATACACGGTCCTGCGAAGCGCATTCCCATCCCCTTCCGGTGAGCCATGAAGCAACTGAATGTTGTGGAAAATCACATCACCGGGATTCACGGGCACAGGCACAGCATCATAGGAACAACCTCCTCAGATATCATTCATACTTTTACTTTACTGCAATGCTCAGAGAAAAGATTTAGTCTAAACAGGCATTTTGGTTGCCAAAAGCACACTGTCTATTCAGATATTCCTTTGCCGCCATGCCAACTGCTTTTTGAATAACAGACCGAGCTTGTCTGCCGTGCAGCTTAGATGGCACAACGCAAAAAACACCCAAAGGGTGTTTCAGTTCTTCCATATGTCTTCGGGTAATCCCGCTTCAGTTAATACGCTAATGCTTCAATCTCCTTCTCGCTTCGAGTTCCTGCTTCAGCGCTTGTTCCACCAACTCTGCCATCGCATCAAATTTCTCTGCAACCGAGTAGGTCAGCATCGCCCCGCAGTGCGTACAACGCTTTAACTGGAGATCTGTTCGTTTGGAACAAGATTTGCAAGTAATCATGAGAAGTCGTCCCCTTTTATGTAATCAGATAGCTCTATTATACACATTTGGAAATCATCACACATCTCAGGTTTCGAAGGTTTATGATATACAATTAAAAAGTCAGCGTATCTTCAGATATTCTACTTCCAGAACCAAAAAATGAGTAACAACATCGTGAAGCGAACAACCTCATACGAGGAGTCAACGGCTACAACTAGCCAACTTTTGAATTGCCATACCTTCTTGCCAACGGTGAATGGAAGCGTAGAGCCCGCTGCTAGGAGCATAGTAAACCAGAACGCATTCGACAATCGATCTCCGTCATAATTAAACGCTTGTCCACCAGCTTTCCATAACTCTAAGCATACGGCAAAAGCTATGGAAGTCACGAAAGAGACAAGGATATAAATGACAAAGGATTGAATCTTAACTGACTTACTTACGGTATTATTAGCCTGTTCCAACTTTCCGTACATGTCCTTCTGATAAGGCTTTGCCCATATGACTGCCATCCATAAAAAGCCTACAACTAACGATAAAACGCCTGTGACCAACACTGCCCAATAATTGATTGAATTCAACAACATATCCTATCTCCTCATCTCATTTGCACAATTTAACGAAACCTTTTGGTTTCGCTTTTTATTATATACAACCATTTGGTTTCATGTCAATTCAATCTTTTCGGTGAAAAGTCGAACGGAAGACTCATCGTTTTTCATGAAACTCCACTCTTGTACATATCAACCATTCACCTAATGACATATGCATAGAAATAGATAAACCTAATCTGGTTTATGTGAGGTGATCTTTCATTCGCAGCAGTTCGATGATGTAAAGAAGTGGATCACAATAGCAATATCGCAGCATCTGTAAGTGTATAGTACGTACAATTCACTTTAAAATACGTGATGGAGTGATGGTGGTGGAAAATTATCAAATCGTCCCCTGGATCAATGACGTCTTGGATCCAGGAATCGTGGCTAACATGTATGTTCCTCCTGGGTTAGAGATGTTGGCAAGAGAGGTCATGACTCATTATGACATGCAGGTCTATGATATGCTCTTGATTACCTCCAAACCTGATAAAGGTGGCGCTATTTGGAAAATCAGCACAAGTAAGGGCAATCTTAGTATTAAATGTTTACACAGACGGCCAAGAAGAAGTCTTTTCAGTGTAGGCGCTCAAGCGTACATGTCAGGGTTAGGTTACCGAGTCCCTTCTTTCATTCCTACAAAGGAAGGCAATTTCTATGTTGAAGCTGGTGGTAAACTATGGATCGTGACCGACTGGATCGAACCTCTGGTACCCGTATCAAAAGTTGACCTTGAAGGAGCCTCGCAGCTGTGCTTCGGATTAGGTGAGTTCCACAAAAACTCCAAGGGGTATGTCCCACCTAGCGGCTCTGAGAAATCTTCACGTATTTACGGTTGGGGTAAATATTACGAAAAAATAATTGCCAAAATTGGCTGGTTTCAGGATATCGCCCACGCCTACTCAGAAACAGCAGCAAGCGCAAGTTTACTTGCCGTCATCGAGGAATTCAAGCGGCAGGCTAACGACATGTATCAACGTTTTCAAAACTCCCCTTACAACAGCATGTTAGCCAAAGGTGAGCCACACTGGGGGCTTGCCCACCAGGATTTTGGTTGGTCGAATGGTCAGATGGGGCCTGGCGGCATCTGGGTTATCGATTTAGACGGGGTTTCCTATGATCTGCCGATTCGTGATTTACGCAAATTGATTACGAGTACCATGGATGATATGGGTGTTTGGGACTTGACATGGATACGCGGCATGATTGAAGCATACCATCGAGCCAATCCACTTGACCAAGAAACCTTCGAAATATTGTGGATTGATATGGCCTTCCCAAATGAATTCTACAAGCATGTTAAAGAAATTGTTTTTAATCCCCAAGTTTTCCTTGAGACTGAACTAGCACCAATCCTTCAAAGAGTCATGACAACTGAAACGAGTAAATGGCAGGCATTAACAGAACTTGAAAAAGACAAGGCAAATTACCCTGCTGGGGACTACTCGGGAACCGTCACACCATTTATTACTGATCGTCCGATTGTTCTTCCAGGTGCTACGTTGCAACCAACTTACTCCAATGCCCCAATTACGCCAATTACACCAGTTACACCTGTTACACCTGTTACGCCAGTTACGCCAGTTACGCCAGTTACACCAGTTACACCAGTTACACCAGTTACACCAGTTACACCAGTTACACCAGTTACACCAGTTACACCAGTTACACCAGTTACACCAGTTACACCAGTTACACCAGTTACGCCAGTTACGCCAGTTACGCCAGTTACGCCAGTTGTAGAAGAGATCATCCCAATTCCGCTTGAGACAGAACCTGTATATGCCGAGTTGCCAGCATCGGTAACCCTGCCTGTAATAGAGGAAGAGAACATCATCTCTGTACCTTCTGCACCAGAGCCGGTTTATTTAGAAAAGCCTGCTGTCGTTACCATCCCTTCTACGAGAAAATCAAAACGTGTTTACGCCGATGCACCTAAATCAGAAAAAACGATTACGGTTCCTGTTTCACCAGATCCTGTAAATGCAGAAGTACCCGCTGCGATTACCGTGCCTGCAATGCCTGCAATGCCTGCAATCCCTGTAATTCCTGCAGTCCCTGTTCCAGAGCTAATTCAATTGCCAGCTCGTAGACAAAGAAAATTCACACTTCGTGTACCGAAACGTCGCAAAACCAAAATCATCAAAAAAACGCGAACTTTCAAACGAAAAAGACAAAGAAAGCTTACGAAATGGAAACGCCGCACAGGTGTAAGAATTATTTGGGGTTACAAAAAATGGCGAGCTAAGAAAACTTTGAAGCCGTTACTTCGTGCTAAAAAGAAACAAATGAAACGCAAACAAGTATTGAAGAAGCCTGTTAAGCGAATAGCGAAACCTTATCCAAAAAAAATACAACAAACACAACGGAATATGAACGTTTCACCTCCGTTGTTAAAAAAGCAGATTCAACTCAGAAAAAGGACTGCCTGAAGAAAGGAAGCTGTTAACTTGTGAACATTCTGATGATTTGTACAGAAAAGCTGCCTGTCCCCAACATTCGAGGGGGAGCCATCCAAACCTATATAGACGGAGTGGCCTCGCTGTTAAGTAAACATCACAGAATTACGATTCTTGGAAGAACGGACCCCGCTTTACCAAACGATGAAGTTGTAGATGGCATCCGTTATGTGCGTGTTGATTCAGAAAGTTTACTTGAGGCATACGCACCGAATGTCATTCAGTTTCTGGAGAATACGTCAGAACACTTCGATATCATTCATATTTTTAACCGTCCCTTGCTGGTCCTTCCTGTACGCAAGGTTGCCTCTTCATCCCGCATTATTCTAAGCATGCATAACGATATGTTTAATCCATTTAAGATTGCGCCCAGTGAGGGCAATGCTGTGATTGAACAAACAGAACGTATCATTACCATTAGTAATTATATTGGAACCGCCATCTGTGATTTCTATCCTCATGCAGCTGATAAAATAAAACCAATTTACTCCGGCGTCGATTTAAATCGCTTTGCGCCATGGATGGAGTCCGAAAGTGCACGAAGAGCTCGGGAGAGCCTTAGGGCAGAACACAACCTCACGAACAAGAAAGTCATATTGTTTGTCGGGAGGCTAACCCGTAATAAAGGGCCCCATGTGTTAGTACGTGCGATGTCGCAAATCAATCATCCGGATGCTGTACTCGTTGTTGTTGGTGGTGCTTGGTTTAGTGATAACTCAATAAGTGATTATGTCGCTTACGTAAGAGCGCTTGCCGTACGCTCACCACTTCCAGTCATAACGACTGGCTATGTTCAAGCCAACGATGTTCACCGCTGGTTCTGTGCGGGAGATGTTTTTGTCTGTACGTCCATTTGGCAGGAGCCTTTGGCCCGAGTACACTATGAAGCCATGGCTGCTGGTCTGCCTTTCCTCACGACAGCTAGAGGCGGTAATCCGGAAATCGTTAAGAACAATAACGGTATTCTCATCGATAACCCAGAAGACCCTAGAGAATATGCACAGAAATTGAACACGCTGCTGACTGATCTGGGCAATGCACGTCAAATGGGACTTAACGGCCGTAGATTAGCAGAAGGAAATTTCTCGTGGGAACGTGTTGCTCGGGAAATTCTGGCCGTCTGGGAACAAAGATAGGCATGAACAAGGGGATTTCTAGTTAGCAGTTAGAACGAAGAGGCTGTCCAGTAAGTAGACATTTCTACTTGGGGACAGCCCATTTTTCGTACCAAGAGACTCATGACACGTCTACTTGACTGCAACCTAAGAATGTAGAAAAAACCCCTTACTACGAGTATGAATCTACTGCGAAAACGAGCAGAAGCCATAACAAGAGTAAGAGGTTTTCCATGCATGGAGTGGCAAAGCTTAAAGCCAGTACCCTTCTTTCATGACTCAAATCGCTATCGACGTGCTTATTGTTCTTCTGCTACTTATGCTTCTTCGTCTTCATCATCATCGTCGTCGTCGTCATCTTCATCTTCATCTTCATCTTCATCTTCTTCGTCTGATTCTTCTTCACCTTCTGCAGCAGCTACTGTCGCTTCGTCTTCATTTTCATCTTCTTCGTCATCATTGTCGTCGTCATCATCGTCATCATCGTCATCTTCTTCGTCTGATTCTTCTTCATCTCCTGCAGCTGATACCGTTACTTCGTCTTCGTCTTCGTCCTCGTCATCTTCTTCGTCTGATTCTTCGTCTTCGCCATCTTCTTCATCGACTCCACCAAACTCCAACTTTGTTCCGTCAGCTAATTCCACCTCAGCTTCGTCGACTTGCTCCCAATCAATGTCTTTCATTAAATCATTGATTTCAGTTAAGTCAACCTTGTCTTTGTCACCGTTCACATACTCCAATGAGATCTCTGTCACTTCGGGATGCGCTTTTAAATAACTGAGTAATTGTTCTAGACTTTCCAAAATAATCATTCCTCTCGCATTCATTTAGAAACTTTAATTGTCTCCATGTATACTATGATTTTTCCAACCCCCTGCTTAGGCTCTTGATAGAGTAGATTCGCGGATTATGATTGGCCTGATAGAAGAAGTACATAAAACGTATACATATCAGCTTATTTTCCCTGTGAATAGCCCTTACATTTCATAATTTTCATCATAAATTAATAATGTCTTCATATAGACAAGGAGGTAAAAGCTTATGAAAGGATTAATTCTCTGTGCAGGCAAAGGTACTAGACTTCAACCTTTTTCCAATATAAAGCCTAAAGGTTTGCTTCCAGTGGCGAATAAACCCTTAATTTATTATGGTATCGAAAAGCTAGTGGAATTAGGTATCTACGAGATCGGTATCGTAATCCGGCCTAGTCTCCACACCATGTTTTTGGAAGAAGTAGGTACTGGCGAAAGGTGGAATGTTAACATCACATATATTTTCCAAAAGAATCCTTTGGGTATCTCAGACGCTGTCAAACACTCCGAGTCTTTCATGGACAACGAACCCTTCGTGCTGCTTCTTGGCGATAATTTGATAACGCAAGATCTTCATGGCTTATGTCACGCAATTACACACGATGGACACGATGCAGCTATTCTGCTAAGAAAAGTGCCGAATCCAAAGGCTTTTGGAATTGCCGAAATTAACAAAGATCGAATCGTTGGTCTGGAAGAAAAGCCTTCAGTGCCCAAGTCAGATCTTGCGGTACTGGGGAGTTACGCGTTTAAACCGAGTATTTTTGAAGCCGTTCATGCGATCAGTCCTTCTGCCAGAGGCGAATACGAAATTACGGATGCCATTCAGTGGCTGATCCATCAACAATTTTCAGTGTCTTATCAAATAACGGAAAAGAATTTCTCGGATGTCGGTACCATGAAAGGCTGGCTAGACGCGAACAAGTGGATGTTGAAGCTTATGGAGGATGAAGGTTTGCTGACGTATCGAACAGATTTCCCAGGAACCACCCTAATCCCACCTGTATGTATCGACCCTAGTGCAGAATTAATCAATTGTGTGATTGGACCTTACGTGTCGATCGGACCTAATGTCAGACTAGAAAGTTGTACATTAGAAAACAGCATCTTGCTAGAGTACGCCATTCTTAATCCTAACCATTATCCAATGACGAACTCGATTATCAGTCCACAGTCGGTGTTCGTTCAAGAAGACGGAGGGTCGAGAAAATGAAACAAATGAACATTTTAATCATGGGTATGGGCTATGTAGGGATTACAACTGGATTGGTATTTGCTGAACTGGGATGGCAGGTTACGGGGTTAGATACGGATATGATGAAAATACAGGGACTTTCTGAGGGCAAGTTATCTTTTTACGAACCAGGGCTGGACCACTTATTAAAGAAACACTTAGCATCGGGAAACATTCGCTTCACTTCCTCTCCAGAAAAAGGAATACGTGAAAATTCAATCCTCTTCCTCTGTGTTGGCACCCCCTCCGATAAAGATGGAAGCGCTGATCTTCAGTCCGTTCGAGCAGCTGCCCAAAGTATTGGTACTTTCATGGATGACTATAAAATAATTACTGTGAAAAGCACAGTTCCCATAGATACAAACCGCAAATTAGTCAACTGGGTCAAAGAATCACAAACTCATCCCCACCCGTTCGATGTTGTTTCCAATCCAGAGTTCCTTCGGGAAGGCAGCGCGCTGTATGATTCTCTTAATCCCGATCGCATTATTATAGGAAGCGACAATGCGCAAGCCGCAAATGTCATTACATCCTTATATGGGCAATTAAAAGCCCCCGTTTTGGTTACCAAACCCAGAACTGCAGAATTGATTAAATATGCATCGAACGCCTTCTTAGCAACTAAAATCTCCTATGTAAATGAATTATCAAGACTATGCGAATCCCTGGAAGTAAATGTATCCGACGTCACTAAGGGAATGGGCATGGATCAACGGATCGGTCCCCATTTCTTAAAAGCCGGGATCGGTTATGGCGGTTCTTGCTTCCCGAAAGATAGCATGGCTCTCTTATATACGGCGAAGGAGCAACAAGTTGATCTCAGCATTCTTGAAAAAGTCGTTAACGTTAACAACTCACAATCTTCGCACTTTTTGAACATATGGGAACAAAAGTTAGGTGGCTTCAGCCATAAAACCATTGCCGTTCTTGGCATTTCCTTTAAACCGAATACCGATGATTTAAGGGAAGCACCTGCCCTTTCCATCATTCAACAATTACATCGCAAACAAGCGAATTTAAGAGTACACGATCCCATCGCAAAACTTCCTGAAGTTCTTCGATCTGAAAATGTTCAACAATTCGAATCCATCGAGGTGACGTTGCATCAATGCGACGCAATTCTCCTTTGTTCAGAATGGAAAAACTATATCGATGCTGATTGGGCGCAATTACGAGCGTATCTGAAAGATTATTTCGTTTTCGATGGAAGAAATATGCTAAACGGCAAAGAAATGACCAAGCTGGGCTATTCGTATTTCGGCATCGGAAATAGATAATCTGCCTCACGAAAGGAGCTTACTTAGCATGAAAATACTCGTCACGGGAGCAGCTGGGTTTATCGGATCTCATCTATGTGAAAAGCTTCTACAAGATCCAAGACATGAAGTCATTGGCTTGGATGCTTTCGTCCAGAAGTCTCCAACCCCTGTTCAGGTAAGGGAGTATAACCTTCGTTTTTTACTCCAACATGACCGATTCACTTTCATTAACCAGAATTTATTACATGTTCCGTGGGAGGCAATTCTTCCAGACGTTGATATCGTTTACCACTTGGCTGGCATGCCTGGCGTTCGTTCTAGCTGGGGCGAGGATTTCAAATCCTACGTCAGCAATAACATCGAAGCCACCCAACGGCTGCTAGAAGGCTGTCGCAAGCATCCCGTGAGTAAATTCGTGTACGCATCAACATCTTCCGTTTACGGCGAAAAAACAAATCAAGTGAATGAGGCCGCTACTACAGAGCCACTCTCGCCTTATGGGGTCACCAAACTGACTGGAGAGCAGCTCTGTAAGGTGTATGCGCATAACCATGAACTACCTGTCGTTATTTTACGATTCTTCACTGTGTACGGTCCTAGACAGCGTCCTGACATGGCCTTCCATCGTTTTATCCAGCATATCCGGCAAAACAAACCAATCCCCATCCACGGTGACGGGCTGCAAACTCGCGACTTTACGTATGTTAGCGACTGTGTGGAGGCCATCGCAGCAACGGCCTACGCTGCAAATATCATCGGCGAAACCATCAATATCGGTGGGAAAGAACGTGCATCCGTACTTGATTGCATCGCCATTCTTGAGGAGCTTTTTGGTCGAAAAATAGACAGGCAATTTCTCGGCAAAGCCTCGGGAGAGCCTCGTCATACTTGGGCGGATATTCGTAAGGCACAATCCCTGCTCGGCTATCAACCACAGATCGATTTACGCACGGGGCTTCTAGCGGAAATGAAGGATTTAACGCAGACTCCTTATTAATAAGGAGCATCTCTATGACGAATAACTGGATTTCTTACATCTAAATGATGTGGAAATATCCAGTTTTTTATTTGAAATGAATTTTCTTAGAGTACCCAGCATACAAGTTCGGAAATTAGACAAAAAATAGACGAATTTAACGACAATAGATCCAGTTATTTGTATAAAAAGGATAAAAACAACCATTTTAGATGCCTAAAATCCAGTTATTTGATAATTGCAAGTCCCACCTCCCTCTAAGCTGTCACAATTAGAAGCGTTTCCATAAGATCCTCATAGGAAATTCGCAGTTACCCTGCGCGATGACGCTATTTCAAGTTTGCAAATCCTACCCTTATCGTTTATATTCTTATCTTGCTGGCTATTCTACTAACATAGAATTCGGTTTATTTAGTAATATAAGCCAGTACATAAATGACGATGAGGTGTACCCAAATGACATTGAAAAAAACGGCTGCAGGGCTTCTTATACTTACAATGGCAGTAACAGGCGCTGCATGTTCTTCCAAAGATTCCACAACTTCACCAACTCCTGCTGCTACAGCAACGGCAGCTCCACAAACAACGGCTGTAACTCAGGATGCAACGAACATGAAAGGCTATATCGCAGTTAGAATTGCACGCGAGAAAGTAGATTACTTATTTGCAGAAGCGAAATCCGCAGACGGCGCATTTATCTTAAACCCAATCGCAGCTACAGATAAAGAGACAGCAAAGAAGTTTCTATCTAGCTACTTCGACGCTTCGATGTTAGATACCCTAGCGAATCATTATGTTACGGATACGAAGGCAGGTTCGACGTTCCTTACGAATACCAAATCGTACTTTACTTCCAATATTCTGACGACAAAAAAAGAAGAAATCACGTTTGATAAAGCGAACACGCCTGAGCTCGTGAAATTTACGACCAAAGACGGCGTTACGTATACTACGAAAAAAGTGAACGATAAATTCGTTCTTTCTGAAGTTAAATAGTTTTACTTGCATGTACAAGAAAAATCCCATGTGAACAATGATACATCATTGTTCACATGGGATTTTTTGGTCATGAGCAGTTCATAGCAGCCCTACTCATTTTTTTCTATTGTGCAAAATAGTTGCTCTCATGAATCCAATTGGCGATTTGGAACGAGCGCAGAATATGATCTTTCTCTGACTCCCGCGGCGCTCCAACCAACGTTCCATTGTTGAGAATGGTAAAATTCTTATTCGTATTCACAAGAATTTTCCCCATCGCTGTTGACTCAAATTTCGCTTTATCAACACCCATTAGGTAGGCAAGTGTAGGAAGCGTGTCAATTTGACCACCGATCGTGGGAATTTCCTCGCTTTGCATCCCTTTGCTGTACACAATGAATGGCAGTTGCAACGAATGCGTTCTCCACGCTTCATTTTCCAATGATGGAATCGCGTCGACTTGGTCCTGATAGTACTTATGAACCCCTGTATGATCGCCATAAATCGCAATAACAGATTGATCCAACAAGCCTAATTGATCCAGCTTGTCTATGAATGCGCCGATTTGTTTATCCGTGTAATTGATCGCTTGGAAATAAGCGCCCATGATCGTCTTGTCCAAGCTTGGATCTAGACGAAGCTTCCTCGTTTTCTCTGGTAAATCGAAAGGACCGTGGCTGGACAAGGTAACTACATGAAGCATGAACGGGGATTGCACATCTGTCATTTTATCCCCTAGCTGTTTGAGATAAGACTCGTCTGACAAGCCAAGTCCTACCGTATCGTCTTCCTTGTACTTCCTTAAATCCCAGCTCGTTTGGTATCCGATATTGTGATGGGCTTCGACCCAGTTCCAGCTTCCCGCTGGCTCCGCATGGGTAGAAATTGTTTGATAACCCATACCCTCCATCAGCTTCGGCAGCGAATTATAGGTGTTCGTCGGATATCGGAAGAAATTCGCGCCTGATCGCAATGGAAACACCGATGTAGTCGTCATCAAATCACTATCCGAGCTAGTACCATTGTTGACTTGCTCATAGAAATTTGTGAAATACAAGCTGTTCCCAAGTAAACGGTTGATGTTCGGCGTAATTTCTTGTCCGTTAACCTTCTGACCAATCACGAAATTTTCCAAGGATTCTACTTGAATCACGATCAGATTTTTCCCTTGAAACATCCCTTTGTAGCTATTATCAGGGAGTCCCTCTGCATTGCTCGCTAACCAATTCTTCACTTCTGCGCTTTCTTGTTCGGCCAGCTTGATCCCCTTGGCTTCACCGAAAAGCCGTAATCCATCATACAGATGATACCCAATGGGAGACATATCTGACATCGACTGGAATGGCGCCCAGCTTAGCTTGAAGAACATCATCTCGCCCTTCGTTGTATTCTTGACATCGATCCGATAGTGATCGTAAGAAACGACGCCAACAGCCACTAGCATGAGTATCATGGCTAAGACAGGATGTCTATGGCGCTCGCGTCGGCGTGACATAATCGAAGAGCTTTTCATGCGGATAAAGAGAAAGGCACCTATACCAACAAAGTCAATCAACAACCAGAAATCAAACGGACGAATAAACGCCCAAAGGTTATAATCCAGTGGATTGAATCCATTGGGATGAAGAATAAAGCGAAGCGAAAGAAACGCTGCATACGCTCTGTAATAAACTAAATCGCAAAACAATAGTAAGCTAAACAACAGATGAATGCCAATCAAATAAATGCGTCGGCCTCGCTTTTTGAAGAACAACCCCATTGCGACAACAAATAAAATAAACATGAAATGCGACAAGATTGGCGGCACTGTGAAATACATGTTGCCAATATTAATCCCTGCATTGTCTGGCGCGTGCAGCGCTGCAAGTAAGAATTCTGACTTCCATAGGATAGCAGCGAACGTATACAACGTCAGCTTTTGACTGCTCAGTACTACACCTAGGAAACTTTGGAGCGTGGAAAAGAATATCTTTCTTCTATTGGTTGATAATTGCAGCAAAGATGGTTCACCTCATACTTCTTGATTTCAAGCCGATTTTCCCATTCTATCATAAATTACCATCGTATGCTGCCTACAAATATTGCAAAATAACGAAAACGCAGGTGCTTGCGGCCGCTAGACGCAGCAAAAAGGACCTGAGGCATTCGCCGCAAGATCCTTATCTATCTGTAAATCACATAAATTTACACACTATCTACGGCAAGGTTCTAGGTGGAACTGAGAACCCAGGTGCATCGGACTTGGCATCTATGAATTTTAACCTAGTAGGATCATACTCCAAATTAATTTCAAAAGCATGTACATCGACCAATTGATGTCCATCTATGACAACCTCAATGGTGTCTTGCCCCCTTCTGACCACGATAGCCAAAAAGGAGGCAACCTCTGGGATGATTCCGTTCACTTAGGAATCCTTGAGTTCTTCATCCAAATCATCCATTACTGGCGGTTTATCCAGCGCAGCCGGCAGTTTCAGTGGAATTGGCTTCACCTCAATCGCTCTAGGTCGTGTATCCCCATACAGCTGATCAAAGATCTCCTCAATTTCATCACCTGTCAAATCTTCCCGCTTCAACAGTTCTTCCGCGATCTTATGGACGAAATCTGTATAATCCAACATGAGCTTCTTCACTTCGAGCATCTGTTGGTTCAGAAGTTCATTAATCTTCGGTCGAAGTGCCCTGAGTCCATCCGTGCGAGAGCCAACTGCTAGGAAGCTGAACAACTCATCGCCCATTCCCAGCATCCCCAGATAAGCACCTGCAATTTGCGTTGCATGCTGTAAGTCCGAAGTAACACCGTTTAATTTCTTGTGTAGGAACTCATCTTCTACCGCACGGGCAGCCAGACAAACCTGAATCTCTGCTAACATCTCAGAGTCGCTTCGGTTATACCGCTCATGCGTCTCCTTCGTGGCCGAAAGTCCAAGCGCGCCACCACGGCGAATGATCGTAACTTTCCATACACGCTCGTGAGGCTTAAGCAGGAACTGTGCCACCGCATGACCCGCTTCATGATAAGCAACATTGCGCTTCTCATCATCTCGCATGGAGCGAAGCGGCTGTTTGAGTCCCCACTCATAGGTCTCCATCGCAGCGCGGAAGTCCTCGTAACTGGCAGCCTGTGCACCACGCTGATGCGCGATGACAACTGCCTCATTGACGATGTGTTTGATTTGCGCAGGGCTGTATCCAATGGAATCCAGACCCGCTTTTTCCGCTGTTAGCGATTCGTCCAGCTTTACTTTCTTCAGGTAGTATTGGAAAATATCTACCCGACCGTCATAGTCAGGCACATCCACCCAGAGCTGCCGATCGAAACGACCTGGTCGAAGCAGGGCAGAATCGAGTACATCGGGCAAATTGGTCGCTGCCACTGTGAGTACTGGCGGTCGTTCTGCCTTTTTACGGCGAAGACCTAGCGAACGCAGCATTTTCACAATTTTGGAGTTATCGATATTGGGTGGGTCCATTTGCAGGAGCAGCTCGTTCAATAAGCCTGAACCGCCGCCCATCCCCATCATGCCCATCATACCGCCGCCAGCACCACCGCCTTGTCGGCTCATCCCGATAGCATCGATCTCGTCAATAAAAATAATACAAGCACCATAGACACGCGCGAGCTTCCGAGCCTTTTTGTAAATACCCATCACCTTCAAGTTACCGACACCGAAGAACATGTTCTGAAAACTTGGTGCTGATGCGTAAGCAAAAGGAACTTGTGCTTCATTCGCAATAACCTGTGCTAAGTATGATTTCCCTGTTCCTGGCGGTCCACAGAGCAGCAATCCGCGAATCGCTTCTCCACCCATCTCCTTGAATTCTTTGACGCCCTTGAGCAGAGTCACAATACGCTTCGCATTTTCCACAATTTCGGGATTCCCACGATAATCGTCCCACGTCGAGCCCGTCTCTCCAGGCAGAATCCAGTACGTTCGCCCTCTAGCTAGAAACCAGAAAAGCGCAACAAACTGAATGATCATAAAAGCCATAGCGAAAACCAGGTTCATCAGCAGGCTGGCTATACTACGCGCGACACTCCAATAGGTCGGCCCACCTGCCCATAACAGCCCGAAAAGCAAAGCAATGGCTGTTAGCCAGAGGATAAACTTTCGCCATCTAATCCATTGATATCTCCTCATGGCTACACTTCCTTCATATATAAAGTTTGAATATCCCTATGAAAAAAACTCATTTCATGGCCCTGCTTGAAGCAGGGCCACCAGCAAGATTATTGGAATCTTTTAATGATATCCAGCACATACTTGATCATCACAGCGAGACCGCAAATGAAATAAAAAATTACCACAATCCAGCCTGTCGGATCAAAGGAAATCATAGATAGTAGAACCGTCAGTGGCAGCACAAAGTATAGGACATCTTTCAAATAACCTAGCACGACTGAAGGACCAACGGAGCCAGACCAAAAGGATTTGAAGAACGCGATAAGAAAATCAATCAACATGAAGCCAAAAACGCCCCACAACGTGTAAATTATCCAGCCCTCAAGTGAATTTGTCACTTTTCATCACCACCTTCCTACATACTATGCTAGGAATTGGGACGGGTGAATGACCAGTAGGCGAGAACGAATTTGCTTGAAATATTTTACTTCTATTACTTACTTCATAAAGCGCTATTTTCCTTCTCATGCATGATTCTTTTAAGAAAAATATATTACTTTTTTTAAAAAATAAGACCGAAGTATTCGCCGGAATCTTTGAAAACCCACCAATGATTAGCCGCTAGATCGCGAAAGCGCAACCAAGCTAATGATATTAAGGGAATGCTAGCGGTTGCGCGGCTAGCGGTGCACTATTTCGGGCTTGTTAAGAGTGGTTGACCACTCTTATTCGGGCGATTCCCGCCGCTTTGCGTGAATTAGAAGCGGATGGCCGCTCTTATTCAAGCCGTTTGTCACGACGGAGCCCTCTTTCGGGTTTGTTAAGAGTGGTTGACCACTCTTATTCGAGGGATTCTCGCCGCTTTGCGTGAATTAGAAGCGGTTGACTGCTCTTATTCAAGCCGTTTTTCACGACGGAGCCCTCTTTCGGGCTTGTTAAGAGTGGTTGACCACTCTTATTCGAGGGATTCTCGCCGCTTTGCGTGAATTAGAAGCGGTTGACTGCTCTTATTCAAGCCGTTTGTCACGACGGAGCCCTCTTTCGGGCCGATTTCCACGGCTTGGCGCAGCACAGGCGAAACGACTTCCTTTTTTTTACAACCAACACCCAGAAAAACCCATCTACTTCCGAATACTGTAATTAGCTTAACTAACTCAAGCACGCACCGCATAATCGCAATTTTCTACTCATTTATTTTATTAAGGAGAGAAGAAAAAGATGAAGCATTCGCGTATGAAAAAACTGCTAGTACCCACACTCGCCCTTTCACTCGTAATGGGAATGGGGACCACGGCCTTCGCTTCGAACGGTCGTGACAACAAAGATAACGAGCACAACAACAATTCGCGTTGGACCTCCGACAAACGCCCGAAAGCAGAAATAAAATTTGACTTCAAAGATATAAAGGGCAAAGATTTTGAATGGGCTTTAAGCTACATCATGAGTCTGGTTTCTAGACGCATTTTCGATGGGTATCCCGATGGCACGTTTAAACCGCAAGAAACGGTTACTCGAATCGAAGCGATTACAGCAGCGGTAAGGTTAATGGGGCTGCGTGATCAAGCCGAATCCGACGAAGAGATGGCGACCAAGCTGAATTTTAATGATGCAGCGAAAATTCCTTCTTGGGCTGTTGGTTATGTGGCCGTCGCGTTGGAGAACGACCTGTTCGCCGAATCTGACACGAACGTTAATCCCAATCAGCCGGCTGATCGACTATGGGCGACAACGCTTTTGGTTAAAGCATTGAAGCTTCAGGACGAAGCCGAATCCAACATGAACGCGAAGCTCCCGTTCTCCGACTCCTCCAGCGTGCCTGCCGGATCAGTCGGATACGTCAAGGTAGCCGTCGATAAAGGTCTCGTGAATGGCTTTGAGGATAATACTTTCCGCCCCAAACAACTCGTCACCCGCGCGCAAATTGCTGCGTTATTAGATCGCGCAGGCAATCAATTGCCTAGCAGCATTGACGGTTTAGTTACTGGAACAGTATTAGCGCCTGTGAGTGGCAATGTTTTGTCCATTCGAAGTAATGGACAAAACATGAATATAACACTGGATACCAATGTGTTTATTTATCGAAATGGTGCTAAAGTCAGTCCTTCCGCTTTGCAAACGGGAGACGTTCTGAAGATCCGTTCCTACGATGGTAACATCATCTACATTGAAGTTACTCAGCCGATCGGTGGGAACCCGACAACTCCAACGCAGGCCATTGGCGTAAAGACCGGCATGGTGGCCGCAGCTGTAACGGGTAACACACTCACCCTCTTGAGCGGTGGGCAAACCATTTCACTCCCGCTAAACAGTAATGTGCTATATTTCAGAAATGGTTCTCAGATTGCAGCTTCAGGTATACAAATCGGTGATATTGTCAGCACACGCTCCTACAACTATGGCGTCAGCTTCGTTGAAGTAACACAGCCTGTTGGAACGGTTGGGACACCAACCAATTACGATACTGTTGTATCGGGCACCATGGCCTTCCCGACTAGTAATAATGTTCTGCTGTTAAACACGAACAACCAAATCAAAGGACTTCCGCTTAACAGTAACGCGATCGTGTACAAAAATGGCGCACTTACGAATCTGGCCGCGCTGCAGGTTGGCGATGTCCTGACAACCTACGCCTACAATAATTACGTAGCTGTCATCGAAGTCACCAAAAGTGTGACACAAGTGACGACTTCAGGTGAGATGACCGGAACCATTGTGGGTCCGATCAGCAATAACCTACTCACCCTATCGAGTGGCGGTCAATCCTACAGCTTGCAGCTTCATGCAAACACATCCATCTACTTGAACGGTGCTCAAACGACAATCGGCGTACTTCTGCCAGGTGATGTAATTAAGGTACATTACTATAACGGTGTTGTACTTCACGCCGAGGTGAGCCAGCGTGGGGATGGAACATCCTCTGCGCTTCCGACAATTACACAGCTTACAGGTACGATCATTTCAGCTACGAACAATGTCATCATTCTTGTTAGTGGCAACCAAGCGCAAGCCATTACTTTGAATGACAAAGCATTCGTCTATCGCAATGGCGCTTTGGTTAGCGCTTCAGCCCTTCAGCCAGGTGACATTGTTAAGATCCGTTCCTATAATAACTCGGCCATTTATGCCGAAGTCACACAACTCACCAACGGTAACAACACGAATTTTAGTGTTTCGGGGACGTTTAACAGCGTAACCTTTACCAATCAGGGTAAAATTGCGACGATCACGATCAACCAAACTGGTACGAATGGAAACAGCGTTACGACCACATATAACGTATCCTCGAGCGTGACGATAACTGGTAACATTACGAATTTGGTAGCCAATCATGTGATTACCTTGCAAGGCATAGGGGCCGTGATTACTACGATTAATATTCAGTAGTCTCGTCCATATATCACAAAAAAAGTGGCTTTCCAACGAGTAGATTGTTCTACTTGAGGAAAGCCACTTGTTTGCGTTGAAAGGGAATGTAGGTGCACTAATGAGATGAAATCGACTGTATTTAGCGATAAGGGGAACGTGGATGCTCTATTTATCCGATTTTCGTGGCTTTTGGCGTTTTTCGGTTGAATAGGGAACTTACGTTCCCCTGCGATGTACTTTTCGCGCGTTTACCCGTAAATAGGGCACCCAGGTTCCCTTTCCTCTAGGATGCCCTTTGAGGGAAACATCACCGCAAATACAAGCTTAGCGGCTGAAGCTTCAAATCTTTCAATCCCGCGTAGACTAGCTTCGCGACTTCAATCCCGCCCTGTTGCTGGAAATGCGTGTTGTCTTCCACACCATCAGGGAAATTCATGAATTCACCAGGAGCCAGCCACATGAATAACCGTTTGGTCCCCTCTGGCCCTAACTCTTCGAACAATGCCTTGCTGCTTGCGGCAAGATCGATCAATGGCACTTCTTGTTCAACGGCCAACTCTCGCATCGCTTTCAGGTAATCGCCATGTGTATCGCGTAGCGAACCGTCCTCCTCGAAGAAGCGACGCTGCACGGACGTGACTAGAATCGGGTACGCTCCCCGCTCGCGAGCACCCTCCATATAAATCTTTAACGATTCTTTATACGTGGTAAAAGGCTCGGTATACCGCGCTTCATCAGGTTTCTGATCATTATGACCGAATTGGATGAGCAGATAATCATGGGGCTTGATTTTGCTCCAAATGGTATCGAGGACTCCTTCACGTATAAAGCTCAAGGAGCTGCGACCTGACAGCGCATAATTGGCTACCGACGCATCTGCCTTGACGAATAGCGGCAGCATTTGTCCCCAGCCTGCATACGGATACCCGTCCGTCGGTTGGTCTGTTACGGTCGAGTCCCCTGCTAGAAACAGCGTGCACGCTGCTCCGGCAGGCTCAATTTCCAAGGCATTTATGCGTGGTGCTCTGCCCGTAAATGTAAACTTTAGCTGTGCATCCGTGACCCACACGGAGAAGCTCGTACGGACAAAATGCCCCGCAGAAGTACGCTGCTTATGAAGCACAAGCCTTCCTTCTCCCGTGGTGATCGTCGTTTCCGTTTCTGCGATCTCATCGCCGAGTAGGATCGAAACTTTATATGTCCCATCCGCCGGAACATCCACCAGAAAAGAGGTGTCGAGCAGTATGCAAAAGTCTCTACGCAACGCGCCAGGCTCATCTCGATCCTTGGCATGTACGTTTTTCACGTTGCTAAATCCATATCCAACAGACTTCTCATACTGGTCTTCAGGTGTAATCTTAATGTAGCCTTGCTCGGGATTCGCTACCCCGAAATCGAATTTAAACGCATGTGTCATCGTAAATTTCCTTTCTTTTTACAACGGAAGCTTGTTTTCACTTCACCATTTTGCCCATTTAGGATGAGAAGTCGTCCATCCATCACGCATAATACCTCTAACTGACCATCGCCATCAATGTCAGCGATTTGAGCGGGATAGTCGGATCCCGCACTCCCTGCTCCCAAATCTGGCTTACCTGTTTGCCAAAGCAGATTGCCTTCCAGATCAAATGCCGTCAGGCATTGCACCTGATGGGGAATATAACGAACATCCTGTCGATTGTCAGGATGCACCAGCAGCATCTCCATGCGGCCGTCTATGTTCAGGTCGCCAAGGAGCATTTTGCATCGCGGACCTGCCGCTTCAATATCTACCTTGCCAATGAGATAAGGCGCCTTGCTCGTTTGTCCCACAGCCAATTCCTCCTAACATCTGTCTAATGGGGAAGCCAATCCGAAATAAGCTCAAGTGCGATGATGGTATTCAATGACCATTGAGCAGCCTCATTCGTGTTCATCCAATCGATCTCCTGCAAGGTGTCCACATGCGTAACGATGGAGGCCTCCTGCTGAAGATCAATTTTAGCAAAAGTATTCCCTAGTAAAATGGCCCAACATTTCAACGCCGTCTCCTCATGCTGCTTATAAAATGCGCCATAAGCCGTAATTGCCGCACTGAGCACAGGATGCTCAAAATGTTTGGTGGATATATGACCATGGGTCAGCTTATCCTTCTGTTCCTGTGTTTGGTTATAATAAACACCGAGCTCCGCCATCATGTCTTCCCAGTCAGGATCCTTCAACATACCGGCAAGCTCGAACCAAACCTGTGGTCCTCCCATACAAATGGCCAAATGCCTTCCCCAATTATCGTCGCCATGCGGGGATAGCACGCCTGTCTTTGGATCATACCCATAGGTCGGTCCCGAAATGAGCCGATAATTGGCATCCTTAATACAGTTGATACCTACTAGGATTTTGTCCCGATACGCCGTATCCTCATAGCGCTCCCACCGGGTCATCCAGTTCGAGCTGAAAGCCGCCCAATCTGGTCCTACTCGGATATGCGTCGGATGCTCATCCTTCGGAAAATAAGCCCTCATCGGATCCAAATTCACCGTCGTGAAATCCGAATCACGCACCTCATCCATGATATCCCCAATCCGCTCATCGGCGGTCAAATAATAGAAGTACCGATGCAGGCCAGCCATCCCGATACGTGCCTCCTTACAGCCGCAGCCCCAATGGACAACATTGTGCCTGGACCCAAGTCCCGCATATTCACCGAAATGGTACAGATCCACTTCACTTGTGTGCCGAGTCATCGCTTCCGCCATCCTGAAAATATCCGCTCGGCCTGTCCGAAGGAACATGACCCAAAGCCACATGTTCGGCGCTAGCTCTGTATTTTGCCACGCACAGCCACCTAAATCATAGTTCCATACATGTCTAACGGGGTCATAACTATGCATGAAATCGCCATAATCCCAGAATCCATACCACTTTCTCTGCTCGACTTCATCTTGATAAAACTGGATAATACCATCTAGCCGATTCTCCAACTGTTCCTTGACTGAATTGCTGCGGTCTGGCAAGCTCCAGTAACCAAAAGCACCCGACGCGTGATAATAAGCTGGTTCACAAATAAGCAGCGAAGGACTCTGCGTTTCCTCCTGCATATGCTGAAGCAGCTCGGTTCCTGGCGTTTCACTTGTACACCAGAGCATCATTTCGCTCGTATTCGCGATTCCATAGGGCGTTGCACGCAGCTCTTCCGCCCCTTCGTACGAGGATTCCACGTGTGTTTCGGTATCGTAATGGCGTAGGTCCATGGGCGCCCCGTCTGGTGACCAAAACCAAATTGTAAACGCAGCCTCGGACTCCGCTGTACCGTGCACGTCAAAGCTTGATGGATGCTTCTCCCAGAAATGACGCAATCCCACAGCCAGTCCGCCGCCTTCACCACCTACATAAGCCAAACCGCCTGCGCGAGCTCCGTCCGTCACCTTCACCCAACTGCAGCCTGCCTTCGTCCTCTTCCATATCCGATAATGGTCAGACGAATCTTGCACAAGCTTAAAGCTATCCCACGTTGCCGAATCATCCAATAATCCTAGGAAATAAGCATCCTCAGTTAGGTCAAAGGTGACTTGCTCGCCCCATGTTTGACGCTCAAAAAGCTCTCGATACTTTCCTTTTGTTCGACGCGTATGCAATGTTTTGGGGGATTCACTGAAATAACCGCTATCACCAGCGAAGCGAATATGGCGATTGTATTGAGCTCCTCTCATAGGCACAGCGAAGCGGATGCCTAAGCCTTTAATGAAATCTTCATGGGGATTCCCATCATAGTGAAACGTATGCACGAGCTTAATCGTTTCCTGTCCGGCATACAGATACATTCGCAGTGTAAAAGGCAGCCATTCTCTAGCCCCCGTTGTCGAGCAAAGCCTGCCGTCCAATTTAACGACAGCCCTGATCGGTCCGACTTGTTCGACAACAGCCTGTAGGACTCGGCTTTCGAATGTCTCCTTGCGACTTATCCTTACACCGGATACTTCACTAATCCCTTCCTTCAAACCGATCAGTTTCCCGCCGCGGCATATCTCAGTGCCATCACGAACAATACTGCGAAGCCACTGATTACCCTGTTTACCTAATGTACAGACCATTACACCTGTATCTACTATAATGGCATCATCTGTCTCCGTTACGAGAACATGGTGATCGGAATCTGGGCTTTTTCCTTTTCGAATAGCAAACCCCTCAGCAGATCCAGGTTGAACTGCCGCAGCATGCGCAGACCATTTTACACTGCCATCCGGCCAGAAAGCGATCGGCCAGCTTTGAACCGGAACAGCTCTTTCGCTATCGCCATCACCTTCCAACCGCAAAGACTCCTCACGACCTAACTCACCCTCGCGCCAAGGTATTCCCCACGTTATCCCTACAGGTTTAGATGCCTCTTTGTTTAACCAACGCAGCTTAATTGTCGAATCCGAAACCAAGCGATCATCTCCTTTTCACATGTAGCCCCATTGTAAGAAGGAGAAGGCTTGCAAACAAGCGGACATTATTGCTGAGATACGATCAGACCGTTTGCACTTTTTTGGCGATATTGTACATTTTTGCTTAAGAAGTCCGGCTCAGCTCTCGATAGCGAGTTGGCGTCATACCCTCCATTTTTTTGAAAATCCGATTGAAATACGTATGCTGGTAGCCTACTTGATCGGCAACATCGTTAATCCGCATTTCCGATTCCCGAAGCAGCTCTTTGGCTTTATCCATGCGCAGCTCCGTCAGATAATCAATAAAGTTTTTGCCCGTTACTTGTTTGAAGGATCTACTTAGGAAAAAAGGATTCGTCCCTGTATGCTCCGCACAATTATCGAGCGAGATATCTTGTCTATAATTGTTCTGCAAATAAATCATCGCTTGCTCGATAATGCGTTTCACTTGGGCATCAGAGCGACCAGACATCTCCTTCATAAATGGTCTCAGCACTTTCTCCTGAAACCAGGCTAGAATTCTCGATGATTCCCTAATCTGGGAAAGCTGCTCATACAAATTTGCGCCTTTGAAGAGGCGATTAGGATTTATCCCAGACACCATAATCGCGTGCTGAACATTACCAAGCAGATGCAGCATCCCTTGTTGTACCTCAATTTCTTTGGCCCCTTTACAGGTTAAGACCTCCAGGAAAGACACTAGCAATTCGCTCGCTTCCCCTTCTTTTCCTGTCCGTAATGCTTGAATGAGCTCTCGCTCCTGTGTAAAAGGATATTGCAATTCCATGTCTTCATCTCCTGCACAATTGTCATGCTCCATATCAATTATCTGGTTCACATTTTCAAAGTAACGATAGCTAACCGCTTGTTTTGCTCTTTCGAAAGCAATAGGAATATCAGAGATCAGCGGTACAGGCCGACTAATGGCCATCGTCATTCTCATTTTCAAAATACGATTAATCAACTGCTTCAGCTCGTCACTAAAGGCTTGGTAGGCGTCCGAATAAGATTGATCCTCAGGAAGGATGATTAGAATGCCCGCTGTTAGATCGTGAAAATTGAGTGTATGGCTTTGTTCATAATACTGCGAGGCCAGCTCCTCGATCATATTCACTGCCGCAAAAGTTACAAGTCCCTCTTCCCCAAGTCGGAAATTCCCTTCAACGCTTGTCATCCCAATTAACTGGACGTATAGGACCACGAATTGCTTGTTTTTCACGTCCCACTTAAAACGCTCCATCCGATGGCGTAAATCTTCCTCTGAATACGCATTCAAATATCCTTGGAGCAATTGATGCAGGAAGCTGTCTTTCAGGTGTGGCAATTGCTCCGTCAGCTTCGTATTCAGCGCTAGACTCTCGTTATGCAAATTCATCCACTGTGACTCCAGCAAAGTGAATTCGTCGCCATGATCAGGATTAGATGAGCTTCCCCCCAGCATCGATACAAGCCTTTTGACCGGCAAGTAAATACGCCGAGAAGCTAGCCATGCAAGTAATGCCGCAAGCAGCAATACCGCAAGACTTACCGTGATAATCATCTTGGAAATAAAGACCACTGGTGATGTGATACTCGAAATAGGTGATGCGGATACGAATGTCCAATCCTCTGCGATCCTGGCTAAGCTGCCGTACGAAACCGTGTATGTGCTGCCTTTCCAATCCATAAAGAAGGAGCCTTTTTTACCGTTTAGGGCTGCAATTTTGTCACGAAGGGCACTCACAAAAGGAGAGGATGACGTGTTCCCATTCGTCGAAACGAACAGCTCACCGGCATTCTGGATCAGAAACGTTTCCCCGCCATCATAAGGTGTCAGCGTATTGAGCATATTGGCCACCTTTTGGCTATCAAAACGAAAAACTAACACGCCGAACGGCTTCAGGCTTCCCCCAGGAATTTGATGAACGAGCGTCAAGTCTTTGTTCTCGGGACGATTCGCATCAAACGCCCACTGCGTCCAATAGGTCGTATGCTGACCGTGAATGAGAGGATCGTAACTTGAGGCTGAGGCTGAAGCACGTTCATCAAGCTTCATATATTCAGGATTGAACAACACAGAACTTTCCCCACCCACATACAATTCCGCATGTTTCACCATCGCATTCGAGCCTTGCATCGCGACCAGCGTTCTCGTAATATCCTGTGTTCGTTCAAAATTTCGGACAAAATCAAAACCATTCAAGCTATAGTCAAATTTATTATCAAACGCCCAATGCGATAGCAGCAGCTCCAGATTGCCCAATTGATCATCGATATTTTGAGACCGTTGTTCAATTTGCCGATAGTGCAGCTGGAGAAGCTCGCTTTCCACGCGCCCGCCTGCCATCCAATACACGAGCACTCCCATCAATAGTCCAGGAATACCCGAAACGATGAATATTGTGATCAGACTCTTTTTGTAAAAGAGTCCTTGTCCACCGATCACCTTGCTTAATCTTCTTGCTAGTCCTTCTTTTATTGCTCGTAACATGCTCTCACCAACCGTTCGAAAGTATAGTCTGGAGCGAAGACTTCACCTTTGAGCGTATAACGATTGGTGTGAGGATGGAAGTTAATTTCCAGAGGATTTACACTACTTTTCCGACTTTTTGGTAATGTCCGTTAGCAAACAGTCATGGCACAACCATCGCCTCTCCCTCACATGGAAAAAGCCGTATCCCCAGACACGGCTTTCACTTTCTTATTTCTTCGCAGCTGCATACAACTCATTCATTTCCTTCACCAAATCATCCCCGCCTGATTTCTTCCACGTTTCGAAGGCTGCCTTCAAAGCCGCTTCATCACTTTGACCGACGATGAATTTAATGCGCGCATCGTTGATGATGTTATCCAATTGTTGGCCTTTTTGCGAGTAAACGGAGGAGATGAAAGGCTCGGCGGGGTTGGAAACGATGTTCGCTTCTGCTTCCTTTTGAATCTTCGTCGTTTGCAGACGAAGCGGTGTTTGCTTCACTTTCAGACCGCGATCTTCAGGGATGAACGGCAGCATTTGATTCAAGCCTTCCACTTCGGATTCGAGAAGAGCTGTATCCTTGCTTGGCACTAGCGCATCGCCATCCTTCGTGTAATGCTTGCCTTCGATACCATAACCAGCTAAGGTTTGAAGCTCAGGTTCGTTCATTTGATCCAAGAATTTCAATACGCGCTTCAGTTCTTCCTCTGTCTTCACACTGGATTTTGAAATGGCCAGGATACCTGCAAATCCGGAAGTAGGCAATGCTTTCAAGCCATTTTTGCCTGTGACACCAATCATATTATCTACATAGTGAATGTTCGGATTATCTTTGCCATCCTTCGCAAGTGCTTGATGAATTCGATCATCAATACGTGAGGCTGTATCTGTTACGTCTACGATGACCCCTGCTTGATTGTTAACAACAGGATCGTTCCACTTCGCTGAATCAAAGACGGCAAAATCTTGATTTATAAGCTTTTCATCATATAGCTTTTTCATAAATTTAAGCGCTTCCATATATGCTGCGGTTTGATGCTCAGGTACGAGCTTCCCGTCTACAATTCCCCATTTGTTCGGCGCTCCGAACCAAAGCTTCATTGTATCGAAACCGCTTGCCCATTGCCCTGTCCATTTGACCAAAACCATGCCATAAGTGTCATCTTTACCGTTCTTATCCGGATCTTTTTCTTTAAACGCCTTCAGCATCGCGTAGAAATCATCAATCGTTTTGGGCTGCTGCATACCGACAGCTTCCAGCCAGTCTTTGCGATAGTTGATCCCATTTCGACCTAAAGCACGGCCGCGATAAATGCCATAGTTTTTCCCCTCAATCGACGAGTTGTTCATAATGACTTGATTCGCTTTGCTGAGATTTGGGTAATCCTTTAAATATTTCCCAATTTCCCAAAAGGCGCCCGATTTGGCCGCGTTTACGAAACTCGGGTTCTTCACATCACCCACATAAATGATCTGAGGCAGCTTTCCTGAAGCCAAAGTGATATTGAATTTATCCGTGTAGGAGGAGTTCGGTACCCACTCCAGGTGAATATTCGTATTGGTTTTCTTCTCAATTTCGGTCGTAACCGGCCCATCATCCTTCGGGAAATTCGTTTTGAAGATGGGAAGCATGATGCTGAGATCAAGAGGGGCTAGATTCTCTGGGCCCTTGGTCTGTGTAGCCGCTTGTGTTGTTGCTGCGGATGTTGCGGATGTTGCGGGTGTTGCTGTACCCTCTTTGTCACTACTACAACCAGCGATTGTTGTCATGACAGCTGTGCCTACGGTTGCTACGGTAACCCATTTTTTCGCATTCTTTTTCATCTAAACATGCCTCCTCTAGGTTATGGACTTGCCCTCTATCGTAAACCATTACCCCTTGACCGAGCCGATCAAGACCCCTTTGGCAAAATGTTTTTGCAGGAACGGATAAACAAGCAGTATAGGAATTGTGCCCACGACGATAACAGCCATCTTGATAGATTGTTCGGGCGGTTTCACGAAATTCGGATCCATGGAATTGATATCCCCAGCAGCTGATTGCGATAATAACACAATCTGTCTGAGCAGCACCTGCAGGGGCCATTTTGCAGGATCATTGATGTACAGCAACGCTGAGAAGAAGTTATTCCAATGGCCGACGGCATAAAACAACGTAAAGGTTGCCAATACGGGCATCGATAACGGCAGTACGATCCGCCAGAGAAGACCAAGCTCTGTGCAGCCGTCAATTTTCGCTGCTTCCTCCAGCTCCGCAGGGAGCTCTTGGAAAAAATTTTTGACAATAATTAAGTTGAAAGCGCTTATCGCGCCAGGAATCATTAGCGCCCAATAGGTGTCCAACATATGCAATTCGCGAACGACCAAATAGGTTGGAATTAATCCACCGCCAAACAGCATGGAGAAAATGATTAGATTTAATACGGTATTCCGCCCCATCAAACTCCGTTTGGATAAGGCATACGCCATGGTAACGGTAAAAAACAAGTTGACGAAGGTACCTACGATCATGACATAGAGTGATACTCCTATACTTTGCACAATGGTATCCGTCGAGAAAATAAAGCGATAGGCCGATAAGGTAAACGTTTCTGGAATGAGGAATACCGCACGTTCTGTCAGCTCTGCATCGGAAGCGAATGACCCTGCAATGACGTAGAGAAATGGCAGTATGGCAACGATGCCAATGACACCAAGTACAACATAATTGCTTACATCGAAGATGGTTCCGGAAACGCTCTTATATTGCTTTGCCACAACCTCTCTCCTCCTTTACCGCTAATATTCGTATTAGTAAATACCAGATTGTCCGAACCGTTTCGCCGTCCAGTTCGCGCCAAGTACCAGGATGACGCCAACGACCGCTTTAAACAAGCCGACGGCTGTACTATAACTAAACGCTCCTTGTGTGATCCCCATCATATACACATAGGTATCAAATACTTCTGCCACTTCTCGGTTCAATGGATTCAGCATTAGAAATATTTGCTCAAAACCATTATCCAGCACATCCCCCACCCGCAGGATAAGCAGAATGACGATCGTGCTGCGAATAGAAGGAAGCGTAATGTGCCACAGCTGTCTCCAGCGGTTAGCCCCATCGGTTATGGCTGCTTCGTATTGTTCCACATCGACACCAGCAAGTGCTGCCAGGAAGATAATCGTGCCAAAACCGCATTCTTTCCACATCGTTTGAATGATAATCATCGGCCGGAACCATTCCGGGCTAGCCAAGAAGTCAATTTTATGGCCCAAATATTTCTGTAATAGCTCATTAATTAGCCCGCCTTGCGTTGTAAGGAAGACATAGGTCAAGCTGGCCACGATCACTAAAGATATGAAGTGCGGCACATAAATTAATGTTTGAACAGTTCTTTTATACATGTTTATCTTGATTTCATTCAATAATAGAGCAAGTATGATGGGTGCCGGAAAGTAAAACACCAAATTGTATAACGAGAGCAATAGCGTATTGCGGAGGAGCATGAAAAACTCTGGATTTTGAAAAAATATGCGAAAATGCTCCATGCCGACCCAGTCACTCTTCCAAAAGCCTAGAAAAGGCTGATAATTCTTAAAGGCAAGCAGCACGCCCCACATGGGCATATATTTGAAAATAATGAAATACAACAAGCCTGGCGTTAACAGCACGTAGATCCATTTATCCTTACGCAACCTTCCCCATACCTGCGACCTGCGTAGCCCCTTCGTTTGGGACATCCGAACAATCTCTCTGTTGTTAGGAGCAGCTGCCTGCTTCATCCTTTTCACCTCCACATATTGATCGCCTTGTGAGCGTTGTAGCCCTATTATGCATTCCCTGGGATTTACCGCCTATCAGACATTCTTGTAAGCCCTGCCAATCACTTCATTTCGGCTTCCATCAAGAAAGTGCAAACCCATCAAAACAGTTGAAATACCCTAATAATCCCAGCAAGAATGTGTTATTGCCCCTGAGAAGAATAGCAATTATAGTAGTAACTAACTTTTAGATGTAGAGGATGGATGATGGAAATGGGAAACAAGTTATATCATGGTGCAGCCTGGTATCCTGAGCTTTGGGATCAATCGGTCATTGAGCAAGATATCCTTCTAATGAAGCAAGCTGGTATGAATGTCGTGCGAATCGGCGAATTCGCATGGTCGAATATGGAGCCAACCGAGGGGAATATTGATCTTGGATTTTTTGTGCAAATGGTTAACCTCCTTCATGAAAATGGGATAGATACCGTCATGTGTACACCGACACCTACGCCTCCGCCTCCGATTTGGTTCACGCATGGGCATCCGGAGCGTATGTATGTCAATGAGCAGATGCAAGTCATGAGTCATGGCTCCCGACAGCACGCTTGTACGAATCATCCTTATTTTCGGGAAAAAGCCGCCATCATCACCGATCACATTGCACGAGCGATTGGACGGCTGCCAGGGGTAATCGGTTGGCAGATCGACAATGAATTCAAAGCGCACGTATCGGAATGCATGTGTGGAACTTGCCTTACACAATGGCACGAATGGTTAGAGGAACGTTACGAAACGATTGAAAAGTTAAATGAAGCATGGGGCACACAAATATGGAGTGAATACTATCACAGCTTTGAACAAGTACCTCAGCCAGGTCCAGTGCCGTTCTTGCATAACTCCTCCCTCAGCACGATGTATCAAATGTTCTCGATGGAGAAAATCGCCCAGTTCTCAGACGAGCAGGCGGCCATCATCCGCCAATTCTCGGATGCGCCGATTACACACAATAGCAGCGTCGCGTTCAGCGTGGATAATGAGCGCCTATTCCGTGACCTGGATTTTGCGTCCTTCGATACGTATGCGACGTATGATCACCCTGCGAACTATTTATTAAATAACGATCTGTGGCGGAACTTTAAACGCGGTCGGGATTATTGGATCATGGAAACGAGTCCATCCCATGCTGCTTCTCTTGCGAGCTATGCGAAGCCACATCCGAATGGCTATCTCAAAGCCGAAGCGGTTGCCGCTTATGCGCTCGGCGCAGAAGCTTTCTGTTATTGGCTATGGAGACAGCAGCGTGCGGGCTGCGAACAGCCCCACGGCTCTGTGATCAGCACATGGGGCAAGCCTACGGTTGGTTTTCCTAACGTGCTAGAGTTTGAGCAGGCTAGAAAAGAGATCGAAGCCACGATTTTAGCTACTCGCCCAACTCAGGCTGACGTTGCCATGACCTATTCGGATCGGTCCAAGGCGTTCCTGAAGACCGAGCCACATCAAAAGCTGAATCATCGCGGTCTTGTAACTGCGTTCTATGAGCGGATACTAAATCTAGGAATTCACCGGGATATCGTGCCGGAAGGCGGAGAGTTAGCTGGCTACAAGCTGTTGTTTACGCCTTTCCTCCCTTATATCTCCGCTGATTTTATCAAGCGAGCTACTTCGTTCGTTGCCGAAGGCGGTGTGTGGGTTGTTGGTCCTCTCTCTGGCGGACGAACAGAAGAACACACGATGCATACGGATGCTGCGCTCGGTGAATTGGAGCAGCTCACCGGTGTGGAAACGGTCTATACGTTCCCAATGGACGGCAGCGGCTCGATTGGCAGCGCCTTTGGCGTCGCTGCCCCGTTATCACTTTGGAGCGCGGTCTTCGATCCCAAAGAGGCAGTTGCCGTCGGAACCGTCGAATCGGGGCTGACGCCTGGGTTGGCTTTCATTACCGAGCGGGCGTATGGCAAAGGCAAGATCGTAATGCTAGGCTCCATGCCGACAGGCGAGGAAGGCGAGCAGCTGTTGAACAAGCTCATCTCGAGGTACGCAGATGATGCTGGCGTGACACTCCGCACGGATGTGACCGCAGGTACCATTGTCGCCCCAAGGCAAGGGGATGGCTATGAGGTGTGGGTCGTTGTTAACATGGACGGTGCTGGCGGCAGTGTGACGCTTCCAAGGGCTGGCATAGATCCGATATCCGGAACACCATACACTGAAGGTAAGCTGACGCTTGGCCGATACGAGCATAAGGTGATCCAGTTTACTAGCGGAGTTTAGCCCCCTGGTTAATTGCATGATTGATGTTTGCAGCTAGGTAAACGCACTTACGAGATGAACCCACCTCACATAAGCTGTCTAAAAAGAGGTGAACACCCTATGCCCACGTATAAAAGCAGATCAATTAAAAGCAAATGGCGTAAAACAAAATGGCTGCTTCAGCAACCAGATTTACGCCAATATGTCCCTCGAACGTTACTTTTTACGAAAAAGAATTTGACTTCAATGCTTTCTACTTATAAAACTGTCTACTTTAAGCCTACGGGCGGTTCTGGCGGTTCGAATATTATCCGAATTAAGCGGAAACCGAGTGGCTTCCAGACCCAATTGAATCGGAAAATGGACTTCTACACAACGAGAAAACAACTGTATAATAAACTCTCCGATTTTGCCGATGAGCGTTCTTTTCTACTGCAGAAAGGGATTCAACTCGCGAAAACGAATGGAAGACCCTTCGATATTCGCGTCATGGTGCAGAAGACGAATCAAGGTAAATGGGTCAGCACCGGAGTCTTCAGCAAAATAGGCAGACAGGGTAAAGTAGCCACCAACTATAATCAAGGCGGAACAATTGGTTATTTTCAGCCGACGATGTTAGGAGCTGGCTATTCCAAGCCCGCTATTCATGAACGAGAAATGGAATTGAAACAGCTGGGTGTATCCGTTGGGAACAACTTTGATCTCCATGTAAAAGGGTTTAGAGAACTCGGCCTCGATGTTGCACTTGATTCAAAGGGGAAGCCGTGGATTCTGGAAGTGAACACGCGGCCCCAGTTTTACCCTTTGAAGTACATGAAGAATCGCAAGTTGTATCAACGCATGGTGACCAGCGGGAAGCAATATGGGCGAACGAAATAGGGGGAGTGCTTTCATTCATTTCCTCCATTCTGTTGAAATAACAAGAAAACCTCCAGCTAAATTCGGACATTCACCGCGAGTACCGCGGGAATGCGAAAATTAACTGGAGGTTTGCATTTATTGCTGATTTTCCGTTGATACGCTGAACTGTTCTAAAGTGCTGCCTCTTCCAATCAGCACCCGTTCCCGAAGCTATCCTTCTTCGAACGAAGCACCTCAGCTAAGAACGTCAAGGTTAACCCTTGTCCCCACCCTTGGATGCGTTTGTCGGGCACGCCTTTGTAGCCTTGGGCGTTTTCCATGACAGCCGTCCCAGCAGATACGCCAGTTACGGTGCCTTCCTCGGTGATCCGTGCCAAGATACCGTCGATCGACTTCTGTGTATACTTATTGTACAGTCTTCCTCTTGTGAGCAAAGCCGTAGCAATGCCTGCAGATCCGGAAGTCTCCAAAGGAGCCGCCCGATCATCAAGAATCGTGTGCCACAAGCCTGATTCATCCTGTAATCGGACAAGTGTGCTCAGCTGATCGCGCAGTGAACCATCAATAATCATGAACGAAGGATGAGTTACCGATACGAGATGGAGCGCTCGCGCCATCGTGAGAGCTGCCCAAGAGTTGCCCCGCGCCCAGAATATAGAGGACATGTTGTTCTGAGCAATGTTATCCCAACCATGATAATACAGATTGGTCCTTGCATCTTGTAACACGTTCTCATGACCATGATACTGCTTCAGACCAATCTCGAAATAGTCATCGTTATTGAGCAAGGAACCCACACGAAGCAGGAAATAACCCGCCATGAACATCGTATCCACCCAAGCTTGCTCTGGGAAATTGTAAGTTTCGGAATTAACGGTATGTTGCAGAATGTCATCCCCGAAACGCTCCGCATCATTACACAGGAAATCAGCCATTTCCTTGACGGTGTTGAGGTATTTCTCCTCTTTCGTCACTTCAAATAAGGTTAGAAGGGTATGTCCTATGGACACCGCATTGACCGAAAGCTTCGGCAAGCCATCCTCCATATTTTCATCCACCCAAGCCTTCAACCTGGTTAGATAGGTTTCATTCCCTGTCGCCGCGTAGGCTTCGCAAACCCCATAAAACGCGACACCGCCAGGCCAATCCCAACCGAAGTCCATTCGAAACGTGCGGTCTACGACTCGATCGATGACTGATCTGATCTCATTTTCATCAAAAACTAATTTCGGCATGTCCAAGAAGTCCCCTTTCATAATGTTATCCTTTCAAACCGCTCGTAGAGATACCTTCCACAATGTAACGCTGAAAAACAAAGAACACGATGATGATCGGAATGAGTGACAGCGATGCCATGGCGAACATCCCGCCCCAGTTGTTAATCGAATCGCCATCCAAGAATAGCTTCAAGGCCAGAGACACTGGATATAGCGACGGTTTATTTAAATAGAGCAGCGGATTGATGAAATCCTCCCAGCGCCAGTAAAACGAGAAAATGGTCGCTGTAATGAGGGAAGGTACAATTAACGGTACAAGGATCCGGAAGAAAATGCTGTATTTACTGCAACCGTCCATCTTAGCCGCTTCATCAAGCTCAATCGGAATCGTACGGATAAACTGCATAATGAGAAAGATAAAGAATGGAATCGCGAAAAATTGCGGTAGGATAATGGGTTTAAAGGAAGATAGCCAGCCGAGCTTCGAGAACATGACATATTGTGGAATGATCGTTACGTCATGTGGCAGCATCATCGTCATCATCATACAGGTGAACCAGAAGTTTTTGCCAACAAATGGGATACGTGCAAAAGCATAAGCGACTAACGCAGAGCTAACGACAGCTCCAATCGTCGATAAAATAACAATGTAGAATGAGTTTTTATAGAAAGTGGCGAATGTGTTGCCAGCAAAACCCTTCCAGCCCGAAACGTAGTTCGACCAAGCGAGTTTACTAGGAATCAAGCTATAAGCCGTTGTGAAAATCTCATCATTCGGTTTAAGTGAGCTCGCGATGAGCCATATAATCGGATAAATCATGACTAAGGCCAAGGCGCCTACAATAATATGATACGCATAGGGTTTTAAGGTTTTTCTCAAAGTGACGTTGACCATTTTACCGCTCTCCTTTCGATTCGTAATACACCCAGTACTTGGAGGTTTGGAAAATAACCAGGGCGATGAGGCCGATTAGCAAAAGCATGACCCAAGCCATCGCGGATGCATAGCCCATTTCGTAAAATTGGAATGCCCTCCGGTACAAGTACAGTGAGTATAGCAATGTATTATCGAGCGGTCCGCCTTCACCTCGTGAGATGATGTAAGCAGGCGTAAACGTCATGAATGCGGATATGGTCTGCATGATGAGGTTAAACAAAATGATCGGGCTAAGTAGCGGTAAGGTAATATTGAAAAATTGTCTGACCTTGCTCGCTCCGTCTACACTCGCGGCTTCATAGTAGGAATGCGGGATGTTTTTAAGACCTGCAAGGAAGATCAACATGGACGATCCGAACTGCCATACGGACAAGGCAATCAATGTCCAAAGCGCTGTCGCTGGATTTCCGATCCAGCTAATATCCGTATGGATGCCAAGTATACCAAGAAAAGAATTCAATAACCCCTTATCCCCGAATACTTGCGTCCACATAATGGAAACGGCAACACTGCCACCTATCAGAGAAGGAAGGTAAAAGGAGGAGCGGTAAACACCAATCCCTCGTGCCGCTTTATTCAGCAGCATAGCGACGCCTAAGGCGAAAATAAGCCGTAACGGCACGCTGGCAAACACATACGTAAAAGTAACTTGTAGTGACTTCCAATATTTATCGTCTGCCGTAAACATTTTCTGATAATTGTCAAAACCGATCACTCTGGGTGTTTCGAATAAATTGTAGTCCGTAAACGAATAGTAGAGCGACGAAATGATCGGGTACAACGTGAAAATGAGAAAGCCTAGTATGAACGGAGAAGCAAACACATACCCGACTAGGTTATCGTTATTCCGCAGCTTGTTCATTGTTAATCAACCCCTATATGTTTGATCTCAGGAATGAGAGGCACCACGCCTCATCTCTTCTCTATCTGTATTATAAAGAGGATTGCGCACGCCATGAAGGCAAAAAACCGTTCATTTTGTTTAATTAGCCGAGGTTAGCGCACATTGTGTAGACGGTTTACATATGATCCGCCCGCGTTTATTAAACAAAAGGCTCCGCAGATGAATCCCCGCGGAGCCTAACTTATTGTTACTTCTTATTTTTAGCTAGAATCGCAGTTGCTTCCTTACGGAATTTCGCTGCGCCTTCTTCTACCGTCAGCTTTTTGTACAAGATTTGCTCAACTGTATCCTTGAGCAATTTATCAACCTCAACCGCACCTACAGGGTTCGGAGGATCCATTTGGGAGCTGTTTTTCTCTGCCCAAGCGACATATTCGAATACTTTCTTTTGCTCTGGCGTTAGATCAGGAAGTAATGCTTCCTTCACTTTGGAGGAAACCGGTACGCCGCGCTCGCCTTTGATGATTTTGTTCGCATCAATATCATTGATCAAGAAGTCAACAAATTTAACGGCTTCTTCTTTGACTTTAGAGGACTTCGCAACCGTCCAGAACATACTTGGCTTCAAGTATAGTGCTTTGTTCAGATTCCAACCCGGAATCGGAAGAATATCAAGGGAACGCTTCGCAGCAGTGTTAACAAGAATGTATTGGTTCGACCAGCCATTCGATGACACTGCGTTGCCAAGCGCTACCTCATCGTCTTCTGGTGTTCCTTTTTTCTGAGCAAGTTTATCCAGCGGCAGCAAGTAACCAGAATCGTACCATTTTTTGTACATCGTGTAGAACTCAATAAACGGTTTGTCGTCGGTGTAACCGAGGGAAGCTCCGTCTGCTCCATACATTTTCTGGCCTTGGCCTCTTAAGAAGAACGGGAAGTAAACATCATGACGAAGGTCAGCAGCTAGCATTTTCCCTTTGGATTTCAACTGTGCGCCAATGGCATCCCAATCGGCAAACGTCCAGTCTTGCTTCGGTGTAATCCCTGCATCCTTCAACATTTGTGGATCTACAGTCGCTTGCAACGCATTAGAGCCCGCATTAATCGCGACTAGCTTGCCATCCACTTTCCCACCGGAAAGGTTATTTTCGCTAATATCCTTCACATTCAGGATACCGTTCTTCGTATATGGGTCGAAATCTTCTAACTGACCTCTGCTTCCATACTGTGTCAGGTAGGAGATATCCATTTGGAATACGTCGGGCAAGCCATTAGCAGCAGCCTGAGGTGCAAGCTTTTTCCAATAATCATCAAAAGCCGCATACTCAGATTCAATTTTCACATTCGGATGTTTCTGTTGGTATAATTCAATCACTTTCAATGTGTAGTCATGACGTGCTTGTCCACCCCACCATGCAACGCGTAGTGTAACTGGATCTGCTTTGGCACTTGTCTTGGGTGCTGTGCTCGCCGCTGGGCTAGCGCCCGTGTTTGGTGTGCTTGTTGATCCATTTGTTCCGCAGCCCGCAAGTAGTAACGCGGCTGAGATCACAGTGAACATTACTTTTTTCATCTGTATTTCCTCCCCAAAGTTGTAATCGGTTTCTTTCTACTCGTATTATCGCGCTGGACGGAGGAAACGTTAATCCAAAATACAGACCTATTTGTTTAAAATGCAGAGGTGTCTGTCGATTTCATGTATTCAGATGGTGTCGAACCTCGATATTTTTTGAATACTTGACTAAAATATTGTGGATTGTCTCCAAAACCAAGTCGCTCAGCGAGCTCGAAAATTTTGATATCAGCATCTTCAGCGATCATTTCTGTTGCTCGCGTAATTCTAGCTTTCATGACATAATTGGAAAATTTCTCACCGGTTTCCTTCTTGAATAATTTCCCAAGATAGTCTGCATTCATATACAACATATCATGCGCCACCCAATTCAAGCTGAGATCTGAGTTCCCAAGCTGCGCATTAATGACATCGATGACCTTCTGAACAATCGCGCTATGCTTCACTTTGTTGATTCCATAGAAGCGTTCCGTCATCGTAATGACAACATTTTCCATGAACGTCTGAATCGTTTGCAGCGTGTTCATTTCCACAATCAATGGGATTTGGGTAAAATAATGATTCATTTCTTCCGGTGCACACTGACGAACGAGCGAAACGAATTGCTGAATGACGTACGATTTCGTCACATCAATATCCAGCTGCGCTTCCTTCAAGCCTCCAATAAATGCATGTAAGGCTGCTTCTGCTTCCTCGCGATGCCCCGATCTCACAGACATGTTCAGCCGTTCTTCATCCCATCCCAGCTCCTTCGGCGATGCTTCTTGGGAGACTTCCGTGTCCTTACGGGTAATGAGGCTGCCCTCACCCAAATAAAAACGGTAATTCAAAAGATGCAGACATTGCTTGTACAGATGTCTAGCCTTCGTAATGTGGCTCGGCTCGCTGAGCGCGATTGTGGCATCCATTTTGTAATACAGTTGAAACGTGTCCCGTATATGATAGATCCGCTCATGGAGTTGATCAATGTGATCTGATTCTTCAAGAAGAATTAAGACATGATTGCCAATCGTCGTACTCAGGAGGGGACTGTCCAGGATTTCCTGGGCAATATTCTTGATCGCAAACAGATGTTCAAACTCAAAACCTGAATCCAATTGAAATAAGAGCAGTCGAATTTGGTAATCAAAATCGAGTTTAAATAAGCTGCGAAAATAGTCCCAATCCCAATTACCGTACGTTTTATTCGTAACAAACTCCTTCAGGAATTGCTCTTTCACATGCGGCATCACTTTCTCAAGCTCCGCTTTCATGTTTCGTACGAATGACTCTTTACTCGTTTCCTGCTCTAGCTCCGCGACGATCTCCTGAAGCGCTTCACCGATTTTCCCCTCATTCGTCGGCTTTAGCAAATAATGCTTAACGCCGTACTGCATCGCTCTGCTCGCGTAATCAAATTCGCCGAAGCCTGACAGCAATACGAATCGAATATGCGGATAGGCCTCATGAACTCGCGCCACAAGCTCAAGTCCGTCCATCCCAGGCATCCGAATATCACTGATGATAATGTCAGGAGCTTGTCCCTGTATAAAATCAAAAGCTTCCACGCCATTACGCGCGGTCCCAATCAGCTCCGTTTGCAAGGACGGCCAATCCACCATACGTGAAATGCCGTCCAGAATAATTCTTTCGTCGTCAACTAACAATACTTTATACACACCTTATTCCTCCTGTCCTTTTGGCAAACTTAGAATGATCGAAGCGCCATGTTCTGCAGTCTCATCCACCCGAATACCATAAGCTTCGCCAAAGGCAAGCTTGATGCGATCATCGATATTCAGGAGTCCAATGCCTTTACCTTTCGTTGTCACTTCGCCACTTCTTAGTCTTTCTATCACGCCGCGCGGCATTCCGGGTCCTGTATCCTCAACAGCAAGGAAAATCCCTTGATCCGTACTCCAGCCTCGAATCGAAATTTCACAAGGCTCGATGGTTGACTCCAGTGCATAATGAATCGCATTCTCCATCAGCGGTTGAAGTGTCAGCTTGGGAATAGCGCGATCCATTAATTCGATAGGCACATCCAGCTTGAACACCAAACGCTCTTCAAAGCGAATTTTCTGAATCGTCACATAGCTGCGGACAATATCAATTTCTTCTCCTAACGTAATGATAGGTTCCTTTAGATCGACAGAGTGGCGAAGCAAATACGCTAACGCTTCCACCATTTCGGAAATTTTGGATTGCCGATTCACTTTCGCCATCCAATTAATCGACTCCAATGTATTGTACAGAAAATGGGGATTAATTTGGGATTGCAGCGCTTTGAATTCCGTTTCTTTAATTAGAAGACGGTTGGCATAATTTTCCTGAATCAAGGTATTGATGCGTTCTATCATGAATCTGAAGCTGCGTGTTAAGAGTCCAATCTCATTCATCGCGACCTGTCCGCCAGGCGGAAATAAATTCGCTTCTTCGAAATTCCCCTTCTCAGCCAGCTTCATCCGTACCATCAATTCGTCGATCGGTCGAGTTAAGCTATACGAGAAGCGAATACCTAACAAGATAACGACGGCGAAGATCGCAATAAAGACGAAGACAACCATTTCCTTAATAAACACAATACGGTCAAAAATTTGATTAAATGGCGTAATATTCAAGTAGGTCCAACCTGTATTCAGCGATTGTATTTGGGCAATGAAATATTCTTCATCGTCAATTTTCTGAATTTCATACCCTTTAACCATATTCATGGGCTTAGCAAGTCGACTTAGATCAAAAGAAGGCTCACTCGGGAAAATAACATTCCCTTCGGAAACAATCATCACATCGCCTTCTTCCGGTGCGATATCACGAACGATTTTCTCAATATTAATACGGAGTACAAGCGTCCCTAAATACTCCAAGTCAAAATTCGTTTTGTGAAACGAGCGTATTTCCCGCGTCGCGATCAGTGCCGAATCCTTACTGTCGGGATAGATCCATCGATTTTCTCCCATGCCCTCTGATGCAACATCCAGGATGTGCTTTTTCCTGTCAGCGTCCATCTTCAGAATGTTGCCACCTTCATGATCGTTGCCTTTGGCATCCATTATTTGAATCGAATATAAATAAGGCTCCTCACCTGAATAACTAATCAATCGATCTACTAAGTATTGACTAATAATAAGGCGGTCATAATCGGACGGATTTCTTTTCAGGGAAGTTAACCATTCTTGAACCTGCTCCTCGGCCAAAATCCGATAAGAGAGCTGCTGCAATCGTTTGAGCTCCGTTTCAATCGCAGTAGACGATAAATTAAGTACGCGCGAGGATTTCTCATAGATTTGTCCGTCATATATGGAGAATACATACTGCTGAATTAGTATCGTAAATGACAACGAAACCGCGATAACCATCGTTATCAAAATAGACAACTTGTTTTTGATCTTCATATGCCGATAAGCGTCAATGATGGAACGTAATCCCATGGTTGGTCGACTCCCTGCCTACGTCTATTTTTTATCGATTATGGCACCAAGAGGAATATTGGTCAACGTGCCTATTTGAATTAAGCCCGATAGGACGCGGCGAAACACCCATATAGGTCGTAAATGCGCGTGTGAACGCATACAGCTCCGAATACCCCAACGAATAAGCAATTTCGGTATTTGTAGACCTAGCCAACCGCTGGGTCTACATTAGGGCATACGCCGGGTATGCGAACGCACCGTTGGGGATGTAAGAAACGCTTAGACTGCAATTTCTGACGTCTCAGCGCACGCCCTTCTCAACAAAAGAAGCTCCTACGAATGAATCGTTGGGAGCTTCTCCAATTACAAGACCATTTGAAAACTCGTTTTATCCGCATGTTTATATTTAATACCTGAACCTCGTGTCGAGATGACCATCATATCTCGCCAAATGAGCAGATCCGTAACCTCGGCTTGCGCATTCAATTTGTTTCCGTGGAGATCCTCCTCTTTTCAGCACTTGCATGTGCGACTTTCCAGATATACATCTTTGATAAGTTTGAGATAATCCAGTGATTGATCAAGCGAGAGATTGTTGGTTTCGATACGATGCTGTTCACCACTCATAAGGTTGACGACTAGCAGTTGCGCGGGTTTCATACCGAAAGCTTTGTTACAAAACACAACAGACATATGTGTAAACAGTGCGATCGATGACTCGCTGACCTCCATGGCATATTTATGAATGACAAACGATTTCTCTGCGGAATCCATCACTTGAACAATCATCGATAATCCCATATTCAGCTCTTCAATCCATACATCCATGCTCTCAAATAAAAGGAGCGGCCATTCGATACGACTTCCGCTCGTCAACATGTGATATAACTGGCTAAGAACACGATGCTTCACTTCTGTATAAAAGGCTTCTGAGCTAAACTTGCCTACTTTATTGGTCCAACGTCTTTCAAATATATTCGTTAACGTGAGAAACGTCCGTGATGCAACAGGTATGGTATACCACGTGTTAATTGCATGATAAGCAGCGTACTGAGTAAGTTGCGTCCAATCAACATCCTCTGCGGATCTGTGATGGTCTTCAGTAGAAAGGACCTGCAGCCACCGTTCTAATTGATAATCAGCAATGACTTGCAGTGTCCCGACGCCAATGCCGTTTTCACTATGATTCATCTTGACTTTCCCCCTCATGATGTCTTATACACTCGCCATCCATTGATAATCATTTTCATTTAGAATACCTGCATCGAATGATAATGGTTCTCAGTTGAAATGTCAAGATCAACCAACGCACAGAGGCACTTTTGACAAAATGTCAGAAAACGACACCGATTTTCGAGCGACATTGCATTCTAGATAAGTTAATCTATGAAAAAAGATTCATAGGAGGCGTACTAGGATGCAAAACTTACAAATCATTGGATTAGGTTTTATTGTGCTTAGTATTATGTACTATCTCTTAATCGATGTTTTCGAGAAGAGTAAACGCCTCAGACAGAATGCTATGAATGTTCAGAGTGATCAACCTGCTAAGATTGCACCAAACAGGCAAGTGTCATCCATCTTAGAAGCCGTTTCCCCTGCTACGAATCAGGAAGGTGTCTATCCCATGTATGTTGATTGCAGCCGAAACCAACGGATTATCCCGCCACACTCGAATAACACCTTAACCCCTGCGACCATATGAAATAAGCGCCAAGCACGACAACGAGTGTTACGGCTGGAATGCCACAAACAGCCCAGCCGTATTGCTCTTGCGACCAACTCAAAGTAGTCCCAGCCTGCCAGTGTCGGAATTCAAAAATGAGCATACATCCCCACCAGATACGCAATCTGCTTCAGCAAGCTTTTCTTTGGAGCTAGCATCCTCTCCTCTCCCCTCCCCCCGTTAATCGCTAATCGTTTGGCCGCCTTCATCCACAACAATCGACTACTAACGATTCCTGTATGACAAGACTTAGCACAAGTGCCGAGGCAGCTAGCTGCTAAGTTCGATGGTGGTTGTATGCCAAGTCCGATAATGAATAAAAGGAGCACAGGAATATTTACCCACATCATTTCCACGGTAAAAAAGCCTGCTGCTTCAACAAATCGCTGAACCTGAAAGTCCACCGGTCGAATGAGGTCCAGCGCAATGTCCCCGGAACGTACGCGTAACGCCATCCCATAGGTAGGCGCTCGCTCTGTAGGTGACCATCGTGCGGGCTGAGAGTGACTTTTATTTCAAGGCTGAAGTAGAGGGCTATGTGAAAGAGTTGTCTCAAGCAAAGAGATATGCAAAGGATGTCTACTAGACTATGTTAGTTTTTCTGCCAATAATCTTTCTAATCGGTTACGTCTCATATAATATGCGTCCAGTCTGCGATAAATCATACCCTTGGATTGGACGGAGTTCCTTGCGAAAGGCTTCTGATTGAAGTACGCATTTAACCTGTTCAATCCAAGCAAGGGTCTCTGGTTTCTTTAACATAACAAGATCATATCGTTCTTGGATTAGAGGAATGAAATCAACGCCGCCAACCATTGAAGCCGCTTTTTCAATCCCTACTCCGAAATCCGCTTCACCCGTGGCAACTTTCCCAGCTACTCCCATATGATTCGACTCTTCTTGCTCATAACCGCTAAGCAACCCTTGCGAAATGCCATGTAATCGGAGTTGTTCATCGAGAAGCACTCTTGCTCCGGAGCCTTTTTCACGATTCACCATACGAAGACCTGGCTTTTTGAGATCCGCCCAACCATAAATTTGTTGAGGATTCCCTACTTGAACGTATAGACCCGCCGATCGTGATAAGAGATTCAAAACTAAAAACGATGAACCAATCAATAATCTACGAATATAGGGAAGATTATACTCGCCTGTGTCACCATCTAACAGATGTGTGCTCACAATATCGGATTCACCTTTATACATGGAGATTAGACTGTCCATACTCCCCACATACGACCGAAGCGGTCTGTACTGGGGTACATTCCTTTCGATATGTTTAGCTAAAATATCCAAACTCACATCTTGTCCAGTTATCACCAGAGAGTTCTTAGAAGATGTTACAGGCTGCATGAGATGCTGTGCAATTGGTTCTACGAGCTCAGTTCTAATAGAAGGAAACTTGCCGCCTTTCGCACGTCTTTTATAAGCTTCAAGATCTGATGCATCCACACGCATTTGCTTGCCTACACGATACGCAGGGAGCTCACCTTTTTTTATGAGATCATAGACGGTTAATTTGGAAATTTTCAAAAGTTTAGATATTTCTTCTGTTGTATAGGAAATGTCAGCTGTCATTGTAAACCTCCATGTGCGCGCCTTTCAAAATAGAGACACTATCATCTATCATAAGCTGATACTTAAGGGTTTTCAATCCCACTGTTTACTAATTAATTATAGTTAGATATAATTATGATTGATTATAACACTCTATTTATAATCAATTAGATATAAATTTAAAATTGGAGGGTACTTAATGTTTAGTTTAAGAAGGTTTAGTTATGTTTTGTCATCATTCATTATCATTTCAATGATCATCACAGGTTGTGCAAGCAACAAGGAACAATCCGTCACAAGCTCAGCTCCAACACAAACTGCTCAAGCAACAGCAGCATCCACACCATCGCCTCAACCTGCCGAGAAAGTAGAATTAACGATTTCAGCTGCAGCTAGCTTAACCGACGCCTTTAAAGAGATTCAAACTAACTATGAGACCAAAAATAAACAAGTTAAACTTAACTTTAATTTTGGAGCATCAGGCGCTCTACAACAGCAAATTGAACAAGGGGCTCCGGCAGATCTATTTTTCTCGGCAGCTACAAAAAATATGAAAGCCCTAACCGACAAGCAGTTGATTGATACTGCTCAGCAAAAAAACTTATTAATCAATGAACTAGTCGTTGTTGTGCCTGCAGACGGCAAGGTAGCTATTCAAAAGGTCGAAGATTTAACAAATGACGGCATCAAGCATTTAGCCGTTGGCGAACCACAGACAGTTCCAGCAGGCAGCTACGCAAAAGAGGCATTGACGAATGCGAAGCTATGGGATACACTTCAAGCCAAAACCGTTCAAGGAAAAGATGTACGTCAAGTCCTTACTTATGTAGAATCCGGAAATGCTGAAGCGGGATTTGTATACAAAACCGATGCCTTGACTTCGAAAAGTGTCAAAGTCGCTTTCAGTGTTGACCCTAAATCATACACGCCTATTGAATATCCGGCAGGCATCGTAAAAGCAACCAAGCACGGCAAAGAAGCCTCCGACTTTTACACCTATCTTCAAAGTAAAGAAGCACAAGATGTGTTTGTTAAATACGGGTTTTCTATTCCAAAATGAGGTTGAGGTTGTAACAGATGAACTGGTCAGAATTCGCTTCTCCTATTTTGCTTTCCTTAAAGGTAGCAGTCGTCTCCAGTGTTTTTGTACTTGTAATTGGCGGTCTTGCAGCTTGGAGAATGTCGAGGCGTAACTTTCGTGGAAAAACATTTCTAGAAACCGCCTTCCTATTACCCTTAGTACTGCCCCCAACCGTAGTTGGCTTTATTTTACTCGTACTACTCGGTAAAAAAAGCTGGATTGGACACCTTATGGAGAGCTTATTCAATCAGTCGATCATATTCACATGGGGAGCTGCCGTGATCGCTTCGATCGTGGTGGCTTTCCCTTTAGTTTATCAAACGATGAAAACCGGGTTTTCACTTATCAATAGAGATTTGGAAGACGCAGGCAGATCTATCGGGGCCAATGAGTGGCAAGTACTGCGCTATATCACCTTACCCTTGGCTTGGCGTTCAGTCCTGTCAGCATACATACTTGGTTTTGCTAGAGGACTTGGTGAATTCGGCGCTACACTAATGATCGCGGGGAACATTCCGCACAAAACACAAACCTTGCCTACCGCCATTTACATTGCCGTTGAGTCAGGTCATCAAACGCTTGCGTGGTGCTGGGCAGCAGCTATCATCATCATTTCTTTCGGACTCCTGCATTTCGTTAACCGCAGAACGAAGGAGTAACATTGTTACTCAAAAATCCCCAATTCAAGCAGTTACATAACTGCCTGCGTTGGGGATTTTTGATTTTCATGTGTTCTAAAAGAGCGGATATTTCACACGCAAATCTTCACGAAACAAAACACTAGAGTCATTGCGGATGTAGTGGCACACGTAGGAGCGGCGCCAGCGGTCTTTGCTGCGATTTTTGTAGGAAGAGTGAATGAGCAGCTCATGGAAAAATAAAATATCGCCTTTTTCCATAATAACTGGAATCTCTTGTGTAAGATCGACACCTTCGGTTTCATCTGTCCAGCTTTCATGCTCATCAAGATTTTTCACTTTACCATGGGGCAATAATCCAAGTTTGTGCGTGCCAGGAATGACCCATAAGCAGCCATTTTCTTCATCGACAAGTTCCTCTAAGGCAATCCAAGCCGCGATCATAGACTTCGGATCATCCTTGATATAGTAATAATCCTGATGCGGCGCTTGCCCAGGAGACCCTGGCTCTTTGTAGAAATACATGCTTTGCACGCAGACTGCCTCATCGCCCATCATTTGAGCAAGTGCTCCTCTGACAATCGGCAGTTTCATTAACTGCTGCGAGAAGCCGTCATGCTGATGCGGATTAAATAACCTGACGGAGAAGCGGTCCTTATCACTTACTTCTTGACTGCCCTTTTTGGGCTGCGCCCATTCTGGCATCGCATCCGCAGATCTTATTCCGTGAATGTGTCCATTAAAGGCATCAACGAGATCCGCACTGCATCCTTTTTTCAACAGATAGTACCCGTGTTCATGAAAAAATGCCAATTCCTCTTCTCCTAAAGGTGCTAGTCTTTCTTTGATTGGACTCTGCATGTTCATATCCCCTTTCAAAATTTGAGCTCTACCGATATACTAAGCATACAGACGAACTCCCATTTCGAACATGGCTGTGATTGACGATAATATATCTGTCATTGATTTTCACCTTAGGATCAAGTGAGGGGATTTTACAATATGCCTACGAATTCTATCTTTCATTTGCCTCGTATCCAATCCGCCATTGGGGGGACCGTCGTATATCCACCGGGTAGTCGTTTTGGCCCTCGTATTCAGCCCGATCTTCAACTTGTATTACTGCATACGGGTTCCATGACCGTACACATCAATGATGTTCCTACACAGGTCCAGCCCGGGCAGGTGATTCTTCTGAAACCAGGGCACCTAGAACACTTCGAGTTCGCCAAAGAACAAGAGACATGGCATCGTTGGATTGCTGTTCATGTTGACCAGCTTTCAAATGGAGAATTAGCCCTATTGGAGCAATTACCTCCTACACAAGCGATAACCGAAGAAATGAATCGGTTAACCGACATCTTACTTTCCTTGCGATTGCGATACGAGACTACCTCAGCAACGCTATGCAGTTTAGGGTTGGCTGCCCTTCAACTATTCCTTGCAGAATCGACAATCAGCCATACGCAGCATACGCATCCTTCAGTGCTACACGCCAAGAAATATATTGAACTACAATTTCATGAACATCTCTCACTGGAGCGCATCGCCGATGAAGTCAGCTTGTCACCTGAGCATCTAGTTCGCCTGTTCCGTAAACATGAAGGAATAACACCGATCAAATTCGTATGGAATTATCGGATACTGAGAGCCAATGAATTACTGACCCAGACCGGTTTATCGATTGGTGAAGTTGCCTTGCGTTGCGGTTTCAAGAACTCGTTTCATTTTGCTCGCGTGTTCAAAAGCACGATAGGATCTACGCCAACTGACTATCGGCATGGGAGCTGGCTGAGGAGCTGACTACGGATAGCGAAACGTTACTAGTGCTGCACTTTTCACTGCAGCCACTGATCGAAAATGCTTTTGTTCATGGGCTGGAACGGAGCAGCAGTTCAGGGTAATTAGAATTCCTGCGCAGTAGGGGGACATTGGTTAAATAGGACTGATAGATAAGACGGGGCCATGTGCCCATGAAGGAGACAACATGTTAGGACTCGCGATTTTATTAGCTTTTAACGGGATTGGCATCTGGCTTCAAACGAGCTTTCACATTCCACTGCCCGGTAATGTCATTGGACTCATTCTTTTTACCATCGCGCTGTTTACGAAGCTGATTAAGCTGGAATGGGTCGAAACCACAGCCAATTGGTTCACAGGGCACATGATGCTATTCTTTCTGCCTTTCGTCGTCGGAACAATGGCCTTCTTCCCACTTATCGGCGGAAATTGGCTATCTATCGGGGTAGGCGTTATGGGAAGTTCAGTGGCCGTGCTGATTGTTACCGGCTTTGTTACATCCAAGTTGCAGCGTCGCGGGGATCAAGGGCATCGGATGAATTCTGATGCGAATGGGCAAAAAACAGTCGAAGGAGGGATGTCATGACTACCTCCTCTTGGCTGATGAACCCCATTTTTGGCATCGCTCTCAGCGTTGTAGCCTATACGGCTGCGCAGCATATACATAAGCGCTGGCGGTGGTTGCATCCGCTTTTTGTATGTTCGGGGCTCATCATCTGTGTACTGCTGAGCTTCCATATTCCCTATGCTGCCTATAAGGTAGGCGCAGATATGATTACCGTGCTGCTTGGTCCAGCAACAGTGGCTCTTGGTGTACCACTTTATAAGCATGCGGCTTTGATCAAAAAACACATCATCCGCATCCTGATTGCTGTTACGGCGGGTTCGCTTACCGGCATCGTCAGTGCCGCTGCCCTCGTTGGACTGCTCGGCGGAAGCCGCGAGATTCTGCTCAGCATGCTGCCGAAATCCGTTAGCTCGCCGATCGCTTTAGAGATATCGCGCCATCTCGGCGGTCTGCCGGAGTTAACAGCCGTGCTGACCGTGCTGACTGGATTGTTTGGCAGCATGTTCGGCAAAAAGCTGCTGGTCTGGCTGGGCTTCCGCGACGCCTTATCCGTCGGCATCGCGATTGGCACCGCTGCGCATGGCATCGGAACCGCGAGACTTCTAAAGGATTCCGAGGAGGAAGGAAGTATGAGCGGCTTCGCCATGGGAGCTGCCGGGATTATTACTTCGATTTTATTTATCCCGGTTTATTGGTGGTTTTCGTAACATAATCGGCCGACAACAATTAACTTGAAGGCGATCTCAATTGAATAGGTGGATCATACCTTTAGTAAAGACTTTTCACGGAAGGATGATCCTCTTTGTTATATATGCCTTATTTAATTACTCGGAAGCTCTTACCAGAAATCCAAGAATTCCCGATGGTTGCGTTATCTAGTCGAATCACGCCGGAGAATCTCTTTTTTATTCGGAATCACTTCCCCTATCCCAATGTGGATGTCCATACATGGAGGCTGCATATCGAAGGACTGGTAAAACGACCACTTAATTATTGCTATCAAGATCTTTTACAAATGGATCTGGTTACATTACCCGTTACGCTCGAATGTGCGGGAGATAAGAGGTCTTTTTTTTACCCAAAAACCCGTGGTGAGCAATGGGAATCTGGAGCAAGCAGCCACGCGTTGTGGACTGGCGTTCGTCTTGCAGATCTTTTACATGCAGCTGGTATTCGAATGAATGCGGTTGAAGTGACGTTTGAGGGGATGGATAAGGGCGTAAGAACGGATATGGCCGGGGTGTTTACCTATACCCGAAGCTTACCGATCAACGATGCACTGCATCCCGATGTATTAATAGCGCTTCATATGAATGGAAAGCCACTACCCTACCGTCATGGATATCCAGTGCGATTGATCGTTCCAGGGTGGTATGGCATGGCTTCCGTCAAATGGCTACACCGTATTTCAGTTATTGAAGAGCCCTTTACAGGCCCTTTTCAAGCTGTAGATTACCAATACATCCGCAATCTCATAGCCGCACAGGATGCTGAGCCAGTTACAACTATGCGCCTCCATTCAACAATTGCCCGTCCCTCCAATCAAGAAGTATTGGCAAAAGGTGAACATGGGTTAGTCGGAACAGCAGTCTCGGGCAAATATCCGGTTGTTCTTGTGGAGATCAGCACGGATAATGGCATGACATGGCAAGCCGCTGCATGGATGGACCCCCATGAAGCCTATTCATGGCGACGTTGGTGCTTTAAATGGCAAGTAACGAATGCTGGAACTTATGAAATTAGCGTTCGAGCTTTGGATTCTGAAGGAAATACGCAACCTCAAGCCGCAGATTGGAATGTAAAAGGATATGGCTACAATGCCATTCAAAAAATTCAAGTTTATGTGGTTTGAAGCTGCTTCATCTGTAAAAGTAATTTATGGATGAGTCTCATGCTAATATTAATTTCAGAAGGAAATTTGGGAGGGGAATCCAAATTCGATTCACTACGCCTGATTTTTAACCGCTCTCTAATGCAGTAAATAAAAGCGGTGCGAGTAATCTTAATCTCGCACCGCTTTTATTTACCTAAACGTTTATTCCACGTTATGATATACCTGTTGAACATCCTCTAAATCTTCCAAAGCATCCATCATTTTATCGAATTGGGCTTGTCCTTCTTCCGATAAGCTGATATTGTTTTGAGCGAGCATCGTGAGCTCAGCAATTGAGAACTCTGTAATGCCAGCTGTTTTGAATGCTTCTTGAACGACATGGAACTGCTCAGGATCCGCATAGACCATCACCATGTCATCTTCTTCCACAAGATCACGCACATCGACATCCGCTTCAAGCAGTATTTCCATAATTTCATCGATGCTCTTGCCTTCAATCCCTATGACTGCTGTGAAATCGAACATATAGGCAACTGATCCGTTTACACCCATGTTACCGCCATTTTTACTAAAGGCAGCACGCACGCTTGATGCCGTCCGATTCACGTTATTCGTCAATGCATCTACGATGACCATTGAACCGTTAGGTCCAAAACCTTCATAACGAAGCTCTTCATAAATCTCATCTGAGCCGCCTTTGGCTTTATTGATAGCGCGATCAATGATCGCTTTCGGTACATTATACGTTTTAGCCCGTTCAAGGACGACTTTCAACGCACGATTCGCTTCAGGGTCTGGTTCACCTTTCCTTGCTGCTACATAAATTTCAAGTCCGAACTTCGCGTAAATTCGACTCGTGCTGGCATCATTAGAAGCTTTCTTCTCTTTTATGTTATTCCATTTACGTCCCACTATGGATCCCACTTTCTATTATGATTTCATCACCTATCATAACCTATTTTCATGACAAATTAAAATATTTCCATTCGCCATGATGATTTGGTCATTATAGATAATAGCAAATTTCAAGCGGAGTGGGGAGTCTTTTATAAAGATTTTATTTAAAATGGCCCTTCGGCTTTTTGCCGCTCCATCTTTCGTCTACCTTCTCATTGACGGACTGGTATCTTGCGTCAACACTGTTCCGATACTGGTTAGTCGTATTTTCGAGCGAGCTGTGAAGTAAGAACATCCCGAAAATGAGCACATCCCCCGCCTGAAATTCGGTCGTTGCCCATTTCCCGCCAAATTTCTCTGTGATAAGAAGCGGATCATCCGTGTAATGTCCTACACCATCCCGATCCGAATCTTTCGAGCCGTAGGATTGCTTCAATGTCTCAAATCGATGCGACTCCAATCTGCTCCTCTTCGCCAAGGAACAATCGTTCGCTACGCTGCCGCAGCATAAAGAGCTTAATATGATCATCGTCTATATGCATAAAAATATAAACAAAGCCATTCGGGTCGAAGAACTTGTGCAGCTTAGCGGTTTGGCCCGAACGACCTTTTTCACTCGGTTTCGTGCTATCACCGGGCTATCTCCAGTTGATTATATGCTTAAACTAAAGTTAGAGTCAGCCAAAGTGGCACTCGAAACGACAACTCTTTCGGTAAAAGAAATTGCTGCTAGCCTGCATTTTTATGATGAATTTCACTTTTCGAAGTTATTTAAGAGAAATTATGGAATGTCCCCAAGCTCTTTACGTCGTACTAAGGTGGCATTGTTCCCAGCGGAGTAACTTATCGTACCTTGATCGCAATCGGACTTTCCTGATTCCAATGATAGATTTCTCTCTTATCGGGTGTCGTACATGCTACAATTACACCATCGTCACATCGTGAAACGACGAGATCGAAGCAAGCATCGAAAGCTCGGATTGATCGCAGCGCCATCGTCTGCCAACCCTCAGGCAATCGAGGACAGCAAGTAAAAGAACGAAGACCCGTAGGGACAATCCCAAATAACCCTTCCACGATCACTCGAGCGTATAGCGCACTTTCAGCGGAAAGATGCCGTTGATTACCTTCGGGGAAAGCTTCAACCGCGTAGGGAACGTGTTCGCCAAGCAGCCTATTGCGGGAATATTCAAGTAGATATTTAATTCCCTGCTCGGTTTCGCCCGAATAGAGAATACCTCGAAGCGCATACAAAGTTGAACGATCCCAGTAGGTGGTTTCTCCCGCCTGTGTGACAAGTCCGCCGTTTACCCACAATCGGGATGATAACAAAGCAGAGATGGTCTGATCCTTGCGATCCAAGATATTCATTGTCAGCGGAACGCAGATCCATGAACGCAGAATGTCGTTCCCTTCGTAATAGCGATAGGTCTCATACCCCTCAATGGTTGCACCGAAATGGGATTCAATCGCTTGGCGTAACGTAGCGGCTTCTTCTTCTAAATAAAAAGCTGTACCCGTCTTCGCTAAATCTCGCAATAAATGTGCCGAGGAAATCAACGCTCCATATGCCAGTGAAGAAGTGAACAGATTGGCATCACCACTTGGAAACCGATTCTCCAGTTCATCCGAGTCCGAAGCGATAGCGCCATCTTTGGTGAGGTTCCTCCTGCAAAATGCCAGACACCATTCGATCGCTGGCCAGAGCTCCTCGGCTATGCTCTGGCTGCCACTCGCGAGCGCAAACCGCGCCGCTCCATAGGCGAACATCGCCGCATCGCCCCGATCTCCAGCGCCTTCCCAGATATCCACCCCTTCCGCAATGATGGAAGAAGGAATGGAACGATAGTCAGGACCCATGAACGGCATGTAAAGTCGATACGCATTTAGTGAAGCCTCCATGGCGTCTTTCTCTCCCAGAAAAGGAAAAAATGGCCCCGCATATTCCGCCTGATCGTTGGTCCAGACAGCGGCGTAATAGGATCCGCCTCCAGGACAATGCATCAAACCGCTCTTGGTGCGAAAAACACTCTCCGCCGCGCGGATTTTGGCTAGCTCAAACATCCGATTTAAGTGGGGCTCTGGTGATTGAAGTTGCAACGATGAACCCAGCTCTCTCACAAATTGCCTTCGCTTCTCTTCCTCAGATACAACATCCAACCTTGATATGGTCGCCTGTAAAGTCGAAGCACAAATCCAACACATGAATGCTAATGACTCACCTGCTTTCAGTGTGACGGATGCTGGCGCATCATGGCCCGCTTCTACCGCATAAATTCCTTTCGTACCTCTGCGAAAATGATTACGCGTGATCCGCTCGATCTCAATCTGAACGGCATCTTCCATCACGTTCTGAATCTGCACGTTTTCTAATGCAACCGGTTTATCTCTAGACGGAAATACGGTTCTACGCACCAAAATCCCTTGATCTGATACAGATTCCAACTGCAATATGCCATCAAAAGTGACCCGCAACAGTTTTTCTTGGACAGGCTGACCATTTACACGAATACTTGGCACAAGCTCATGTCCGAAGAGCTCAATTAAGCTAGCATGCGTATCATTCGGGATTGTGCGTAGACCTGGCCATATTACTTTGCGTTTTAGAATAATGCTGCCATCCGCATCTAAGCCATACGTCACGATGAGGGAAATCTCCTTGCCGCTCATTTCTACATGATCCTGATGCGCAAGGTCATCGATGTGAATATCCCAGACAATTCCGGATTGTTCGCCTAAATGCCAACGCATTTTCGTCTCTTCCGAGGACACGTTCGAATCGGATATTAGCATGTTTTCCCCGCTCCTTTCCTTTACTATTTAACCTTACTTCAAGGATATAACTTCTATGACTACTAGAGTAATCCACGTTCTTCATCATTTCAAAAAAATAAACCCCAACCATTGCATGGCGGGATTCAATTCTTTTATATTTATTGCGAATTACCGATCAAAAAAATGCTTCAATTTCATAGCAAGCTCATCATCCGAAAGTGGATTCCGATGCGTATTTTCCAAATAAATATATTTCTCTGTTTCTGGCATCAAATACGCTTTGTACCAGTGGAAGAAGTCCGGACTATCCCCCTGCATCCGCAGGAATCGCCGCAGCGTATCGACATTATTTACTGTGCTTGAAATATTCGTCAGCCAATCGGCACGATAGAAATTCGCCCATTTGCCGTGTTCGGACTCGCGCATAGCTTGCAAGCCTTTCTTGTAGCACCACATCGATTGTGACGCATACACGAACGCCCGTGCGTACTTCTTGTGGGCTGCAGCGGAGTAAGAGCGGCAAAGCCACAACATGCCTTCGGAACCAGATTGGTGAATGACACCAGGAGGAGTACTCAACTTCAGGTGGAAAATAAATCAAATCACCTTTCTTAACAGGATACGTTTTCCCTCCAACGGAAACGGTGCCTTTACCTCCCTCAACGAAGTGGAAGGACTAGTTCATAGTTAATAAAAAGACCGCCAACCACCTGAAACTACAGGTCATTAGCGGTCTTACAGAATTAACATTTATGGAAGTACATTGCCGGCAGCACAATAAATCTCGTACCATTCCTGACGTGTCAGATAAACATCACTTGCTTTAGCACAATCTTTTAAACGATCTAAATTCATTGTACCTGTTACCGGTTGCATCCGTGCAGGATGACGTAAAATCCAGGCAATGGCTATTGTCGTATTACTTACTTCATATTTTGCCGCGATTTCATCAATCTTCTGATTCAACGCTGGGAACTTCTCGCTTCCAAGGAATACGCCTTCGAAGAATCCGTATTGGAAAGGCGACCATGGCTGAATCGTGATATCGTTCAGTCTGCAGTAATCAAGCACATTCCCGTCACGGTTCACTGCAGAATCATTCAGCATATTCACATTCATACCGTTCGAGATCATCGTCGAGTTGGTGATGCTTAATTGTAATTGATTGGCTACAAGCGGCTGCTTGACCGACTTCTTCAACAGTTGAATTTGCAAAGGAGTCTGATTCGAAACACCGAAATGCCTAACTTTCCCTGATCTTTCAAGAAGATCAAAAGCCTCAGCAACCTCTTCCGGTTCTACTAGCGCATCTGGACGGTGCAAAAGCAGAATGTCCAAATAATCCGTTTTTAAGCGTTTCAGAATGTTGTCTACTGATTCCAAAATATGTTCTTTGGAAAAGTCGAACATGCCCTTTCGAATGCCACATTTGGATTGTAGAATCATCTTCTCACGTATATCATCGTTCATATGAATGGCATCCGCGAATATTTCCTCACAGGTTCCACCGCCATAAATATCTGCATGGTCGAAGAAATTAGCTCCAATATCCATCGCTCCACGAACGAAGCGCTCAGCCTCGATCTTGTCCAACGAATTTATTCGCATACAACCTACCGCAATCACCGGAACTTCTAATGTGCTGGTACCAAGCTTCATGGTTTTCATCTGTTGCATATCCTCCTTCAAGGCTCAATCCTCTATCGTTTAATGGTTTCACATTCTTATTGTCACACATTATCCTAGTCTTTTACAAGAATTGTGGAAGATGACTTTTACAGCCTCTTGAACTAGCCTTTCTCTAAGCTAACTGAGATGTAGATTTTTCCATCTAATCTTCTCATATCTGATGCCAGTCGCTATACTGAGCCCACACCGCGCCCAGAAAAGCCCTTCGGAGTACCGAAGGGCTCATCTTTAACCACTACGTCAGCTTATTCGCCGCTTTTCGAATCCAAACTGTCATCTCGCCTTCTCCACGATTCCCCCACAGGTAATAAGGTACGGCCTTCAGCTTCACTCGCTCGGAAGCCCTTTGCTGCGAGAGCGGACGATATGGCGTATTCGCTGCCCAGGAAGCAGACTCATCGACCAGCCCTTCTGCATTTACAACAACGGCTCCGCCAAGCAGCTTCGAATCGAAGCGAGACGTCAGCCCCTTCCCGCAATCGAGCGCTGTCGAGGCAAGCGGCGTACCATTGTCCCCTGCTTCCAAACAATAAACAAGCGGTCCGCGTTCAATAGCTACTTTACCCGCGTTAGCCCGAATCTCAGGATGCGCTGCAGTTAACTGAGCTTCCAATGTGAGTTCCCACTCCACGACGTCTCCCTGCTCCCATTGCCGGCTAACCGATGCATAGCCATTCACTGTTTCGTACACGGTAACTACAGTATTGATTTTCAGGATTGCTTGGCCAAAGCTCCATGAAGGAATACGCAGCGCCAACGTAAAAGCTGCTGTTGGAGCAGTCGTCAGCTCTAACCGGACATAACCTTCCCATGGAAGATTGGATTGTTGTGTAAATGCAACTTCACCAACGGCAAGCTCAAAGCGCGCTTCGCTTCCAATGAACAGATGCGTATAGACCGTATTTTCTTCCGGAGAAACGGTATAGATATAACTGTTCAATGAACTTAGTAGACGTGCAACATTGGGCGGACAGCAAGAGCAGCCGAACCACTTCTGCCGTACCGCTTTCACATGGTGACGACCAGGATTCTCAGTAGACGCCTTCGGCCAAACTTCCAGTGGGTTCACGTAGAAATAATGCTTGCCGTCCTGTGACATGCTGCCGATGACATTGTTGTAAAGCGCTCGTTCCATCACATCAGCGTAGTCGCTCTTCGCTTCTAGCTGTAACATCCGCTGCGCAAAGAAGATGAGGCCGATGGAAGCGCACGTCTCCGCGTACACCGTATCATTCGGCAGATCGTAGTCGAAGGTGAACGCTTCACCATGATGCGTGGAACCGATGCCTCCCGTGATGTACATCTGCTTGTGCGTCATGTTATTCCACAGACGACGACATGCTGCAAGCAGCCCTTGATCACCATTCAGTCTTGCAAGATCAGCCATGGCTGTGTACATATAAACGGCACGCACGGAGTGCCCGACGGCGACATCTTGATCACGAACCGGCTTATGTGCCTGGTTGTAAGCCAATTGCTCGACAGTTGGAATTGGCTCCTTCTTTGTCGTCCAATAGCTATAGCCCTCTCTCTGCTTACATTCTTCAATCAGAAAGTTCGGCTCTGCGCCGCGCTCATCAATGAAAAATTGGGCCAGCTTCAAATACCGGTCTTCCCCGGTCGTATGAGACAGCTTAACGAGTGCAAGCTCGATCTCCTGATGACCGTCATAGCCACGCAATTGATCTGGTTCATGTCCAAAAATAGTTTCGATATGGTCAGCGAATTTGCACATGATATCTAGCAGCTTTCTTTTGCCCGTCGCTTCGTAATAAGCAACAGCCGCCTCCATCATGTGCCCGGCACAATACAACTCGTGCGCTTCATACAGATTCGTCCAAGCTTCCCCAGGTTTCTTAATTGTAAAATAGGTATTCAAATAACCGTTCTCATGCTGGGCCTTGGCAATTAACTCGATCACATCATCCGCCGTTTGCTCCAATTGAGGATCGGGTGTATTGGCTAGCGAGTAGCCTACTGCTTCAAGCCATTTGGCTAAGTCACTGTCCTGAAACATAAACCCGCCAAATTCGCCTTCTTCGACACCTGCGGCAATACGGAAATTGCGAATCGCATAGCTGGGCTCTGCATCCGGAATCGCGTCGTTCAGCGCATCCCATTGATAAGGAATAACCGACCCTCGAACGAGTTCCATAAATGGATCCCAAAATTTGTCCTGAATACGAACCTTGTTGCTTTTAGACTGCGTGATAGTCGAATTTACCATATGTAGTTCCTCCTCAAATACCGTTTAATTTATATAACATTTGATTATCATTCCATTTCAGTTTATCCTTGAAAATAAAGAAGAAATACGAATAAATCAAACTTGTTTTTTATAAAATTTAACACTAAATAAAGGAGGCTGCTTGCGTGAATGAACTGGGTTTGATTTCAATGGAGCTCCCACCGCTGCCCTATTACTTCACCATCGGCTTTTCCACCTACAGTCCTGGCGAACAGCACCCTGCAAGACGGAGTCTTGGGCTCTTCGATCTTCTCTGGGTTATCAAAGGGACCTTATACATCGGTGAGGATGACATGCAGTGGGAGGTAACGGCTGGACAAACGCTGCTCTTGTTACCAGACCGCTTTCATTATCCGGTCAAAGCATGCGATACGGAAACGATTTTCTATTGGATTCATTTTAACTTCACAGGAAACTGGTGTCTATTGACCGATCAAGGAGCGAACCCCGTCTATCCGCAGGTGCGGAACTCATGGGAAAATCCATATTCGATTCGAATCCCGCAATATGGTTCGCCACCCGAGTTTGCGATAGCGGAGCGGCATCTCCGTAAGCTTTTGGCTGATTCCACTCACCAGCGTTCGGCGACCTATTGGAGTGAACAACAGCTGTTCATGGAGCTGCTGCGACTGCTTGAAGCTGGACAAGCCCGCACCGATGCCTCTCCTGCTTTGAAGCTTGCCGAAAAGATTGAAGCCTATTTGCGCCAGCATTACCAATCCGATGTAACGAATAGTTCTCTCGCCGAGGAGTTTCATTTCCATCCCAATTATATGGTCAGGTGCATGAAAGAGACCTATGACTGCACACCGATGGCATACCTACATGAATATCGGATTGAGCAAGCTAAGCTGCTTTTAATTAAGACGGAATGGTCCATTGCGCGAATCGCGGAGCATGTCGGATTTCTAAATGCCCCTTACTTTTCAAATTGTTTCAAAGCGTCTGCGAACATATCACCACTGCGGTTTCGGAAGCAGTATTCGCCGTGAATATGGATAGCCTTCAGTTCACTTCCATTTAACCCCCATAAAAGTTCGCTTGCAGCCCTTTCACGTTTAACTTTATTCGGAAAAGTCCCCCCGCATGGGGTTGCTTTACGTGTTCCTCCTCACTTACATATACGCTAGCCGTAGTAATATACAATTCGTCCATGTTCTCTCCACCAAAAGCACAAGAACTTGTTCGCTCTACAGGGACAGGAATGGAACCTCGCTTTTCACCCGTCATTGGGTTCCAACAACTGACTTGCCATCCCCCCCACTGCGCAATCCATAACATTCCTTCGCTATCCACAGCCATCCCATCTGGAAAACCCTCGCCCTCCGGTATCGTTATCACAGTTCGAGGATCCGAGATCAACCCTGTTTCAACATCGTAATTATAGGCTACGACTTTCTTCGTCGGGGAATCGATGTAGTACATCGTCTTGTTATTGGGGCTCCAGCCTAACCCATTGGATACCGTAATGCAGCGATCCTCGAGGGTTCGAACTGTACCGTCGACATCTAGACAATAAAGGGAACCGGTTGCAACCGACTCATTTTGTGCCATTGTCCCCGCCCAGAACCTGCCCGCGCTATCGCATTTACCATCATTAAACCGATTGTTGGGCAAATGAGGCTCCGGATCAGCCACTTGGGTTAACGTCTCTGATTTCAAATCAAGAAGGTGAAACCCATGCTCCGTCGCTAGCATCATCCCACCTTGATTTCTTGGCACAGCCGCTCCGACCTTTTGATCTAGTTGAATAGTCCGATGGGTTCCGTTAGCAGGTGTAAGCATATGTATCGATTGGCCTACAATATCAACCCAAATAATTTGACCTGTACGGTGATCCCACACAGGGCCTTCCCCAAGATTAGCCTTACCGTCCCATATTAACTCTAATTCCGTATGCTGTTGTTCCATTTCTACGCCTCCTATAACGTTCGTGCCTGATTGAGTTCATGCTTTTTTGACACGCAAGCACGGTGAAAGTTGTGCCTAGCCTTGCTATACAAGTAATGAGTTCCCTCCCCGCGTGGTAGTGAATATTATTTAAGAACCACATGTCTTCTGGAAGGGGCTCAAGCATGATTATCCGTCAAGCATTACGCGTTTCCAAAGCGTGCGTTTCTCAAGCCTTACCACGCCTAATTGCAACTATTCCTACCAGCCTACCAGCTACAAACTTTGCCATCAATCCGATAACGAACCGGGTATACTTTATTCAAGGTGAAAACGGTCTAGGTATTCTGGACACAACAACAAACAAAATTATTACCACTATAAAAATAGGCCAATTACCGTCTGATATGGCTGTCAATACACACACCAACCGCATTTATGTAGTCAATTTCTTTGATGGAACTGTTTCCGTTGTTAATGGGCGTACGAACCGAGTCATCTCCACAATCAAAGTAGGAGAACGCTGTGACAATATCGCAGTCAATACGCGTACGAACCGAATCTATGTTTCCTCGATCTCCTTATCTTCGAGGAATGGTAATCTCGTTGTCCTGGATGGAAGGACAAATAAAGTACTAAGTAAAATCCCATTTACCGGGCGACCGTCTCAAATTGTCGTTAATGGATTGACCAATCGCATTTATGTAACGAATACGTCCACGGATACTGTGTCTATCATTAATGGGGCTACGAATACAATTCTTACTGCAGTAAAAGTAGGAAGAAACCCTGTCATAACGCCTATCTTAAATAGGAGAGGCAGCCGTCTCTATGTTCCAAATAATCTAAGCCGTTATTGTTCCGTTCTCGACCTCCAGACGATGAAAGTGCGCAGCATCCAGCTCGGCAGACGGCAAAGAGATATCACACTTAACCCCGTCACGAATCGAATCTATGTTTCAAGCGCGCAAGTTTCCACAAAGGGAAAACTGTTCGTCATTAATGGCAGTTCTAACAAAGTTATCCGCACTTTAACGGTGCCTACTTTTACTGATGTCCTTATTAATCCGAGAACGAACCACCTGTTCATCTCGGAATCACGTGAGTCTGGGACTGCTCCGCTTAACGTGTATCTTGGCAGCAGTTTGAAGCTGCTCACAAAGCTTCAAGTTGCCAAAGGATCCGGCGCATTGCTGCTGAACCCGCGTACGAATCGCATTTATGTAGGCGGTGAACATACGATATCCGTCATACAGGATACTTCTCGGTAAAGCTCAAGGTGTATATAAGGCAAGAACCTCGGGTCATACTTGATAGTAACTACTATCATGAGGAGTGGTCTGTATACTAATCAATATCATCGTAGGTTTTATTGTTCCTTCGATATTTATTGTTTCTTTGTATAAAAAGACACCAACAACTGTCATTCTGATCTTTCCCGTTTCAGCCATCTTTTCATCTCTGATTAACGCCATTGGCTATCATGTAGATTTTTGGGATTTTACACCGTTAATCGAGGATGATGAAACGATTTCTGCGCTCCCTTTTGACATTGGACTTTATCCCTTGTCTGCCAGTTTAAGCATCTATTGGATTGATGTTAAGAAAAAGAATCCACTCTTTATCCTTGTATCGATTTCTATCCTATTAACATGTCTTGAATATATCGCCTACTTAACTGGTAAAGTTGAATATGGACACGGTTGGACGATCGGATGGACTTGTGTATCTTATCTAATCGCTGTTACTTCGGTGTTTGGGTACTATGTACTTGCCAAAAAACATGGGGTTAACTTTCAAAGCAATAAGTAAGTCGCTTCCAAGGTGAATCAGCAAACAAAAATCCCCCTGTAAGAAGCGCAGTGGGGATTTTGGGAAGAGTAACGCACATATTCAAAATTTAGAAGACTACACATATCCCGTAACGATGCCGCCGAAAATGCCTGCAAGAACAACGGTCCACGGTGGTAATTTCCAAAAGAAAAGCATCGTAAACAGTAGCGATACAAGAACAAAATCAGCTGGCCTCATGATCGCTGTTGTCCATAAAGGATTGTACAGTGCCGCCAATAGTAAGCCAACGACTGCCGTATTCATTCCTACTAACGCACTTTGTAAATGGGAATTACTACGCATGAGAGTCCAGAATGGCAGCGTCCCTACGATGAGTAAAAAGGCCGGTAGAAAAATTGCAATTGTCGCAATAATAGCCCCAGATAGGCCACTTACCATGGCACCAAGGTAGGAGGCAAACGTGAATAAGGGTCCAGGAACTGCCTGCGTAGCGCCGTAACCTGCAAGGAAATCTTCTCTACTGATCCATCCCGTAGGCACCACTGCTTTTTCAAGGAGCGGTAACACGACATGTCCTCCGCCAAATACGAGGGAACCCGATCGATAGAAGCTATCAAAAAGCGCTATGCCTGTTGTACCTACTGCTGAGCTTACAAGCGGCAATGTCATTAATAATCCGAAAAATAGGATAAGACAACCCATAGCCACCTTACGACTAATCGGTATAACTATCTGTGCAACATCGGGAACTTTCGCTTGCCGGTACATCCACATTCCGACAATCCCTGATACGAGAATCAGCACTACTTGGCTGAACGCGGTCTGCAATAAAAGTGTCACCGAAGCAACAAGTACAGCTAAGGTAGCACGTTTCTTGTCAGGTGTGAGCTTCTGACCCATGCCTATTACGGCTTGAGCTACAATGGCCACAGCCACGATTTTCAGTCCATGAATCCAACCCGTATGGCTTATGTCCATTCCCTTTAAGAGAAAGGCGAACGCAACCAGAGCAATCACGGAAGGAAGTGTAAAGCCAAGCCAAGCGACCAAGCCTCCAAGCAAGCCGGCTCTGACAACACCTATGCCAATCCCCACTTGACTGCTGGCTGGACCCGGAAGAAACTGAGAGAGCGCAACCAGCTCTGAGTAGCTCTTCTCGTCAATCCATTGACGCTTACGAACGTATTCATTATAGAAATAACCTAAATGGGCAACGGGTCCGCCAAAAGAAGTCAACCCTAGCTTGGATGAGACGAGCAGCACTTCAATGAGTGCGCTAAGTTTACTTGGGGATGGGGATTTTTTGTCATAGTGTCGTACTTCCATACTCAGCCTCAATTCATATGAGTTGATTATTGTTTAAGATTTCGACAATATGATATCACTAGAGGCTGCATAAATATAGTTAATTATTAATGAATGTCTATTCTTGGTTGACCTCCCTTCGTAATAAATCTAATTTGGGGCAATGTTGGATAACGTTTTCCAATGATCCAAAAAAAATAATTATTTACTGTTTATCCGCAAATAATTATTTGTTTCCTTCTATTTATTCTGCTATGACGGATGATTGGCGAATCATTAGTTGAAATGGCATCTGTATTTTTTGAGGTAAATCAGTCGGTGACTTCATATATTGAACTAATAATTTGGTGCTCGTTGTGCCAATCTCGTACTTCGGAACATGAATGGTAGACAAGGGTGGACTTGTGTATGCCGAAATTTTAATGTTATCAATTCCCGTAAAAGCGATATCTTCAGGAATACGCAGTCCCTTCTCGGAAACAGCTCTCATCGCAGCAATGGCCAGCATATCACTTGCAGCAACCATGGCTGTAGGCAGTTTAGTCGTCAGATTTTCCAGTAACGCTTGCATGCCGCTATAGCTTCTCTCAACCCGCCAGTCGGTCTCAATCACCCACTCTGGTTGTATGGTCAGACCTGCTCGTTGCATCGCGTATTTGAAGCCTATGTATCGCTGCTCTTCCAGCATGCCCTCCTGTCCCGTGTCGCCGCCGATAAAACCGATCTTCCGATGCCCTTGGCCAATGAGATGATCAACAACGGACTTCACGGCAGCTAGACGGTCATAATCCACGGTCGGAATAATGAGAATCATCCCGTCCAGTTGCGTCTCCTGAACCGCTTTGTGCAGTAAAGGCATGCTCCGCATTTCCATTAAAGAATGAATATACGCCAACTGATAACCTAAATCTTGCAGTTGATTACTCACACCCGACAAAATTGGTGAGAAATACGGATGCTCTTGCCGTAGCTGTGGTTTCACTACTATGCAGCCAACCTGCATAGAAGCTTTGACTCCATCACTTTTATTTTGAACAAGACGGCGTGCGGACTCATTGGGTTTATACCCCAATTCCTCGACAACCTGCCATATCTTTTGCTTCGTCTCTAGATTAATTTGTCTGCTGGTATCATTATTGACGACACGTGAAATCGTGGAAACGGAAACACCAACACGTTTGGCAATATCTTTTAGAGTTGTCACAGTTTGAAGTTGCTCCTTAAGATGCTATCTAGATAAACGTTTGGCTCCAAACGTTTTCCACACTTTTCGTAATATGCTTTCCAGCGTGGGTCAAGAATTTTCTGACAATTATATTGCTTCGTGCGAATCACTTTTTCACTTCAATAGGTCGAGCTGTTTTCCAGCCTTTTGTAACGCGTTTAGCGCAAAATCAAGATCTTCTTGTGTATGCTGAGCCGTGACAATAAATCGTACGCGACCTTTGTCCATCGCCACTGTCGGATAGACAATCCCTTGAGCATAGACTCCTTCTTGCAAAAGCAAATCGGAAAACTGCATCGTCTTCGCAGGATTCCCCACGATAACAGGTATGATTGGCGTCTCACTCGCACCTGTGTTAAAGCCAAGCGCTTGCACCTTCGAGCGGAAGTAAGTTGCATTTTCCCAGAGCTTATTGATGAGGTCTCGGCTTTGCTGCAGCACCTGGATGGCCGCTAGGCAAGTAGCCGCTACCGCTGGCGTCTGTGAGGTACTGAACAAGAAAGGACGCGCTTTGTGGATCAGGTAATCTTTGACCACTTGATCACAAGCCACGTAGCCCCCAACAGCGCCGACCGCTTTCGAAAGTGTTCCGATCTGGATGTGTACCCGACCGTGCAGACCGAAATGGTCCGTCGATCCCTTCCCATTCTTGCCGAGTACACCGCTCGCATGAGCATCATCTACGTAGACAAACGCATCGTACTTCTCAGCGAGCTCCACAATGGTCGGCAGCGTTGCGATGTCGCCATCCATGCTAAAAACGCCATCTGTGACAACAATGCGCTTCTGAAATCCGGCGCTCGCTTTTAATGCTTCTTCCAACTGATCCATATCTTTATGCGCAAAAACTTTCCGCTGCGCTTTCGTCAATCGAATACCGTCAATGATACTGGCGTGATTTAACTCGTCACTGATCACAACATCATCAGGTCCAAGCAGCGAAGCTAGAACGCCTTGGTTCGCCGTGAAACCTGATTGAAAGACGAGCGCTGCTTCCGTTCCCTTGAATTTGGCAAGCTCCAGTTCAAGTTGATCATGAATATCAAGCGTCCCTGTGATCGTGCGTACGGATCCGCTTCCCACACCATATTTCTCCACAGCACGAATAGCCGCTTCCTTCATGCCAGGATGATCCGTGAGTCCCAAATAATTGTTAGACGACATTTGCAGTACGGAGCGCCCCTTCAACGTCATCCATGCACCTGATCCGCTTTCCCATACTGTCAGAGGACGGTAGCGCCCCTCCTTTTGCAATTGCTCCAATTCTTCCACTAATGTGTTCCAATTAGCCATGAATCGCACACTCCTTAATTGAAGGTAATTTCACTTCCGTGTCATGTAAAAAAACGATTTTGCCGCATTGCCCCGATATCATCAAATCAAAGGCTTTTTCATAATCCTTCAGCGAGAAAGTGTGGGTAATGAGCGGTTTCAAATCGATTCGATTCTGATCAAGTAAACCTTTCAGTTGATACCAGGTTTGATACATGCGCCGCCCAGTAATTCCTTCAACACGCAAGCCTTTGAAAATGATATGGCGCGATAAATCAAGGGGCACCTCTTGCGTAGGAATGCCTAGCAAGGATACACGAGCCGCAGAAGCCGCTGCCTCAAAACCCCCGCGAATCGCTTCGGGATATCCTGACATCTCTAAGACGACTTCGGCCCCCTCACCTCCGGTGTAGGCAAGGATCGCATCGACCATGGATTCCTCTCGGCTATTGATGATATAGTCTGCGCCCATTTGCTTTGCAAGTGACAAGCGATACGGATTAATGTCAACTGCCATCACGACCCCTGCGCCACTCGCTTTGGCAACAGCAACAGCCATCAATCCGATGGGCCCGGTACCGATGACTACGACCGATCTCCCAACGATTTCGCCTGACAAAACGGTTTGCACCGCATTTCCAAGTGGATCCTGCAGACAAGCGAGCTCAAACGGCATATCCGGCCTGTTGTGAATGACATTCGACGCCTTTACGACCGCATATTCCGTAAAACAGCCTGGTGCAGTTATACCGAAGCTAACCGTATTCGGGCAGACATGCGCGTTGCCTGTTCGGCATGCCTTACAAACACCGCAAACGATATGCCCTTCTGCGGATACGTGATCTCCTATATTCACATTAGTCACTTGGCTGCCAACCTCTTCCACTACACCTGCGAATTCATGACCAAATACATTCGGTGTAACCACTGTGCTTTCCGCCCAATCATCCCATTTGTAGATATGGACATCCGTCCCGCAGATGGAGGTTGCTTTTATCTTTACCAGCACTTCATTAGGTCCACACTGTGGAATCGGTACTTCCCGTAAAACCGCACCAGGTCCACGTACCTCTTTTACAAGACCGATCATCGACTCTCTCATGTTTGCACGCCCCCTTTTCTGATAGAATGTTTACTATATTAACTTTTTGTGCGTTATCTTGTATATACAATATATTATACATATGGACGAGATATTGTACATATGAATTTGAAAAGATTTCGCAGCTATGCTAAATTTGGTTTATAATTGAGGTACTTGTAGGAAGAGGAGAAATCAATGGATCAGGAGCAAATTCACAAAAAAATCGGGAAAAACCTTCAAAATATTCGTAAAGCAAGGTCACTTAGCCTGGATCAGGTTGCAGAATTAACAGGGGTCAGCAAGGCGATGCTTGGGCAAATTGAGCGTGGAGATTCGAACCCCACCATTTCAATTTTATGGAAAATTGTGAACGGACTTCACATTTCATTTACTTCGCTAATCGAGGACAATGTCCCTAAGGTGACCCACATCCACCTCGATGAAATTGAACCGTTCTTAGAAGAAGATGGGAATTATCGGGCTTTTCCTATCGTCCCCTTTGAGCAGAAAAAGCAATTTGAAATCTACACCGTTGAAATTGAAGTCGGCTGTACCCATGCTTCGGAAGCCCATTACGAAGGCGTCGAGGAATATATTTTGATGATTAGCGGTGCGCTTCGACTCCGCATTCAAGATGAAACCTACGAGTTGAAGGCCGGAGATGCCATTCACTTTTCCGCTGATCAGCCCCATGTTTATGAAAACATCGCAGATGAGAAAACGATGTATAACACAATCATTTGTTATCCTTTGTAAGAGAGATTTTGCTACTGTAAAACAAGAGGGCTGTCCTCTAAGTAGAATGTTCTACTTGGAGGACAGCCCTCTTTCTATAAAGAAACTAACTTCGTGACCGGGATGAAGCCCGCAAGGCGTTTGCTTAACGCCATATCGACACTTAATCGTTCGATGCCAGCCAAGTTGCTGTCGATCGCTTATTTTTTGCAATTTCACACCGAGTCCCCCGTGTTCGAATGGAATTGGTTTCAATTAATTATACACGATAAGCACAAAGAAACACCGCCTTTCCCTTTTTTGAAAAGAAAGTGGTGTCCCTTCGTCAGACTACGTAAAAATAAATTTTTATATGTTAAAATATCCGTTGCTTCCAGCCTAGCAGCTTAGCTAGCGCCTCAACATAATAGTAATCGCCATAAATGAGCGATACATTCACGTTCTGCCCAGCTGGTTTGTTCCCGGTTCCTTCCAAAAGAATAGCTTGATGCTCTGGCTGATCCCAAGTGCCGTAATGCTGTGTCAATGACAACAACATCCGCTCTGCCGCGCGACGATACATGGCGCCTTCTTCGCCAGGCAGGGAAGCCGAGAGTTCGATTAACCCTGAGGCAGCACATGCCGCAGCAGATGTGTCTCTCGGCTCGTTATCCAACGCCTCATCCGCACGGAAGTCCCAATGGGCTACGTAGTCCTCTGGCAAACACGCCAGGAAGTAGTTCGCCACGCGCTGAGCTGCCTGCAAATACTGAACGTCTCCCGTGTAACGGTACACGTTCGCCAAACCATGCAGCGCCCATGCCGCTCCTCGGCTCCAAGCCGATTGCGGTCCAGCACCTTGACCGCCTAGCGATTCGATCAGTTCGCCCGTCCACGGATCGAAGCTCAAGATATGGTTCACCGAGCCGTCCGCACGGATGAACTTCTGGACAACCGTATTCGCATGCGCTATGCCAATATGCTCAAATCGCGGGTCGCCAGTCGTCTCCGCCGCCCAGAACAAGATGGACACATTCATTGTCGAATCGACGATGGCCCAACCTAGCTTATCTTGGTTCCACGCGCGCAGGAAATTACCTGCAATATTGAATCGTCCGGCCAGGAAATTAGCCGCTTGAAGCCCGCGACGCAACCCATCTGAATCGCCTGTCAGCTTATGCTTAATCACGGCTGTCGGCAAATACTGAAAGCCGACATCATGATGGAAATTGTTGTCTCGAATGCTTGCCAGTTCAAACTTCTCATCCCACTGCCAGGCGGCTTCCTTGTAATGCTCTCTGCCTGTCATGTCATGCAGGATCCACAGAATGCCCGGCCAAAAGCCTGAAGTCCACCAATCAATCCGCATATCGTCATAAATGCCGTCTTCTTTAGCAACATGAGGGGATTTCTGTCCGAGCTGCTCGATCATCCGATCGACCTTCACTTGCAGTTCGCTCCACACATCCGGCAAAATGTCCTCAAGCTTCTGTGCGTTTTTCCACGCTGCTTTATCGATAAGTTCACTCATCCTGTAAGCCTCCCTATTTGGTTTACTCGCCTTCAAAGTGAAGCAATTTCCTTCCCATCGGATACGGGTTATTGATCACCAATTTGGTCCGATACCAATCCGCGATAGTGCTCCCATTACTCAATTAAACGTTGTTTCATTATGTTACGAGTCTCCTCCTAGTTGCTCATTCACTTGTCTCCATCCTATCAAAAAAAAGGCCAAAAAAGTTTAGCCCTCTTATGATAAAATGTTGTTATATTACGATGAGGAGATTACCTATGAAGCTGATGAATTACTTGAACTTAAATGTTCACCCCGTGCAATTATCTTTTTTCAAAGATAGAACACACGCGTTCGAGGAAGTATTTCATGCCCACCAAGGCATGGAGCTGCTCGTCGTACATGAAGGCACTGGGATTGTCGTAATAGAACAACAAATTGTGGAGCTGACACCAGGCTCAATTTTCTGCTTCCGCCCTTTTCAACTTCATCGCATTCGAATACATAACCTACCCGAAGACAGCTATGTTCGCTCCCTCTTCGTATTAGAACCATCTGTGCTCGAAGCTGCACTTACAGTCTTTCCCTCGCTTTACGAGTTTCTAAGAAAACTATGGAAGGACCCGCTCATGCCGCAATCGTTTCGAAGCGAGAACCTTCCTGAGCTCGAGGCATTATTACGCCGATATGCGCCTAGCATGGAAGACGTAAGGAAACAAGGCCCAGAGCGGCTGCTGGAGGAGCAGTTGCTTTTCCTCACCGCATTTCTGCATCAACTGCGTACTGATACCGAGAAAGTGCTCTCTCCTCGGGCCGACTCCACGCCTAAGCTTTCTCCGAAAAGCTCCTCGACAGCCGAGCGTATGCTCGCTTGGATCGAAGCTCATTACATGGAGCCATTCAGGTTGGAAGAGCTTGCTGGAGCGGTACACCTTACGCCAAACCATGTTTCCGCCACCTTTCATCAATCCATTGGCAGTACAATTACGGAATACTTGACCGCTCGCCGCATCAGACAAGCTTGCTGGCTTCTACGCACGACGGACATGTCTGTTCAAGATATTGGAGAAGCCGTCGGTTTGGGTAACTCTTCGTACTTTTGCCAACTATTTAAGAAGCATGTAGGATTCACGCCCTATAAATTCAAAGGGATGAGTGCGTACACGCTTTTCTTAGAGTAATCGATGTGAATGATTAGAATCTTTCATTATATCCAGACTTTACCATGAAGTGAACCTCGGGGCATGGGATAATAACATAAAAGAGATTACTTAACTATGGTGGAGGTCATGACATTTGCCCAATTGTGTAATTCGAAAAATGCGACAACCAGACGATTATACAGCCGTTGCCCCGCTGCTGAATCTGATCTGGTCGGAACCGACAACAGCCGAGCAGTTGAAGGAAGACGAAGACAAAATCCCTCCTGGCCAGCTGCATTACAATGAAGAAGGTCAACTGATGGGATGGGATCGCCCCAAATGGGTTGCCGAAGACGAGCATGGACAAGTGGTAGCTTATGCAATTGCATGGCGCGCTCCATGGACGGAGCCCGACGAATTAATTTATACCCTTGTCGTTCACCCAGAATTCCGAGGGAAAGGTGTAGGGAATGCCTTGTACGATGCGGTCCATCAATGGGCTGTCGAAGTCAAAGCTTCACGACTCATTGGCTTTATGAAGGAGACTGACGAGAAATCGTTGGCTTTTGCAGAACGCCGCAATCATGTAAAAGCACGCCATTCCTTCGAATCCGTTCTGGATCTAGCAACATTTGATAGGGGTAATCTGGTTGAATCGATAGCCGATGCAGAACGATCAGGCATTCAATTCATTACGTTAGCAGATGAGCCGGGGGAAGCGAGCGAGAGAAAGCTGCATGAACTGTATCAAATCACGCATCCGGATATTCCAGGCTATTCCGGCAGCTTTCCTTGGTTCGAAGAATGGAAGAAATGGAGCATCGAACAAAACGGCGTGCGCCCCGAATGGATTCATATCGCCAAGGATGGCGACCGCTACATTGGCGTTGTCACACTGCAACAGAACGATCAAACACGGGCGATGTATCATGAATACACCGGTGTGCTTCCCGAATATAGAGGCCGCCGTATTGCGCTCGCCTTAAAGATGCTTGGCATCCAAACGGCTCGCGCATGCGGTGTTCCCTATTTGAAAACGCACAATGATTCCATGAACGGCCCTATGCTGCGCATTAACCGCGATCTGATTGGCTTTCGAGCGGAGCCGGGGAGTTATAAGATGGTGTCCAAGCTTCGATAAATGTTAAGCAAAAAGTAGAAATAAAGAAGGCGACCAACGGGTTGCCTTCTTTATTGTTAAAAAACCTTTTCCAGAAGACTCCTTTTACGTTGACATTTTAGTAATACCATCGTTGATGCGTTTCTGAATGTGCTCGATTTCCTTGCGAAATTCGATCATTTTGTTGAGCTTCTGATCCACCATCTCCAGTTGCTGGTCGACCATGACCTTCATTTCTCGCAACTGTTGCAACTTCTCTTCCGCTTCCTCGGTTTTCCAATAGACTTGCTTCTGTTCGTCCATTTTCTCGCGAATGGCTACGAAATCCTGAATTTCCATTAGCGAAAATCCAAGAACATCCCGGGCATTCACGATTTGATTCAATCTTTCGATATGTTTCCGTGTGTATAAACGCATGCCGCCCTCGGTACGTTCGGGAGGAAACAGCAACCCAATTTCCTCATAGTAACGTATCGTTCGTTTGGTCAATCCGCTCTCCTTGGCCACATCGTCAATTTTAAATGTATGCACTTAAACGCTCCCTTCAGAATGGTTTATCTATCGAATAAGATAATCATAATCTCTTATAACGTTAACGTCCACGTTAACCTCGGAAGACGCCACCTGTATGTATATTTCAGACTTATTATGCACAGCTACTCACTTTTTATGTCGAAGAGGCTACCCACAAGTAGATTCATCTACTTACGAGCAGCCTCTCTTTCTAGGAAATGACCAAATTAGTTAGATACGTGTTCTACGTGTCCGTGGTCCCCACCAATTCCATTTCCCGAGTATGACCATTAAAGCTGGTACAAGAACCAACCTGATTACCGTGGCGTCGATAAATATCGCAGCTGCTATCCCAATCCCTAGTTGTTTCACACCAACAACATCTGCGAATGCAAAGGGCAATGTGACCGCAATCATAATAGCTGCAGCCGAGTTTATAACCTTACTAATCGAAGCCAGGCCTACAAGCACAGAGCGATGATTATCCTGTGTCCGTTGATACTCCTCGTAGATGCGAGACACTAGGAAAACCCCGTAATCCATGGAGATCCCAAAAGCCAAGCCAAAGATAAACACGGGAATCATAATCGCGATCCGGCTCGGTTCCAAGCCCAAATGCCCCTCCTCAAACAGCCAAGCCAGGATCCCGAAGGAAGCACCTAAACTTAATAGGTTCATGAGAATTGTTTTTATAGGAATGAGAATTGAACGGAAAGCGATGAATAAGACCACATAATTAGAAACGAGGATAAATAGGAGTGTATATTTTAAATTTGTAAAAATGTCATCAAAAATCTCCTGCTGATACTTCGCTTCACCCCCCAGAAGGAAAGGAAGCGCTCCAGTAGCCCCCTCTTGTTCCCAGAGCCTGAGCCAATCCATCACTTGAGTCGATGAGGGTTCACCCTTTAATCGAACTTGAACGAGCATCTCATTTTCATGAACAAAAGCTTGAAAAATTCGCTCGTATTTCCCTTTTGCAGTTGGATTTTGAGACATAGCATAGAATTGTTCGCCAGTCATTGGCAATCTCAAAAAAACAGAATCAACCCCTTCAACTAGCGGATCCTTCTCCAATTTATCAAGAAGCGTTGCCGCGTTCTTCCAATCGTTTTTAGTCAATTGCGTGTTCTTCCCTTGCGCAATGAGATAAATATCTGAACGTGTTCGAGAACCGAAATGGGATTGATATGTCTCGAAAGCAGCGCGAGAATCATAACCCTCAGGTAAGGATGTTGCATCTGGAATGGCTAATTTCATCTTCGTTAGCGGCCAGAAACAACAAATGAGAATACAGGCCGCTATTAGGCTCATTTGGAAGGGTCTTCTCATCACGAAGCGAGCCATGGCGAGCCAGACATTACTTTTACTATTGGTAAATAGCGGTCTCCGTTCAGCCCGAATGGCAGGCCACCACAAAGTTAAAAGCGCTGGCACCAACGTTAAAGAGAGCAAAACCGAGACGGATAAAACGGTCATAGCACCTAAAGCAATGGTCGAAAATATAGGAAGTGGGATGAACAATATGCCCATAAGGCCTAAGAAAACACTTAGCGCTGAGAATAAGACCGCTCTACCAGCTGTTCTCATCGTTATTAGCAAGGCTTGTCCGGTTGGGACCACTTGAATTTCCTCTCGAAAACGGCTGACCATCATCAAAGCAAAATCGATACTGAGGGCCAAACCAACCATAGGAATAACGTTCAATACGAAGTTAGACAAATCGATTCGTGTTCCTACCCAAACCATCATCCCCATGGTACCTGTAACGCCGATAACACCAACGATGATCGGAATCAGCGCAGAGGTCATCCCGCCAAAAGCCAGCCAAAGTATCAAGAAAGCCGCTGGAAGGCCTAGGCTTTCCGCTTTTCTCAAATCTTGCTGGCTCGCTCGATTCACATCTTCTTGCACAACAGACTTCCCTGTTAGTTTCACCGACATCTCTCTATGCTTCGGAAGACGCGTTTGAAGCTCATGTAAGACGGGATTCATTTCGTGGGGACTTTGTTGAAATCCAAGCAGCGCATAAGCGAAATCGCCTTGCAGCATCCCTTCTCTTTCAAGTGGAGATACAACTTCACTCAGTCCTTTCATGCCGCGCAAAGATAACAGATCTTGCTGTATGAATCCTTGAAACGCTTTGGAATCCAGGTTCGCTTTTTTCTCAAATACAAGGATGACTGGGTTCTCAGGTATATGAAAATGAGAGGCTAGCATAGATTCGACCTTGGCAAACTCCCCATTCGAAATCAAACCATGATCCTTCAAAACGTTTGGCAGCTTTGGTGCGTAGAATCCAAAATAGAGAAAGAACATGACCCAGATGAAGAGGATGGTTTTGGGATACCGTAGGGATATCATGGCAAGTTTATGCAAGGTCATGACCTTCTCCTTTATACATCCTTTATGAAAAATGAAGGGCTTAGAACTTGGTTTCTTTTAACCTAGTCGCTTGAACAAATCTATCCGCTAAGCCTGGTGTGAACTTTGCTGCAGCCAGCATCATAGTTGGCAGAAACGGCACCGCCAACATGCCTTGCAACCAATGCCCCCACTTCAATGGTCCCCTGAATTCCCGGTCAATCGCCTCCGTATAATCCTTCTCCCATTGAGATAGATGAATCTCTCCCTTTAGATAACGGGATGCTAGGGGCGCGCATATCCCCGCCGAACGCAGTGCCGTCGACATCCCGTCTCCGCAGAGTGGCGGTAACATCATTGCGGCGTCTCCTAAGCGTGGAATCTTGTCCCATGCAAGAGGTTTACGGGTTAAATTTACGGGAGCAACGGCTGCTTGCGTGCCAATAACGGGTGCGCCAGATGCCAACTTCTCGGCTAACTTACCATGCCTGCGGCAAGCCATTTCAATGAATCCGAGAATTGACTTATTCGTATGCTGAAAAGCCTCTCGTTCCAGCAATGCAGCAATATTTACACGTCCATCTTCAATAGGGGATATTCCTAAATAGCCTCCTTTGAAAAAATAGAGCTCAACAACGCTATCCATTTCAATCCCCGTATAATGGGATTTCACACCGATATGCGTCCGCTTGATCGGAATAGCTTCACGATGTCGCTCACTTTGAAGTCCAGGAAAGCCAGTAGCGCCACAAGCAGCAATAACAGCCCGTACTTGGTAGACGTGACAGTCCCCATGTTGTTTGGCTTCAATGCTATATCCCTGCTCATTGGGATTCACCGAAGTCACTGTTGTTTCTGTTTGCACCTGCACGCCTGAACGTAATGCCGCATGATGAAGCGTGGAATCAAGATGGTATCGGCTTACTCCCCAAGCTGTTCCAGGAAGCGCAATTTCTAACGATTTGCCACGGCTAAGAATCAAGTTTGTCCGTTGGATAGCACTTGGCTGCAAGGATGCCACCGCTTCATGCAACCCAAGCTTCTTAAGCATCGTAAGGGATTCTGGGGACAGAAACTCCCCGCATACCTTATGCCTTGGGAAAGCTTTGCGATCGAACAATACCGTCTTCCATCCTTGATCGGCTAAGGACTTGGCCATGACACTCCCCGCGATCCCTGCACCGATAACGGCTGCATCGTAGCTATGAGTCATCATACCTGCTCCCTTTTCATAATAACAACAGCATATCGAAACAAAGGTCTCCAAGAAACGAACATATCGGAGATTCCCAATGTTTGACGGAGGTAGTTCCAATCCCCCGCACGAAATCCTTTGGCTACAGATAGAGGTCCGTCATTCAAAATATAGCGGTTCTTGGAGATGATCCGGGCCGTTACCCACACAGCAATCCAAGCCAACCAGTTCCGATGGATATCATTGATAACGACACCTAAGCGTGATGCCTTCATCATGCAGCCCACAACTTGGGGAAGCTCTGTGTTTGTAAAATGGTGCACAAATTGTGTGCCAGTCGTGATATCCACGCTATTTTCTGGAAGCTGAAATAAACTGCTCCTCATCACACGTACACGTGGTTCAGCACGAAATAGCTCACGTGCCTCTTCACAAGCTTCTTCGGTAATATCAACGAGCGTGATCGTAAGCTCAACCCCATGCTCATCGGCCCATCGTAAGAGATGCCGATTAACATCGCCAGAACCGGATCCCACATCCAGAATCGTCAATGACTTCGGTTTACCTGCTTGTAACCATAAGCGCTTAAAACCAAATAAAGTGGGCCCTGCAGCGCCAAAGATACGATTAAGCCATCTCAAATGCTGCAACGCCTGCCGAAGCTCGGGGCCTCCTGACGAGAAGTCATCCATCAACTCATGCTGCACTGCCCGTTGTTTGAGCCCCTTAAACATAGGTTTCATCTATCTTCTTTTCAGGTATAGCTGCCAACCCAAGATAGGTGATTTGAATCATCTCGCAGGTAAGCCCTGGACCAAATGCAAGAGATATCCCACTTGTGGGTCCTGCTCCACGATTCGCCAGTTCCTTCCTCATTTCATCTAATACAAAAAGGATCGTCGCTGAGGACATATTGCCATAATTTCGCAATACCGTACGGCTCGGACGCGTATCCTCGGGAGTTAAATCGTAAACTTCCTCTAACGTATCGATAATCCCCTTACCCCCAGGATGAATCGCCCAAAGCTCAGGCTTTGGTCCGCCAGCTAGCAGATGCTCTATTTGCTCTGGAATCCATGTGCCAATCAGTTTAGGAATATTCGGAGATAGATACAGATCAAAGCCGTAATTCCCAACATCCCACTTCATTTCATCTGCACAATCTTGTAACAGAATGGAATGATCGTTCCCTAATTGGAAAACGCGTTGAAGTTGATCACTGGCAACACCGACTAGGCATGCTGAAGCACCATCTCCGAAAAAGGATGCGCCAAATAAGGCCTCACGATCACTAGAGGGCTGAATGTGAAGGGTACATAATTCCACACATACAATTAACACGGTAGCCTTCGGATCGCTGGAAACAATTTGTCGGGACAAACATACCGCTTTCAAGCCAGCAGCACATCCCAGAAAATTAAAAGGAATCCGATTGACATTGGCTGCAAGTCCTAACTGCTGGGTCAATGCCGCGTCGAGTCCTGGAAGGAATTGTCCTGTGCAACTAACCGTAATCAAATGGGTAATGTCCCTCACATCCACCCTGGCATCGAGCAGGGCATTCTGGGCAGCTTGCAAAGATAGTGGCACAGACTCTCTCTTATAAGTAGCCATTCGATCGGACGTCGAAGGGGCATGGAGATTGGTTTGTGAAAAATAACGGCAATGCTCCGCCGATTCCAGCAGGTTCGGTTCACACGTGTACCTGGTTTCTACGCCGCATTGCTTAAATATTTTCTTAGCCCATCGCGCAGAATTAGGCGTATCACTAAGTGCTTGCGTTAATCGCTGTGAAGTATCCGCTTGATCTAGACGGAATTCCGGCACGGCTGTGCCTATTCCAAGAATCGCAACGATCTCATCTTCTTGTTTCATTTCAACTACGCAACCCCTTCGCTCCTATATGTCTTGGTTGGACATGCACATCACTTACACATATCTATTCAACTATAGATCTGAATATGAAAAAAGGCAGAATCAAAAACAAAAAAAACGTCCGATGCGAGTAGGCACCGAACGTTTTGTTACTCCACTATTTTTTATAATTGAATCCAGCAGATTGTTAGTTGTTGATATACCGTTCGAAGATGTAGCCGAAATCCTTGACCTTTAACTCAGCGTGCTTCCCCTTCAACCAATTGTAGGCTGATTCGTTGATCGCATCGAATTGGGTTACAGGCGAAGTCGTCTGTGTTGTGATACGACCTGTCGCTTCCTTAGCAATAACTACGCTTTGCTTAGCGTAATCAAACAAGTCCTCGTTATGTGCTACCGTCTCGGATATTTTAATTAAGGCTTTATACAAGTCTTTGATCTGCTCAATTTGCTTCTTGTCCACATCAATCGAGAAGTTAGCGTGACCGATAACGAACTTGATCTCAACGTCAAGATCGATCGTTCCTGCCGTTTCCATATACACCTCGGAAATCGCATGTGTGTGATAGCTGTAACGCTTCAGCACACGTTTGCTGCTAATCGCACTATCACCATCAAGATGGATGAGGGCAAGATTAGTGAAGCAATATTCGTCCTTCTTGGACTTAATGATGAAGAAAATTTTCTCGCCATCCTCATGCATGACATAGTCATCTGAATCGACCTTGTCGAAATCAACCGGACTAATAACTTTACCAATATCGCTTAAACCTAATGCATCTGCCGCAAACTTTTTGAACAATGGAATCATCCTCTCCGTACGTAGATTAACCCCTATTATACTTTATGGGTAGAATTTACATAAGTAATTTGTTTTGGGAAGTTAGTGGCGGTTATCCCTTATAACGCTTCTCTTTTTGGCGGAATTGTCCTGGGGGGACTTTCTTCTCCATAAGAAATGTACGCGAGAAATAATGTACGGAAGAAAATCCAGTCATTTCCGCAATTTCTTTAATGGGTAAATCGCTGCTGAGCAAGAGGTGGGCCGCTTGCCGAATACGTTCACTTCGAATGAAATTGGAGAAACTCTCATGGATTCCTTCTGAAAATAAGCGAGAGAGATGACGCTCCGATACACTCAAATAATTGGCAACGTCTTTCAATTGAAGCGATTGAGAGAGATTATCGCGAATATAGAGCTTGGCGCGTCGCATCAAGACGTGGGTACTCTTCTGACGAATGACTGGTGACTTGCTTAGCGTTCCGAATACAGCTGGAAAGGTGACAAGTAAGGCGTAGGCCACGGAATGAACAGCCTCATAGGGTAGACTCCCATGCCCATCGCGGATCAGAAGTGATCGCCATAATTGGACAGTTGGCTGATCCTCAGACTCGTAGATGATGACATCACCATGGAGAGCAAGCACATTGTAAGTGTCTCGCATTGAATCCTCACTTAAGGTTTCATCCAGTTCGAAGGCGATATATACAATGTTTAAACCTTTTTCGGTACGGATTTGGTGTGTAATGCCAGGTTTTGAGCAAAAAAGAGTACCTGCACGGAGTGCATAGACCCCAGCTTCCTCCGAATATTCCCCTTCTCCATCTAGAATGTAACAGATTTCGAAAAAGGAATGCTTATGTGGCTGATTCTCAAACATGCACGGCTCAATACCCCAATAATGAACTTTAAAGCAAGCTCCGGGTCCCTGAATCACACTGACAGCTTCATTTAGCATCGCGTACGTTTCCTTGTACAGATACATGTTCTTCACCTTTTCAGAAAAATATGGCCTTATTGTGCAAAACATTGTCCTCTGATGAAAAAGATCACGATGGCTGAATCTCCTATAATTATAGATAGAAAGAAGCTTATTGAGCAACCACAAAATGGAGGAATAGACAATGATTCAATCCAAAGATGTTGATTTTTACAAAGAGAATGGGTATCTACTTGTTAAAGGAGTCTTCAATGAAGCGGAAGTAGCTGAGATGAGAGAAGCTGTTGAGAAGATTATTGTTCGCGCAGCGCACGCGAAAGTAGATAGAAATGATTCTTGGCAAGGGGATTATCTGCCAGCTGAGGAGCTTAAGAAGCTTGTTCTCAAGGGCTTTCATGATGTGCACTATCACGATTCCGCCTTCATGAGAGCCGTCATTCACCCACATATGGTCGATGTGTTAAGACAAATCATCGGACCTAACGTTCAGCTGCATCACACGAAGATGCTGGTAAAGCCGCCTGAGAATGGCGCAGCCTTCCCTATGCATCAAGATTATCCCTATTTCCCGCATGAGAAACATACCATGCTAGCCGCAAGCGTTCACTTGGATCGTGCTGATGAAGAGAATGGTTGTCTGCGCGTCATCCCGGGCTCACATCTCGCGGGAAGCTTACCGCATATCGGTACACATTATCTAAATCATAAAGAATATCCGATTCAGATGGGAACACCTTGTGAAGCGGAAGCAGGCGATGTCTTGTTCTTTAACTATTTAACTATCCATGGGTCCTCATCTAATAAAAGCACAAGAACGAGAAGAAATGTGTTGTTTCAATATCGAGAGGCAAGTGATTTCCCAACCAACCAGGATCACTTTAATTGGGGCATGGGTCTCATGGTCAGCGGAGAGAATCCTAATTTCACGAAAGTGAAACCGAACTTCCATATTATGAAAGACAATTAATATTTCGAAGAAAAGCAGTCAATCCCATGTGGAATTGACTGCTTTTTTATCTAGACACAAATACACTTACATGCATGGCGAACTTTTTATGCTCATAGGGTCCAATAGAGCCCGCTGAGCCGTTGCATATAGCCTCCTCAATGCCTTTCTAAGTTTGCTAATACTGACAACAGCTGCTTGATACGGTACAACAGGAAGAAAATGCCACCCTAATTTATTAGAAAAACTATGTGTTACCCATACTTTTTCACCGCTTAGGCTAGTGTCAACGAAACTGTTCGTACGCTTTTGCTACCGTGTTTACATTTGCTTTTCAATAATAAGGACTGCTTTAGGTGGAAGTTCAACTTCCTGTTCAATAAATTCCCCTGAAAGTAAATCCGTCCCTTTCACGTCACCTAACGCAATAGAAGTAGCTTGATCATTATGATTTAAAATAAATAGGAATGATTCGTTATCAACTGAAGTCCTTGTAGAAACCTCAACCCCAGGCACATGTGGAATCGCAGCTGTAATCCCTCTATCCTTGCACAAATTATCAAGCAAGCCTTGTAAAAAAGCTGGCTCTGGACTAGTCGCGACATACCAAGCTTGACCCGCTCCGTATTTATTTACGGTGAGCGCAGGCATCCCTTGATAGAACTCTTTGCCATAAACAGCTTTCACTTCTGCTCCTTCTGCGTGGATTAAATCGCACAAGATGCCGCACTGGTAGTTGCCATCAAGCCCTCCCCATTGCTCATTTAGCTGAATTTGATTGCTCTGATCAGGAAAGAGCGCATCAATTTCTTCTGCCCAAATACCCAGAACATTGCGCAATTCGCCTGGATAACCGCCAAGGGTTACGCGATCATGCTCATTGACGATGCCACTGAAGAAGGTGGTAAGAAAGGTGCCTCCAGCATGAACGAAGTCTTCTACCCGTTTGGCATATCCCGTTTTCACCATATAAAGAACTGGCGCAATGACGATATCATAGCCGGAGAGATCAGCATCCGTGCCAATGAGATCAGCTTGAATATTTTGCTGAAATAAAGCGTCGTAATATTTATGAACTTCATTTACATAATTAAGGGCGATTGTCGGGCCGCTCGAGAGTTCAACCGCCCAGCGGTTTTCCCAATCGAAAACAATACCGACACGTGCCTTTACTCGCGCATCCAGTACTTTTCCCGATATTAGTTGAAGCTCATGACCTAACTCTGCACACTCGCGGAATACCCGCGTATGCTCATGTCCCACATGCTCAATGACAGCCCCATGAAACTTCTCACATGCTCCTGCCGAACGGCGAAGTTGGAAAAACAGGATAGTATCAGCGCCATGAGCCACCGCCTGATAGCTCCACAGCCTCATGACACCTGGACGCTTCAACGAGTTATACTTCTGCCAGTTCTGCTGACTTGGTGTTTGCTCCATCAGCATGAATGGCTCTCCGTCCTTTAACCCGCGCATGAGATCATGCGTCATCGACGTGAGACTAACTGGAGTATCCAGGGAAGGATAATTATCCCATGAGATCACATCCAAATACGGAGCCCATTTAAAATAGTCTAGTTCTTTGTAAAGTCCCATTAAATTCGTGGTTATTGGCACTTGGGGGGAATGAAGTCTGATCGCGTTATACTCCAACTTATAGCACTCAAGTAAACTATCAGACATAAATCTGCGATAGTCTAATGAAATAGCTTGGAAGCATGAACGATCGCCAGGCCCTTCCTCAGAAAGCGCATTAGGGGGCACGATTTCTTCCCAATCATAGAATGTATGACCCCAGAAACCTGAATACCAAGCCTTGTTTAACTGATCTAATGTTGTATATCGCTCTTGCAGCCATGTGCGAAATGCGCCCGCGCAGTTATCACAGTAACAATACCCACCGTATTCATTGGAAACGTGCCAAATCAGGATAGCTTCATGATCTTTATAGCGCTCCGCTAATTTGTGTGCCATTCGCTCCGAATAGGTACGAAACGTTGGACTATTGGGACAAGAATTATGTCTACCTCCAAATTTACGTTTACGTCCTTCAAAATCCACACGCAAAACATCTGGATATTTACGTGCCATCCAAGCAGGATGTGCCCCCGTACTCGTAGCTAGACAAACATAGGTACCATTGGCCCAGAGACGTTCGATGGTCTCATCCAGCCAAGTAAAATCGTAAGTATCTTCATTCGGTTGTGAAAGCGCCCACGAGAATACATTGATTGTCGCCACATCAATACCGGCAAGATTAAACATACGTAAATCCTCATCCATGACCTCTTTATCCCATTGCTCTGGGTTATAATCTCCACCGTACCAAATCTTGGGCAGCTTCGTATTAATCACAATGTACACCTCTTCGATTAATTTTATATAAGAATAAATACATTATATTGGATTCACAATTATGTTAAAATATAATATATTTACACGACTATATAAGAAAATGGAACAGGATGATTCCTCATGCATACCAGATTTGTATTAACACCAACAACAGCCCAGCCTTACCCCTTATTTATTGATAGCATTGGTCATCATGAAGATCAGGAGAAACTCATAAGGAATGAAGGATTCCCTTACTATCATTGGCTGCAAACCTATGATGGCGAAGGGGAGTTTGAAATGGGAAACAGAAAAGTTCGTTTAACGAAAGGATCAGGAGTGTTATTGCTACCTAGTGTTCCCCATTCTTATTACGCCGTTACCGATACCTGGTGCACACAGTATGTCACGTTCGGGGGCAACTGTGTGCACACCATCTTAAGCACATTAGACATGTTGGATTCCGCTGTTTTCCGGTGGGATGAAGAAGGTCCCTTACATCTAGCTCTCTCTCATATCTTGCGTAACTTGGAAACCAAAACAGACTATTCTGGCTACGATGCTTCCGCTGATTTGTATCATTTCTTAATCCAAATTAAAAAGCACGCGCAAATCAACAACCGCACTTCAATTCGTAATCAAATGCTTCATTTACAACCCATAACGGAATGGCTAGAAGAACACTATCCGAATCCAGATACCGGGATTGAACAGATGGCTGCAGTCCTTGGAGTCACACCAAGACATTTGAACACGCTATTTCAACATGCCTTTGGCCTTTCACCTTATGCTTACCTCATTATGATGCGCCTTCGAAAGTCCAAAGAGATGTTGCTAAGTAGCAGACATCAACCGATTAAAGATATTGCTGCTCGCGTAGGATTTCGTGACACGAGCCACTTTATTGCCAGCTTTCGCAAGCAAATCGGGTTTACACCGGAACGGTTTAGAGAGATGAATTAAGGGCAAATGACTTTATTTCCAGTTGAATATCAAGTAAAATATGTATAAGCATGCTTATCACACCTTTTTAAAAATATGAACCTACGAGGTCCCCGAATGAAACCACAAGTTCTTCATTTTATTGCTCCTCCTATCCCTTATTTCCTTGATTGCGGAAACGCTTACTATGATATTGGGGAAAGACATATAAGCAGGAATAACATTGGTGCATTCGATCTCATTGTAGTTAAAAAAGGGACTATTTTTATTGGAGAAGGTACAAATGAATGGATACTCGCGCAAAATGATGCCGTAATTCTTAGACCAGACCTCCATCACTTCGGAGCAGCCCCTTGCGAAATGGAATCGGAAATTCTCTGGATCCATTTTCATACATACGGTGCATGGGAAGAATATCTGGACATGAATACTTGCTTGGAGAATCAGGTCGCTTTAATTGAAGATCATAAACAAAAGGCTTTCCTCAATCATGCCGAGGTTAATTCGATATTCATTCCTAAATATATGAAACTCAATAACAAAGCTTTAGAAATCTTAGAATATTTCTTTGAGTTAGAACAAGAATCCCGCTCACAACGCAATTGGAGAAAACAGAACACCTTTCAATTGTTTATGCAGCATATTAACCGCGAGTTAATATCAACAACCGATGTAACTGCCTTTCATTTAGCAGAGAAAGTCGAGTTATTTATTCGTCAAAATTACACCAGTAAGATCTCAAATGCGATGTTACAGGAGCATCTTAATTATCATCCCAATTACATTGCCAAATGTATGTTGAAAGTATTCGGAATGACGCCAAATGACTATTTACTCCAATATCGTATCGAGCAGTCTAAGAAATTGTTAATACAAACAAATTGGACGATGACAAGAGTTGCGGAGGAAATTGGATTTCAGCATGCCTCCTACTTCTCGCATTGCTTTTCTACCAAGGAAGGCATCTCTCCCTTAAATTTCCGCAAAAACTACACAGGTCATTAAATAAAAATAGCCAGCAACCTAGACGTTCCTAGGTTGCTGGCTATTTTTCACCTTTCTTTTACCCAAACCATCATTTCTCCTACACCGCGATTACCCCACGCATAATACGGAATAAAGGTTGGATGAGCTGAGCTTTGCTCCCACTGTTTCTTCCAATAGTATAACGTATCCTCATCTAACGATACTTTAGCTTTTACAGCTGATGCCGTAATTTTATGCAATCCGCCTACTAGATCTGGGTCATATTCCACTTTGAATTCTTCCTTACTATTGATCATGAGTAGGTGTAATTGATCGCCGTTATCCACTTCTTCGATACAATATAAGAAAGGACCACGCTGAAGTGCAATTTTTCCTGCAGTTTGTCTAATCAGTGGATGCCCTTTGACAGTCGTTACAGGCATATCAAACCAAACTTCCATTTGGTCTCCAGATGTCCAAGAACGCGTTATTTTCCCATATCCATCAACAACTTCTTCGAACATGATCTCATTTCCATTCACTGAGCACTTTACATGCTCACACCATTCTGGGATACGAAGTGCAAGTGTGAACGAAACATAATCTTCTTTCATGCTCACTTTAAAGCTCACATTCCCATTCATCGTGTAGCTAGAACTTTGCACGATTTGTACATGCTGATCTTGTACAAAGATATCTGCTTCTCCACCAATATACAAATGGGTATATAAGGTTGTATCCCTAAAGGAATATACGTACTGATTAAGTGAAGCAATTAACCGAGCAATGTTGGGAGGACAACAAGAACACCCGAACCATTGCTGTCGTTCCAATTTCACATGCTCATATATTTTGTTGGTGAGATTGGCTTTGGGGTATACCTCAAGGGGATTGACATAGAAGAAATGTTTGCCATCCTTGGCCATCCCACTGATGACTGTATTGTAAAGTGCCCTTTCCAGCACATCAGCGTATTCACTTTTAGAATCTATCGCTAACATCCGATGCGCGAAAAAAATGAGGCCGATTGATGCGCATGTTTCTCCATAGACCGTATCGTTAGGTAAATCGTAGTCTGTTGTAAATGCCTCCCCGTAAGCCATCGAACCTATGGCACCCGTTACATACATCTGTTTGCGAACAATATTTGACCATAATTTTCGACAAGCATCCAGCAGTTCCACATCCTTCGTTACAGCCGCAATATGTGCCATACCTGTACACATATAAACCAATCGAACAGCGTGCCCTACAGCTGTATCCTGATCACGAACAGGTAAATGCGCTTGACTATACTTCAAATCATGGGCGATATCGAGCTCTGGGAAATGAACTTTAATTTCCCTCTTCTCTTGTTCGCGCATATAAAAGTTCGGCTTACTCCCTCTCTCATTTAGAAAAAACTGACTCAGCCTTAAGTACCTTTCTTCTTTCGTGACTTCAAATAACTTCATAAGCGCAAGTTCTATTTCTTGATGACCGTCATATCCTTGCAACTTATCTTGCTCTTTACCAAATACCGTATCCACATAATCTGCATACCTGCAGCATACTTCTAGCAGTTTGCGCTTCCCCGTACTTTGGTAATAAGCTACCCCCGCTTCAATTAAATGCCCTGCACAATACAACTCATGGCATTCTGCTAAGTTCGTCCAACGATTATCGGGTTCTTTCAATGTAAAATAGGTATTTAAATACCCATCGGGCTGCTGTGCTTTTACTAGAAGCTCGATCACCCCATCGGCTATTTTCTCTAATTCCGTATCCGGCTGTGCCTCCAACATATAGCCTACGGCTTCCAGCCATTTGTAGACATCACTGTCCTGAAACACCATACCTCCGAATGAACCTTGCTCCTCTCCAGCAGCAATTCGGAAATTACGCATGGCATAACTAGGCTCGGCATCATCAATAAGATCATTCAACGCATGCCATTGGTACGGGATCACCACGTTTTTCACAAGTTGAATATACGGAGACCAGAAATCATCTATCACGCGAACCTTTAACGGTTCAGCTGATTTATTCTCAGTTGTTTCATTCTTCATGTTGAACTCCCCCATTGCAATCAATTTTATTGTCTCTCGTTCATTTGCTTGCGCAGTCGAATCACATTCCAAGACAGTCTAGGCAATGTACCGTTAAGAACTTTGTCGTTAACGGCTGCGTCACCATTGCCATGCGGCGTAACTTGATTCCTATGAATCATCGTATTCACTGCTTTCAAATCGTTGTTCTCCAGTACAATGTGTTCCACAACTCGGTATCCCTCAAAGCTACGTACGTCGCAATCTATGACTAGTGAGCAATCCAGACTTTTGTTGATCGCAAATATCGTAAGTTCTTCCTTCTCCTCATGATGAATAACAACAGAATCCAGAATGGGAACATCCGTATAGTCTTTCGTATCATATTTAGGAGAGTCAATAAAAGCATGAGTTACGGTACCTCTCCCATAAACGGAGGCATGCATATAAGGATAAAAAATCGTTTGACGCCATGCTGATCCACCCGTTTGCGTCATAATAGGTGCTATGACATTCACTAATTGTGCTAGGCAAGCAATTTTTACTCGGTCAGCATGTTTCAGCAGTGTTATCAGCATACTGCCTACCATCAGAGCGTCCTCAAATGTATACACATCTTCAAGCTGCGGAGGAGCAAATTGCCAAGGTTCAATCTCCTTATCTGACTCCAAGGTGTGAAACCATACATTCCATTCATCGAAAGAAAGCATCATTGTTTTTTTACTTCGTTTTTTTGCTTTTATATAATCACACACCGCGATAATTTCTTGAATAAAGGCAGTCATATCCAGCGATTTGGCCAAATAATTAGCGGTGTCATTATCTGCGTTTCCATAATACGTATGTAAGGATAAATAGTCGACATTGTCATACGTATGGTCAAGAACGGTGGCTTCCCACTCCGCATAGGTTGGCATACTTCGGTAAGAACTTCCGCAAACGACCAGTTCAATACTCGGATCCACGAATTTCATCGCTTTCGCTGTTTCATTCGCCAATCGCCCATAGGCGTCTGCTGTTTTCGCACCGATTTGCCACGGGCCATCCATCTCATTTCCTAAACACCACGTTTTGATGCCATAAGCCTCTTGGTATCCGTGAGCGATTCTTAAATTGCTCCAATACGAACCGGCAGGGTGATTGCAATACTCCACCAAATTCCTTGCATCATCGATCCCTTTGGTTCCTAGATTTACGGCCATCATGGCTTGTGCGTTCACTTGCTTGGTCCATGCTAGAAATTCATTGGTTCCGAATAAGTTTGGCTCCAGTACACGCCAGGCTAGCTCAAGTTTAGCAGGTCTACTACGAATGGGTCCGACGCCATCCTCCCAATTGTATCCAGAGACAAAGTTGCCGCCTGGATAACGAACCAAGGGCACGCCGATTTCATTAATCATCTCGATGACATCCTGCCTAAAACCATGTTCATCTGATGAGGGATGTCCTGGTTCATAAATGCCACCATAGACTGCACGTCCTAGATGTTCGATGAAGGATCCATAAATGCGCTCATCGACTTGCGCAATCCGAAACTCTTTATCCAACTTCATTTGAGCTTTTAACACAGTAGTCATAATTCTCTTCCTCCTGGTGTGGGTTACATGTTGAATTAGCCCTTTACGCCACCAACTGTAAGTCCTTCTATAAAAAACCGTTGAAAAAACACGAACAAAATTAAGATCGGTACAATCGATAACACGGCACCCGCTATGAGAACATCATAGTTATCACTTAGAGGAGAAAGGAAGGTAGCCAATCCAATTGGTAGTGTGAATTTGTCCGTTGTACGCATAACAATGATCGGCCACAAGAAATTGTTCCAACTGGCTAGCGCCTGCAAGATCGCCATAGAACCATACGCGGGGATCATCAGTGGGATCATAATTCGAATAAATATGCCCCCATCTGTGCAACCATCTATGCGTCCAGCATCCATAAAATCTTTAGGTAAGCTCATCGCAAATTGGCGAAAGAAAAAGATCGGTAAAGGTGCAACAGCGAACGGTAGAATAATACCCCAGATGGTATTTATTAGTTTAAATGTAATCATCTCTTTATATAGTGGTAAAATAATGATTTCTACCGGAACCATCATCGTTACAAGAACCAATGAGAAAATGAAATTTTTCCCAACAAACTTATACATGGCCATGCCATATCCAACCATAGAGGAGAAAAGCAAGCTTAGTAATGTAAATAACACCGTAATCACAACACTATTTTTGTACCAGACAAAATAATTTTTCGCTGCTCCTTGCGCATGAAAGATGGACGAGTAATTCTTAAAACTCATGACTTCAAAATCCCATCTGACATTCAATCCATAACGAAAAAATTCGGTCGCAGGCTTCAGAGAACCAAGAAATAGGGCATAGAGCGGAAATAACGCAAATACAGCGAGTATAGTTAACAGGATGATTAGAATCGCAGATGCAATCCAACTAGAACGTTGTGAGGTCACTGGCTTAATCCTCCTTCCGAAACAAACCAAATAGGATGAGTTGAACTAAGTTGATGAATAAGGTGATGACTAATAAAGCAACACCAATTGCTGCACCATAACCAAGATTAAAGTACTGAAATCCCTGTTGATAAATATAGCCAACGATGGTTAATCCAATATTCTGAGGAGATGGTTTACCCGCCCAGAGCATATAACTTTCTGTAAACATGGAGAGTCCGCCATAAATGCTAATGGTGAGCACATAAATTGTAATTGGCTTTAATAACGGTATCGTGATACGGAAGAACTTACTCAAAGTCCCTGCCCCATCCATCTCTGCGGATTCATATAAATCATGAGGAATGCTCTGCAACCCAGATAAATAGTAAAGAATGTTAATCCCGATCCATCTCCACGATGCCAGAACGATCATTGCAAACATCGCCAAATGCTGATTTAACAACCACTTCTGGCTCGGTAAGCCAAACATATGCATAACCGAATTAAGTAAGGAACCATCCAACTCTCCGAAAATCAGGCGAAAAATAACACCAGCCACGACAACGGAAGTCAATGCCGGTATAAATAAAGCTGATCTGAAAAAATTACGCACTGGCAGAAATTTGGTATTCAAAAGCACAGCAAGCACCAATGGTACAGGAATGAGAATAAGCAACGTCCACAACGTATACCGTATATTGTTTACAATGGCTTTGAAAAAATCAGGATTCCATAGCTTCCTGTAGTTATCCAAACCAATGAACTTTTCTTCTCCAGGCACCATATGTTTAAAACTCATGATAAATGAACTAATAATCGGATAAGCAAAAAATATTAAGAAAGATACGATAAAAGGTAAAATAAAAAGATAGGGCGCAAGTTGTACTGATCTTCTTTTTCTTTGTATGACTTCTCGCACCATAACTTGTTCACTCAGCATACTCAGTCCCCTCCGCCGACATGAATAGTGCGCTGGCATAGCTTACTGCTTGCTATGCCAGCAACCAAAATTCAACTTATTTTTTTCTTAACTCATCACCAACTGCTTTTAATACTTGAGCAGGGTCTTTTTTATCTAGGAAAATTTGCGGCATTGCTTTGTTACGAATGGCATCAAACACAAGCGGCTCATTATCCGTGATATTAACCGGCGCGATTTCATTCTTAACTTTCAATAAGGTATCGAAAATATCATTGCCAAAATAGTCCGTGAATTTATTGGATTCTTTCATAGCAGGGTCCGTCCAAGCATCTGTTACAATCGGATCAAACCCGAGTTGCTTCCAAATTTGAATACCACTTTCTTTCGTTAATTTGGAGAACGTTAGAAATTTCTTCGCTAACTCAATATGCTTGGATTGATCTGTGATGGATGTAGCCGTTCCGCCCATTCCTGCAGATCGATTGCCGCCCGCTTCCCATGCTGGCATTGGTCTCACAATCATTTTGCCTTTGAGATCAGGCATTTTATCTGTAAAACGCCCCATAAACCAGAAAGGCATGAAGACCGAAGCTGCGCCGCCTTTATTCATAAAGCCAAAATATTCTTCTGTATCATGCCCTGCCCCAGGCGCTACTGCTGCGACCTTCTCGTTCACAAGCTTCTGGAAGAATTGCATCGTTTTAACGTTGATATCGTTGTCAATCGTCACATTACCTTGCGCATCTACTTGATCGGATTTCTGTTGAGAGATCGCAGGCCACCAAGACCAGTTTCCGTTGCCTTCGAATGTAATAATCGGTTTCCCAGTCTTCGCAAGGACCTGTTTCCCTGCTTCCTCTAGATCACTCCAAAGCTTAATATTGTCAGGATTTACTCCTGCTTTATCCAATATTTCTTTGTTGTAGTAAATAACCGTTGCGCCTACATGGTAGTCAACGCCGTAATACTTGCCATTCTTGCTATAAATATCTACACGAGATTTCACGATATTAGGAAGCGCCGGTGTTACAATATCATCCAAGGGTACCAAGTTGGATTGTCCGCGTACGAAGTTAGGAAACTTACTTTGCTCGATATCGGCCAAATCGGGAGCCCCTGTTTTGGTTTGTAGGGCAATCAATAATTTGGAATGCATATCATCATAAGGGATGGTTGTTGCCTCTAGCTGAATCGGTTCTTCCGGATGAGCTTTATTCCAACTTTGAGCCATACTCTCCCAATACTTTTGATGCAGATCAACGAACGTCCAGAACGTTAACTTGGTTGGCGTTACTGCCTTGCTACTCGCTTCTGGCTTAACCGTCGCCTGAGCAGTCGGGCTTGCAGCAGCACTTGGCGAAGGACTTGATTCGGATTGGTTCGTACATGCACCAAGTACACTAGTCAATACTAAACTAAGAGCGATTGTACTAAATAATGTTTTTTTCATTCTTTCATCCCCTTTTAAAAGTTTAAAATTAAAACATTCTTGTAAGCGCTACAACCTAAGTATAGCCCACAGATATGGGATTTACGATAAATGATCTCAACCTCTTTTTTAAAAATATCAACCTTTTCACTTTCGATTTCCACCATTATTAAATAGAGAAAGCTGCCTTTCAGATCTACGAAGATCCAAAGGGCAGCTTGTTGAATGGATTATGTTCCGAATACTCGCCAAGATTCAATTCCTGATGAGAAGGTTGATTTAGCTGTAATGTTGACACGGATTTTGGTTGTAGAAACAGGAGTAAATGTCGTCGTATTGTATTGATTTGCGACAATACCTAATCCTGATGGGCTTGCTACGTTGACCCATGCTGTTCCATTCCAATACTGTATGGTATAGGAAGCTGGAAGATCGATGCCTTGATCATCGTCAAACCAATAAATCGCTGTACTGGATAATGTTTTCGCTGATGCAAAGTCGTACTGCACCCATTGTGTCGTTCCTGGATTATCCCAGTTTCCATACACAAGATGCCCTCTATCATTCGAACTTGTTGGTGCATAGCCATCGTTCAGACCTGCAAGGCTTTCCCAGGCAGACACGAATGACGTCGTCGCTGTCCCTTGCGGGGCAACGTCTTGAGGCCCTGAGGAAGTGCCCACTTGCAGTTTCACATCATACGTAGCATTCGTTCCAATGCTAAGATTAACGATCGTTTTAGCGCCTGCCGTCGCTGTCACTGTGCCCGTTTGTGCATTGTTCACTAGGACATTATACGTACCTGCTGCAAGACCCGTAAATGTAACTTTCGTGACGTGGGCTGCTGTTGTGGTCGAATTCTTTAACGTGAAATTAACATCATTTTTAGCCGTTGCCACGATAGCCGACGTATATTGGTCGCGCTCAAGCTCCATGGAGAATTTCTCGGTAATCAGATTCAATCGTTTGAACAAGCCGTCCTTAGGGGTGATACTATATTTCCCGCTACTCAAAGTAACATCTGCCCCATAGCCATATAAACCAAAAATCGGGTCAACTGCAACATCCGCGCTTAAAATTTTCAAAGCGCCGAACAACCCTAAATCAGCCTCGCCACTCATCCCGCGCCAGCCATTAAATAAAGGACCGCCATCGAGACCCAGCGCGCCGATGTTACCTTTACTAGCTTGATAAGTCCAAGAAACGGCACCAATATTGGCAGCATCACTACTGATTTGACCCGAATTAATCGCACTAATATTCGCTATTTTGGCGGCATAGGATAACCGCTGTTCCTGCTCCGGATTCGTTGAATTCGTTCGAATCCAGTCATCCATCGCATAGCCTGCAAGCGACGTACTGTACTGGAAATTCCACCAGTTGTCTCCGGTAATGGTTACAGGATCCGTGTAATAGTACCACACTGGCATATGTCCACGCGCTGCTCTTGTTTTTGCATTGATTTTACCCTTGATTGTATTGTTGTTGTTCATCTTAGCCAGCATATACACGGATTCTTCCCCTGTATTGTCATAGCTGTACTCTGATCCATAAGGATAGGCATTTGCTGAAAAATTGTTGTATTTCGTTGCCATTTTGCTAATCATATCGTTAGCTTGTGTCGTATAACCTTCATCCTGAAGTGCTTTAATCATATCTGGCGTTGTTAACTCACCCATTAACCCCGTCTCCCAGTTGTAGGCAACAGCACCGTCATACAAGGTTTTGAAAACATTATAAGCACGAAGCAAATACGTATTTTTGGTATTCTTGTATGTCACCAGATTCGGGTAAAGCTTAGCGATTTTATACATACTGAAGTACGTATTATAAATATGCGGATAGGCATAACCTCGATAGGTTGGCGTTGTATTCGGCTGAGCCATTAGAAAATCAGGTACTAGGTAATCCGTATGATGGCCATTCATCAAGTTGGTCCATACAGCCGTTTCCAAATAATTATCAACCGCTGTCACTTCAGAAGCGATAGGCGTAATGGCATTTTTCTCAGCTAGGAATTGACCATGAGTGAGTCCCCAGTCATCTCCCCAACCCCAATATCCAGCGAAGTTGTTTCGCTTGGCTTTATTCTGCATCATCCAGTCGTCAAAGACTTTATCTCGAATATCCCCTGGCACATTCCATTGTTGATTGTTTACCATGAATGTCGAATGACGCTGCAGTGCCGCATCAATTGGCTCTATGGCATAGAATTGAAGGACCGTCTTCTCTCCAGTGCCGTACGTAACCGTGATATTGTTCTGTCCCAAATGGGTCATCGTCATCTGATACAGCTTGTGATCGGTACCCGTCGTTCCTAAGGAAGTAATTGTCGTCTCCGATGGATATTGCGCCGTTACGGCAGTAATCGCTTTCGACGTATGCAAGTCAAATTTGGCTGTCTGATTCGTTGGTACAATCATGCCAGGAACAACATTGAAATCGACCATGCCTTCGCTATACAGCCTGTCTTGAACGGCATATTCATCCGCTGCTTTGAAGAATTTGAAGGCGTATGTTTTACTTGCTCCTGGTACTAGCGTCAGACTCGTGTTGGGCAAATAACCTCGTCCATTGCTTTTAATCGCATTGGAATGGATATAGTACACATTTAGGCCTTTCGCATATCCGCCCTGATCGGCTGCCCACATGCTGCCGGGATGCTCTTCAACGCGCCAATTATCCTGATACTCGAGTCCTGCACCTGTCGTCGTATCAGGTACCATAAGCAGTGAAGGTCCAATACCGCTAGGGCGCTGCGCCACGATATAAGAGCTATTGTTTCCTATAAAAGCGTGTGTAATGACACGTGTCTCATAGATCTCTTCATTATTGCCGCCAGTGAAAAACTCATTGAATGGGAGTGGAAGGCCAAAATCGCCGATTTCCATTGTCTGCGTGCTTGTATTCGTAACGGTGATTTGCCATTTCAAATAGTCACTCACGAGGGAATAAGATTCATCGACTTTAAAGTTTTTAATGCCTGCACTGTTAGTGGAATTCTGATAGGTAATATTGACTGTATTTCCTGTTTGAGAAGTGGTTCTAGCATCAGCCGACTTACTTGTAAGCGCTTGCGTCCATGCCCCGGTTCCAAGCTTGTAAGTAAACATAAGCTCCCCAACCCATTGGTGGTCAGCTGTATTCTGATTCGGTGCATTCGTTGCATTCATCACATAGTTGGTCGGATACGTGTCCCCGCCAATTTGTAAAGAAGTAATTTCGCCATTGGTACCTGTCTGGACCGTAAAATTACTATTCGTAATCGTATTGGCTGCTGCTATCTGCGGCACCAACATGATCGCTGCGGCAGTAAACGTGGAAGCCGCAAACATTTGTACGCGTTGTGACTTCGACATCATACTCCAATACTTACTAAGCATTTGCTTCATTAGAAAGCCTCTCTTTCGCTTCATAGATTTCTTTGAAATGTAGCAGGGGAGTTCATCTTGCCTTCATGCTGCTTTCCTATTTCAAGTTGAAATCAGTATCAACCCCCTCCTTGTAATTTGTTAAATATTGTAACGCTTACATATCTATCATATATAAAATTGTTGCGCTTTACTTTAAGTTTCACAACCTATTTTTATAATATATTAACTAATGTCGCGGCAGATTTCTTTAAAAATATCAAACTGAAAAATCCCCCCAAATGAATGACTTCAGGGGAGTAATTTCTTATCTCACTATGGGCATAACAATGGTAATTTCTGAGCCCTCATCAGGCCATGATTGAATAGATACTCCGTATGATTCTCCAAACAGCAGCTTGATCCGGGTCTGCACATTCATAATGCCAACCCCTTGGGTATCCGACTTCAAAATGGCAGAAACCGTGTTTTCGTTCATACCCTGGCCGTTATCTCTTATTTTGAATACCAGCGTCTCACCGATGACCTTGCCTGAAATCCGAATGAATCCGCCCTCTGATTTGTAGGCAAATCCATGAATAATGGCATTTTCAACAAATGGTTGCATAAACATTTTGGGGGTCTTGGCTTCTAGCGGAATTTCATCCAGCTCGTATTCAACACTGAAAATACCCAAATATCTATTTTCCATAATGTGAATATAACTTTTCAACCAGGTTAAATCATCCTGAAATACAATTAATTCAGCTTTATTTCTCACCGCATATTGCAGCATAACAGATAGACTTACAATCATCTTACTAATGGATTCTTGATCTTTTTCCAGTGCCATCCAGTTAATTACATTTAACGTATTGTACAGAAAATGGGGATTTAATTGCAGGTTAAGCGCCATTAATTCAGCTTCCTTTTCCCGTAATTTCACTTCATAATTTTCATTTATTAACTCTTGAATTCTCTCATTCATGGCATTGAATTTCTTAATCACGATGCCAAATTCCAAGTCATGTTGATCGGGAATTTTCGTTGTGAAATCACCGCTTCCGGTTAAATGAAATCCAACCAGTAGTTTCTTCATCGGATTCGTTAGCCAGCCTGATATCATATAGGCCATATAGACAGAGATGACTAATAGAATGACGGTGATATATAAGCTGCTTGAATCCACCAATGGAAGGTTACGCACTAATTGATCATAAGGTATGACCAGAACGGACTTCCACCCCGTGAGTTCGGAGGTTGCATAGCATACAAACATTTTCTGGCCATTCAGCCTCGTTATTGCGCTTCCTTGCTTCTTATCGTGTGCATCCCTCAGCCAAATGGAGGTGTCTATTTTCGTTAATTGTTCCACATCTGGATGAGCAATTATTTCCCCATCATCAGATATGACATACATGTAGGAATCCTTGATATTCAGTTCACTGCGAACATTCCTAAAAAAACTTTCGTTGAAATTGAGAAGAAGCATCGGTACTTCGACACTGCTATCCAGTACTTTGAATACGCCTCCTTCAAAAATGGAGCTCCTCATCAACCGTGCAGCGGAGAACACATACCGGTATCGCGGATCAATTTCGGCTAATTCATCTTGATGAAATTGTTTCGAGAAATCATAGGTAGGGAACCAGACTAGGGAGCCATTCGCTTGGACTGATTGCTTATAGAGCTCTGATTTCTGAAGCATACCAGGCTTCACGCTTATCAGTGTCTGATGGCTTGTAACCGGGGAAACATTTCCAAAACTATAGTAACTTGTGACCAGTTGAGCTGAGTCTAAATACGTATCCGAATAATAGTATTTATTCAGGATTCCGCTGACAATCCGATCCATTTCAAGTAGTTCCAATGGTTCTTCTGGCTTGGCACGGTTAAACACGTGAAATAAGTCAGGATCCGCCAGTAAAGAGAGTGATCGCTGCCGAATTTCATCCATCGCCATATCCGTAAATTGAATATTCTTCTTGAGGACTTCCTCCATGCTGTTCCCAGAATTCGTTAGAATGATTTGAGAACTCGTTCGATAGTAATTATAACTAATGATTAAAAAGGGGATGACAATAAATGCGATGTAAAATAGGAGCAGCTTTCGCCTAAATCGCCATGCCTGTATACGCAGTAGGAATGCCCTCACATGACCCATTCTTCTCACCTACTTTTTTCTCATCATCTGAATGGAACGTCGGTATTCCTCCGGTGATATGCCGAATTCTTTCTTGAATACGCGATTGAAATATTTCACTTCTTGATAGCCTATCTGGGCAGCAATTTGGTAGACCTTATCGTCCTGATTCTCTAACAAGTATTTCGCTTTATTCAACTTTACCTGCGTTACATATTTGGTAAAATTAATATCCAATTTATTACGAAAATATTGACTGAAGTATCCCGGACTTAAATTGAAATGCCTGGAGATTGTTTCTAGGGAAATGTCCTCTTTATAATGCTCATCGATATAGGCTAAATACTGATAGATCGTTTCATCCTTTCGATGAAGCTTGATGGATTCGGACGTACTTATCATTTTACATATGAACGCTTTGATCGTCATGATTAACTGCTCGCACGTATTCGATTGGTTGATGGCACCTTCCATACCATGGATGAAATCCTCATAGATTTCACGGTTTTCTTTTAATAAAGCAATCTCATCCAGTACTTTCATTAGCAGAACAGTACAAGCTTTGCGCAGATAATCCGGCAAAGGATAGGTTGTCGATCGCATAGGCGCGAATAATTGGACAACTTCATGATCGATTGCCTCTGCATCATTGTTACGTATGGCTTCCATTAACAGATTCTCATCTTTTAGTCTGAAAATCGGTTTATAATCTTGGCCTACGCGAGTATCTGGATATAAGAAAACAGAACGATCGGGCTCATAGAATTGCTGCTGCAAAGCCAGCTCAGCTTCCTTCACCTTGACGTGCAACTGATCTGAGAAGACACCACTGGCACTGATCCCCATATAAACAGCCGCATCCAGGTCTTCATCTTGGATCAGGTCCTTCAGGCTCACCACATAATCAACCTGATTGTGCTCACCTTTTACAAGGACAACGATCCCAGGAACCTGCCTGTAGACCAGCAAGCTTAAGAGAAGTCCTTTCCCTTTCCACTTGGCTTCCAGCTTCTGCTGCAACCTTTGAAGAACAGTCAACTCATTCGAATCGAATTGGATGACACAGACTACCCCTGATTCTTGGAAAGGCAACCATTCCTTTGCTAGCGGATGATACTCCGTTTGGAGTGACCCCTGTATCCATTCCAACAGTAATCGGTCCTTATAGGCTCTCTGCTTCGTCGTTTCTTGCTCTATGACTAACTCCGCTCGTTGTAGTACATCCTGCAGAGCACTCAAATCCAATGGTTTTAATAAATAGGAGAAGGCGCCAAGTGCTATAGCTCTTTGTGCATAATCAAAATAGTCATAGCCACTTAAGACGATAATCTTAGCTTGAACCTTCTCTCTCAGCTTTTCCATTAATTCCAATCCGCTCATGACTTGCATTTGAATGTCTGTGAAGATAAGATCAAAACTTTGCTCATCGCATAACTTGATAGCTTCAAATCCATTTCTTGCTGAGGTAATCTGATATTCTGGTCTCACACGCCCAAGGAGCTTACGAAAACCGATAATTTGTCCTGGCTCATCATCGACCAACAACACGTTTAGCATGCTGATCCCCCTTTTATTCAACTAACAGGCACATGCACTCTCTCTATCTATCATAAATGAAAACAACAAAAAAATGGTAGATTTTCTCACCATTTTTTGGATATGTTCAGTTATCCTTTCACACCTGTCATGGCAATTCCTTCCACAAAATATTTTTGACCAATAAGGAAAACGATCAGTGAAGGCAATACAACAATGGAAGTAGCCGCCATCATCAGATGCCACTGCGCCGAATACGTGCCTTGGAACAAGGTTAAACCAAGCATTAAGGTGTAGTTTTTTTCGGAAGTTACGAAGACCATCGGACCCAAATAGTCATTCCAACTGGTCAAAAAGGTTAACATCCCCACCACAATTAATGACTGCTGACTGAGGGGAAGAATGATATTGCGATAGATTCGAAAGTGCCCAGCCCCGTCTATCTTCGCAGCTTCATCCAGTTCTTTCGGAATAGATAGGAAAAACTGTCGCAATAAAAAGATATTAAACATGCCGCCGCCAAACCAGGATGGAGCAATAAGGGGGACAAGTGTATCCGTTAAATTAAGGAATTTCCAACCCAGGAATTGCGGAATCATGACAACAAAGAAGGGTAGCATCAAGCCAGTTAATAAGATTCCGAAAATCCGATCCCTTCCGGCCCAATGAATTCTCGAGAAACTATACGCGCATACACTACTTGAAAATAACACACCTACCACAGAAAGGGCCGTCACTATCGCACTATTTTTAAAATATTGACCAAACGGATGACTCGTCAACGCTTCAATAAAATTGTCGATGTTGAAGCTGTCCGGTAGAAATTGCGGCGGTACCTGGAATAGTCCACTTATGCCTACCATCGAGGTCTTGACCATCCAATAAAAGGGAAATAGAAAGATCATACTGAATACAGCCAACAGTACGTAGATACTCAGCAATTGTAAGTTACGTTTCGTACTCATTTCCCTTTCTCCTGCCCTTCATAGTAGACCATGCTATTGGATATTTTAAAGAAAATCGCCGTACAAAGCATAATGATTAAGAATAACAGAAAGGCTGCCGCGCTAGCACTACCGAATTTGGAGAACTGAAACCCTTCCTTAAATAAATAGTAGACGAAGAGATAACTCGCATTATTGGGTCCTCCCTGTGTCATAACGGCGGGTTGGACAAACGTTTGAAAGGCATTAACAAACCCAATGACCGTATTAAACAGAATAATGGATGAACTCATTGGAATCGTAATATACCAAAGCTTATGCCCCGTATGTCCGCCATCCACCTCAATCGCTTCATAGAGGTGAGAAGGAATATTTTGAAGTCCTGCGAGAAAAATGACCATCGAATTTCCTGTCATCCATAAGCTGAATAAGATAAGGGTTGGTATGACAGAAACATCGGAGGATAACCACTTGGACGTCGGTAAGTGCAGCTCTCGCAGTACATAATTGACAATCCCAAAGTCAGGCTGCAGCATCCACATCCAGATCATGGAAGAGGCCGCAAGCGGAATAATGACGGGTAGATAAAATACAGCCCGGAAGAAGCCCATGCCTTTAATTTTACTATTCAACAATAACGCGATACTAAATGAAACGATAATCCCCAATGGAACGCTTACCATCACGTAATATAACGTGCTTTTAACAGCCGCAAAGAAGAAGACATCGGCTCCCGTAAACATGCGGGCATAGTTATCAAAGCCCACAAATTTCGGTTTCCCCACAATACTGTATTTCGTGAATCCTAGTACAAATGTAATCACAATAGGCCCCAACACAAACACTAGGAAGCCAATGAGAACTGGGGATGCAAACAATAGACCATAGAGGACTTCCATACGTCCTCTTTTTTTCATACGTTGCCGTTTCATCAAACGGGTTCCAGCTAGTTCCTGCGTTAATTCCATCCTGTATCCAACCTTCTTTCTCTGTAACCATGATGCGGGCAAGAAGTGAGAACCTCGTTGCCCGCTTCGTGAGTTAGCGCTTATTTGCCGTAATTCCCTTGAATTTCCGGCTGAATCTTAGGTGCCAAATCCTTCATGGCTTGTGCTGCTGTTTGTTTTCCCATCCAGACAGGGTCTAAAGCGCTGAAAGCCAAAGAACTGATTTTCCCGAAGTTTTGCATATAGTAAACAGGTGCAGGGACATTATTATTTAACAGGTTGTTCATGAAAGCATCTTTAAAGCCGTCAGGATGTGCAGGATTGTTCTCCGCCCATTGGGATACAAGCGCAGGTTCTGTGTACCATTTCTTCAACGTAGGCATCCACAGGCCGCCTTTATACAGATCAAGTGCACCTGCTGGATCCGCTAGAAATTTCGTTAACATCCATGTTTCTTGTGGATGCTTCGTTGATTTAAACATCACATTCGCACCGCTAATTCCCATTGCGACACTTCGTTTCATTTTAGGCAAGGCACCTATCCCGTAGTTTACCTTCGCAGCGCCAAGATCCAGATTGATCCATTGTCCGTGCATGGTCATAGCCGCAAGCTTGGATTGCAAAGCAACGGCCTGGGAAGGAATCGATTTGGCTTGAACGGGATTCGGTGCAACGTGATACACATTAATTAAATCTGCAAGCCGTTGAATCGCTTCCACAGCTTCCGGCTTATCTAAGGCAAAGGTTTTCCCGTCTGGGGATACGATATCGCCGCCATTGTTAATAACATGCGTCATAATTGGACCATACCAATTCTCAAAAGAAACACCAAATTGCTTAATATTCGCAGGATCAAAGCCCGCTTCAGAAGCATTTTTACCATTTTTGTCAAGCGTCAGCTTCTTCGCATTCTCCACGAATTGATCCCATGTCCAAGCATTCTCCGCCTTCGCTGGAGGCGCTTCCACACCTGCCGTTTTGAATAGATCTTTATTGTAAAATAAAGCAAATGTCTCTCCAGCTCCACTGATTCCCCACGTATAATTCGGCTTCGTGCCATTGAACCAAATATAGTCTAGGAAATCAGATTTCTTCACATCTTTATCCTGAGCAAACATATCGTTAAAATTAATGAATTTGTCTTCTTTTTGCCAAGCTTCCCCTAGCTCTCCATGTATGTACCCAGCATCCGGTGTCTCATTCGCTGCTACCATGGCTGTAATCTTCGTATCGTAATCGGCTTCCGGAATATGTACCGTATTGACCGTAATCCAAGGGTATTTCTCCTTAAACTTCTTCGTTGCATCTTCCATCGCTTTCTTCTCTTGCGGACTTCCCCAAAGTGTATATTTCAATGTTACCGGATCATGCTTTTCACTCGTTGTCACTGCTGACGACGACTTCGGAGCCGCACTATTGCTGGCATTATCCGTCGTGGAACAACCTGCCAATGCAACAGCACTTACTACAAGCAGCGCGGCAAGCGATGTCTGACCAAGCCCTATCTTTTTATTCATTCTGTATCCTCCCTTTTTCTTATCGAATTCTATCATAAGCGCTCTTCCTATGATGGCTTAATTATAAAGTAAACGCTATCATTGAAAAAATTATAAATATTCTAGAATGGTGGATTTATCAGCACATAACATCTAAATTCCACATAAAAATAGGTGAAACACGCTTACTGATTTTTTAAAAATGGGGAGAAGTCCATGATCGTAATCGAAGGTACCAACAAAGTAGCCTTTGGAGAAGATACGCTTTCTGAGTTAGAACTTCCTATTCATCTCAAAAAGCAGTACAGCCCGTTTGTATATCAGTATGATTCAGTTGGCACCCTGTTATTTGAATTATATATGCGAACCCAAATCGCGGAGTCCTCCAGAGCGCTGAGTAAAAGCGGCGTCTATTTTGCTGATTTCAAAAACTCTCAATGCAATTCAACCTATTGGCACATTACGAATGAGGGAAGGTTTCAATTGAAACCCTGGGTAGCCCCGCAAGATGCGATAAGGGATATCTTCACAAACGGGACCTCTTATGCATTCGAATGTTCCATGGCCGTCATCGTAGTCCTGTATAAAGCCATATTAGAGTCCATAGATCCCAAGCAGTTCGATCTCTTGTTTTCGAATCTATTATTGTTTGATTGGCAATCCAACCGCAACTTGCACCTCATCGACCAGACAGTTATTGAGGAAGCCGTGACTGGTGATGTCATCTATTTCGAGAACCCTGAGTTTGAACCTTCCATGCCTTGGGGAAAAGGGGAAAACGTCGTCATGATGGAAAATGGGCATTATTATGGACATGGATATGGCCTCGGAATCGCTTCCGAGGAAGAAGTGATTACGGTCCTGAATAAACACAGAATGCCTGGCAGCACCCTATCTGCATTTCGAACAGATCGTTATGTTCATCCGGACTTTTCCTACTTTGCGCGCTTTCAAAATAATGCACGGAGGCAACCCCTGATTGCGAAAGTAGGGGAATGGATCTATGTTCAAAATAGCTGGAAATTGTAGAAGATCCCAACAGATGAGCCCGTTTTTTTTATAGACATGTGCCCTATTTTCTAACTCTTGCATAGGATGACGTATGCCTACACCGAAAGGGGAACGAACATGACACAAAGCAATTCATCCGTAGAGGTAAACCTCCCGATTAATCCTACTGAAGCAAGAATGGAGACACATCTTCCTGGCGGGCAAGCGCCAACCTGGACTGGAGATAATCTACCCATCTATCAACAACCTATGTCAAACCCTGGTGTCTACCATCCTGCGCAGCAACATCAGCAGCATAGTAGCCATGCCAACCCTCAACATGTTTACCATCCGCATCATCATTATGTACCTCATCCACACCATCATGTACCACATCCGCACCATCATCATGCTTATCATCCTATGCATCATCTTGCATACCATCCCATCCATCATCTTGCCTATCATCCCATGCATCACCTTGCTTACTATCCGCACCATCATCATATGCAGCATCACCATATGCAGCATCCTCTGCATCCTCATGCCCATCATATGCAACCGCATCATGGTCAGCATCATGGTCAACATTCACAGCAGCATCAAGCCCACCAGACTCAGCACCAACAACAAACACAGTAGTATCCAAAATACTTCTCAAAAACACATACACAACATGTGTCATAGGAAATCGAAAACGGAGCCCGCTGCGAGGCTCCGTGTTTGTTGTTATAGTAACCTATATCTTCAGAAGACATGTTTTTAGGACACCCTCATATTAGCGACTTATCAGTGTGTCTTTGGAACTATATCGATCAGTTCATCTATAGTCCATGGGCCATCGTTTTTCTTTATCGTGTCGCCTCCACAGGCTCTGTGTAGAGGGTAACTCGAGCATCACCGGTTACCGAGAATACGGCTCCGTTAATGTATGTTGCTTCCTCCGTGGCTAAATAAACTAAAAATGGAGCCATATTTTCCGCCGGACCGTGGGCCGCTTCGACTGCTTTCATTTTCTCGGGGTCAATCCGAATGTTGCCGCCCAGTATGGCGTATGTCTGGCGAATTTTTCAAACGTCATAAACGCTTCCAAAGCAAAGTAATGATAGTGTTAGATTCGTTGATTACGGAAGGAATTGAAAAAGCGGAGCGTGGTACAATTATATCCATTTACAGCTCTATGAGGTTTATTGGCATTGCTGCTGGTCCGCCACTGGCTTCTATTCTAATGAAATTTTCACCTCAACTTTTGTACTTTAGTATTTCTGGTACCTGTCTTCTTGCAGTGCTCTTACCTTTATTTAGCATAAAACCCAGTCAAGATGAACTCACAGCAAAACAATAAGGAACACTTATCAATAAGAAATATATAAAAACGTCAGAGCGAATACCTAAGAGAAAACTGAACCAGGCTTTTTATTAGTATTTAATTCATTGAAGTTAATTTCTGAAAGATAACGATTGAGACATAGACGGATGTGGTGTTTTAGGATAAAAGTTATGCAGCTCCCATAGGTTAGGTAAAGGATATAAGTTCTAGTCTAGCGAAAAAGACAAGAACTTACATCCTTAATATTAATATAACCGCACTGCGCGTGGATCTTTATAGATATATGTTCTTGCCCTCTTACAGTCATTCATAGAAAAATAAGTTTGTTTAGTTTTTCTCTCTCCGATTAAAACAAAGTGTGGCTGCGTTTCATTTAAGGACTTGTGCGACCTTTGGTATTGCCGAATTTCAATCAAGTATCGGTTCCGTTACAACAAAGGCCATAGTGTATCAGCAAGTCCAAAGAATCGTAGTCGATGGAAGCGCCAGCCTCTTCGATGGATGCAACGAGCTAATCCCAGGGCAGGACGGCTTCCAATGCTGTGAAACGATCACTACCTTCACTTCTGGATTTGATGAGCCACTGTGTGGTGTCATATTTATAGAGAATTTAGTTGCCACAAACCTTGGGCTTTAATAACCCCCGATTAAAATAATAACCAAAGAGCAGAACCACGATATCCGATGCTGAAAATAAAACTACAACCCAAAATGACTTATAGATAAGGATGTCAATCTTTATCAAAACAAGATAGCTTACCAAAAACAAAATGGGAACGAAAGCCAGAATGATCCAATGGAGTCTGTAAAAGCAAGCCGTAGTAATAATAGCACACCGTATTAACAATGTAACAATAAGTACAGCTAATGTATCTCTCGCAGGATTATCAAACCACATGCCAACAAGCTGATAAGCCTCCAATAGTGTGGGATAAGATATAATGAGTGTATAGTTGCCATAATTTATGCTGAACAACGTGCCCCATCGAATAAATTGGGAGGAAGGCTGAAATTTCAATAAATAATGATACCATTTTTTTGAAATTAAAAAATAGATGATCAGCCCGATGCCAGTATAACCCGGATGCCACCAGTTGAGCTTGTAAATGCCTAAGGCTAGAAAGAGGTACTCAATGCCCACAAACATCGCGGAAAAAATCAAAATCCAACGGTAACCGAGATTATATGCAGCGATCAACAAAGCTACCGAAGTAACGTAGTATGATTGGGAAAAATAAGCCCCCAGAGCGTTGTCGGAATATGAATTTTTTAATATACCTGGATAGTATTCATAGCTATTCAGGAAGATAAAAGCTACATGTTCCAACCAAAGTGAAGATGCGTTCAAACATAAATATAACTCCCATAGCTTGAGATCCTTTTTTCTCCATAAAATGAAAATAATTAGAATTACGAAAATTACAGCAGGAATGATAAACCAAAGGGCTGTAAGGGGAATGTCGTCCCTTATTCCCAACGTCCTTAAAAGCACCTTTTTCGCCACCTTAGTAAAGAATAGCCATCAAACAACCATTGATTATAGTATTTCCAACATTCTACTGTATAACCAGTGTTTCTTGTATTGGGCCTTTGTATTCTTCACTTTCACCCCTGTCTGTAGTGTAGTTAGGGATGCTGCTTGTTCTATATCAAGTTCCCTGTTGGCGAGTTATCTATTTGCTGACTTTTTAGCGAGAATCCTTATCCGTAATAAAGTCTATAGTCAGGTCTTCTTGAAGAACCGGCTATAGACTTTATTATTTGATCGCATCACTGATCCAAGTTTTTTTAAATCGTGAACGACATCATATCGAACGAACCGATTCCTTCATAGACAAAAAATAGCGGATGTACGCCTGGAGTAATGCTAAGCTCGCTGGAAAAATCATTCCACTCATCTTCACTGAAATTCAATTCAAAAGAAGCAACCTGTCCTCCTGTTTCGTCAAGCAATACACGTAACTTGCCGACCGCTTTGCCACGCAGCTTAACCGAAATTTGACCCACACTGCCAAAAACGAAGTATTTATACCCAACCATATCGCCACTGATCATATTGGCTAGATATTGGTTGGGATTATCTTCCCGATCTTCGCCCTCCTGGGTTAAATAGGCTCCTTCCAGCGGGCTGCTAATCAGGTTACAGGCAATGTAAGCGGGATATTCGCCTATACCTCGCAGAGGGCCGTCGTTCAAACCACAGCTCGTGCATTCCGCCTGGCTGATACTTCCGTCCTCCTGAATGTTTATTTGCTCGGCAACTCCCTGACGGGAATAGAGGTGACGGTTGGTCTGCCGGTGATCAAATATGTAGTACTTTCCGTTTACGCACACAATGCTACCGTGGGTATTGCCCAAGGGATACGCTGGATTTCTCCTCGTGTGTCCATTTATACCGATATCCGATGATGAGTGCAGGCAGCCACGATATACAAAATCCCGATCTGGGTAATGGCTAGTACAGTAATGCAAGCCTGATATATTAATAGCGTTATAAATAAAGTAGTACAAGCCGTTGAATTTTCGGATTGATGCTCCCTCGAAGAAGTCATTGCCACCTGTGTCATTCCGATTCGGAGCCATAATGATGGTTGGCCCTGCTTTCAATGTCACCATATCTGACTCAAGCTCCATCACAAATGCACCTACTAGCTTACGTCCAAATAACTCCTCCTTTTTGGTATAAGAGTTGAAACCGGAATACAAATAGATGCGGTTATTGTCGTCAACAAGAACGGCTGGATCAAACTGGTAATAGTCACCCTCGGCTGATCCCATTACATGGCCAGTCGCGTCCTTTACATCACCATAATATTCGTACTTGCCAGCGGGAGTATCACACGAAGCCACGGATATGATACTAGAATCAGCTCTCGAATAATAAAGGTAGTAGCGTCCATCCGGACCCTGCACAACATCAGGCGCATACAGATCAAGTTTGCCATCTTTGTGGGGATGTTGATCTTTGCGGTAAATCACACCCTCATATAGCCAGGCGGAAAGATCGTCCACGGGAGTAGACCAGCTGACATAGTCGTTTAGGCAGTAGTCGTTCCCGTTAAAACGGTCATGACTGCCGAAAATGTAAAGGCGGTCGCCAAATACGCGCGGTTCTCCGTCCGGTATGTATTCATAGCTCGGAAGATAGGGATTAAATACTTGTTTTTTCATTGACTTGACTCCTTTTTTAATAGTTACCGCTGAAGAGCTCCAAATCTTGAGATTCCGCTTTTATCGTTATATTGTTGTTCAATTTACGAATAATGACCATTGCCAGGCCTTTAATAGCTTTTTCTACTATCAGCAGTATCAGGTTCATGGCTGCTAGGATTTCCATTTCCGACCCCAACAATTTCTCCACCTATAACTGAAAATTTGATAGGATGATCGGCATCCGGGCAAACTAGGCCGGGCTTATCAACGATCTCTGCTTTAATTAAGTCTTCGCTCTTTCCGGAATTGAGAGCGCTTATTGATTTTTGAGATCGAAACGCCCCTTTTCCGGTTCAAAATCTTCCCTATAGAGGCGATAATGGTTTACGGCACTACCTGAAGGCTCCTTGAACGTGGATCCCTCCAGATTTTCCATCAGCCAAAAATCGGAATTGGTATTATTGCCTTCTACCTGATGAGCTGCGGTCGATGCTCCCCATAAGAAACCATCTGGAAAGTAAAGTGTCATAGCTGAAATTCCTCTATACGACTTATTCAAAAAGACCTGCTAGAGATTCCTAATCAGCAGGCCTTTCACTCTATCCATCTATTTTTTCAATGAGATCCACGATCGTACCAATCAAGGCTGAAGATCCGTACCAAATGGCAATGACCTTTAGAATACCTGCTGTTGAGAGCGGGAGACGAATTTTGGCTAGGAGCAGAAGCAGCCAAATTATTCTCCAAGTCAAATGACTCCACTGGTTCAATACTTGAAATTTTTTGGAGAAAAACTGTCAGGGCTATATTCAATTCCAATCTTGCAAGGGGTGCGCCCAGACAAAAATGAGCATTTCCGAACGTTACATGTTACTTAATTACTAAAGATAATGATAATAAGAATCTCATGATGCAAGCTATAATCTATACAACATTACGAATAGCACTTTCACGACTTTGTTCTATTCAAATCCCGCTCATATAGATTAGCCTCCATAGTGTGGTTGAGAATTACTCAGTTATTGCATTCTTACTGGCGATGTTTCCAAGATGAAAGGCACTGGGCTTTGACGTCCGCTTCATTGTCGTGCGGTCTACTTCGATAAGACCGAATCGTTTGGAGAAACCGAGCTGCCATTCAAAGTTATCCATCAGTGACCAATGCATGTATCCCTTAACCGGAATCCCGTCAGCGACACAGACATGCACACCCTTTAAGGCCCGATCGATAAAGGCGATGCGGCGTGTATCGTCGTCCGTCGCCACTCCGTTCTCGGTGATAAGGATAGGCAAGTCCAGATGTTTTGAAACGTAACGGATTACTGACTCTAGTGCTTCCGGATAGAATTCATAACCCATCTGAGTCTTCTCTGAATCTTCCGGCATCGGCATAAGGCCATCTGGTCCGTATACCGCACGCGAATAATTCTGCAAGCCAAAGAAATCATCGTCTTTTACATATGAAATAAATTGAAGGAATTCCTCCTCCAGGGCATGTGCCGCCTGCTCTTCCCCGCCCGTGACACTCTGAACGTCGTAGAGAGACAAAGTCAAGCCGATTTGAGTATGTGGGCTAACCTCCCGGATTGCGGCTCTCGCTTCCATATGCGCCTGAAAAATGATTTCCATCCCTTTCTCCGTACGCAAGGCCAGGAAGGGGTGAACTTCGGTGTGTGGAATGCCGAAAGCCTTGCTCAATTGCGTATAGTACTTTTCCATTGAGGCCATCTTATCCATATTGAGTCCAACTTGTGCAGCGGTTGCCCCTAATTTGAAGCGTTTAATGATTTTTGCGATAGCAATGGAGGAATTCGCTTCATTGATCGTACATACATAAGGAATCAGTTCGCCCAATTCGCGCATGACATGAGCGCAGTAGCGGGCAAATCGAGCAGGTGTCTCCGCCGATTCCCAGCCTCCCGCACGAATGAGCCATTGCGGCGAAGTGAAGTGATGCAGGGTCACGACAGGCACTACGTTCCATTCTTTGCAGGACTTCAGAACATCCCGGTAATGATCGATGGCTGCTTCGTCGAAACGCCCCTCTACCGGTTCAATTCGGGCCCACTCGATGGAGAACCGATAAGTATTCAAGCCCAGTTCGGCTAAACGAGCAATATCTTCCCTGTAGAGGCGATAATGGTCTACGGCGCTGACTGAAGGCTCCTTGAATGTGGATCCCTCCAGATTTTCCATCAGCCAAAAATCGGAATTGGTATTATTGCCTTCTACCTGATGCGCAGCGGTCGATGCTCCCCATAAGAAACCAACGGGAAAGTGAAGTGTCATAGCTGAAATTCCTCCTTATTCACGATATCTAGTTCTCATACTCATTTTATTGCAATGCATTCAAGCCAACTAACAGTATGACGACTACTTGACTAACATTTTTACGACTTATTGCATACAAAAAGACCTGCTAGAAGTTCCTCCTCAGCAGGCCTTTCACTCTATCCATCTATTTTTTCAATAAGAACGCGTAAAATAAATTGCTTGGCAAGATAAACAGGCGTAAACTGCATTTCCTTACGAAGCCATGCCACGATCGCACCAATCAAAGCTGAAGATCCGTACCAAATGGCAATGACCTTTAGAATACCTGCTGTTGAGAATGGGACTATTATTAAAATTTACTGTTTTAAGACTATTTATATATTTTGAGCGGGAGACGAATCAATGATTGGCCAGGAGCAGAAGCAGCCAAATTATTCTCCAAGTCAAATGACTCCACTGGTTCAATACTTGAAAATTTTTGGAGGAAAGCCGTCAGGGCTATATTCAATTCCAATCTTGCAAGGGGTGCGCCCAGACAAAAATGAGGGCCATTTCCGAACGTTACATGTTTCTTATTGTTATGTCGATGAATATTGAGCTCGTACGGATTCTCAAACATGCTTTCATCCATATTGGCTGCGCTCATCCAGGCAATAACAACATCCCCCTTTTTTAGTTCAACACCCAATTTATTGTTGTCCTGTTTAACCGTTCGATGCCTTTTAGCGACATGGAACCGGTAACGAAGCATTTCCTCCACTGCTTTCGGAACAAGTTCCAAGTCGTTTCTCAACTGTTCATATAAAGTCTTATCATCGTAAAGGAGTGAATAAAACGTACTTGAAAGCATGTGACTTGTTGTTTCGATCCCTGCCCCTAATAAAAGCATAGTTGTTCGAACGACCTCATCGTCCGTAAAACTTTCCCCATCAATCTCGACTTTTAATAAATCCGAAATAATATCATCAGAGAGATTTGATCGTTTATGAATCACAATCGGATGCAGGTATTGGTAATACTCTTTGGCAGCACACTGCTTTTTATATTCAACTTCCTGCTCATTTTCTTTGTTATACGGTTGGAATAGAACATCTACCCAGTTTTTAAACAGATAGCTATCTTCGGAGGGGACACCCAGTAAGTCGGACATTGCCAAAGAGGGTAATGGTCCTGCTAGCGCCTGGACAATATCGACAGTCGTACTCGCCTCCATGTCTTCTACAAGTTGTTTTGCAATTTGTTGAATCCGTGGTTCCCAATTATGTAAGCTGCGAGGTGTAAAAGCTGCCGACAAAAGGGAGCGGTATTTTTGATGCCGTGGTGGATCCATGCTAGAAATACTTACCTTATCCGGGATCGTCCCTTCTTTATTTTTCGCTCCAACAAGGATCGTTGTTCTTGGTCCATCACTTGAAAATAGTTCATGGTTGCTGAGTACCTGCTTGACATCATCGTACCTGAAAACATTCCAAGCATCTGTTTCTTTATGATAATATACCGGGTCGTTCAACAACATATTTTTGTACCAGTCTAGCGGAAAAAACTCTTCGGATCTTGTTTGAAACTTTGTAATTTCTTGGATGGCTATAATTTCTTTGCTCATACAGGATGGGCACCTCCATATTCATATATTTAAAACAAAAAAGCGGGGCCATTCAATGTAGCATTTCCTCCTTTTGAAATTGGAAATCTTCTGGCATTTTAAATTTTATACTACAAGTATAATTTATATCAATAATTCGCAAGAACTAAATTAAACACCCTATAAATACGGTAATTATTACTATACTACTCGTATATTTAACTTCAAAATCAGACAAAAAAAGCCTTGCATCGCTGCCAGACTTTTCGGATGATCATAGATCTATTCATCTATCTTTGTTTTATTTGCTCTATAAACCACCAACATTCTTTCGCAATCCTTCTCGCCTCCGAACTGAATTCGTTTGATTCAAGTTCCTTTTGAAACGCTTTTAAAACTACTTCTATCAGAGAAATATTCAACTCGGCTTGATCCAATAAATAAAGAAGCCCCTTTGCCATATCTTTGGTTTTTGTTGGTACTTTTGATTTCTGAACGGAACTGTTGAATTGGTGCAGTTCCTCAACAAGCGTTTTTTTGTCCAAACTCCTATAGTTGTCACTAGAGTTAATGATCGATAAGGTATGAAAATCAAAAATATGCTCTTGTCTTTCACTCATCGTTTTCAGCAAGACATCAACATATATCAAGACTTTGGGTACGACTTCTTTCCAATCCGGCCGTCGATGATGAAAATTTCTCCATGTATTCGCGATTTGATGCAGCAGTCCGTAACAAAAAATCGCCCCTTCATAAGCAAAAGGACTTATCTCTTCACCATATAATTGAACCAATCGTTCAGACAACCACTTTAACTGCATTCTTGCAAGGTTTGTTGAATCAATTTCTCCGGAGTAAAATCCAGTCCAGAATAACTCCCATACACGTTCTTTTTCTGGCAAAGTCATGGGTACTGCGATTTGATCCACCAACAAGTCAAAGTCAGAGGCATAGTCATTGTTCTCAAGATTTTTCCGAATGATGAAATCCTCTTTCAAGTGCTGTTCTAAAATTGCGACCATACAGTCGTTTCTAGAACTGAAAAATTTATAAAATGTCCCTTTAGATACACCTGACTTATCTAAAACCTTTTGAATCGTTGTATTCGCGAATCCTTGTTCGAGAAAAAGCGAAAGAGCTGTGTCCAATAATATTTGTTTATTATTTTTCATGAATGCTCCCCTCCTTAAAGCCTTTGCTTAGATTTTAACACCTTCAATAATAAGAATCCAAAAAAAGGCAGTCCCGCATTATTGTCGTGTTGCCGGTTCACGAGAATAACGACGCTTCCGAATGCTTCTACAGCTTTGTCCAACATCGTTTGGATATCATCTTTTTTCAATACGTTGGCGACAACGCCAACTGCAGTTCCCCCTTTTCGTGATCTTCGTCTGTCCCTTGTGTTTACTGGACGAGTTTTCTTTTTGCTTATGGTGTTGGTAAAGCTCGATGTCGCCGACTTCTATAGTTAGCCACTTCTACCTGCAAATCTCTGAGCAAATATTTAGGATACTTCTCCAGTTATAGCTAATTTCTTTCATCAAATATATCTACGGCAATCATGTCCAACACTTTTTATTGACTTTTTGTTGGAAAACTTAAATCATATGCTAAGGTGTACATACTAATGTGTGCATTCTAGGTCATTAGAATCGTTAAAATAATATGGAATGAGGAGTATTTATGGATAGTACAGATAAAGAAATATTGCTGCATTTACAAGAAGATGCCCGTTTGACGATGACTTAATTAGGTAAACTTATAGGATTATCTCAACCTGCAGCAACTGAAAGAATAAGAAAATTAGAAGAACAAGGCGTAATAAAAGGATATAGAACACTTATCTCGCACGAGAAAATCGGGAAAACTATAGTGGCATTCGTACTGTTTCGGACAAATAAGTATGAGGATTTCGTCGAATATTGCAAGAATTCACCTGAAGTAGTAGAGTGTTATCGGATTAGCGGTAATTACAATTTTTTATTAAAGGTTATGGTCGAGTCTACGAAAGAGCTCGAAGAATTCGAAAATGAAAGTATAGTGTATGGAAATTTTACCACCTTAATCACTTTGTCATCACCGATTGATCACAAACCCTTAACACCTTCAAACGAGGTAATAGAAAGCTAACTTAAAAAAAATTCTTTATTAAGAGCCTAAAACTTAAATTATAACTTTCCGGCTAATTAGACTTATAGATAAATCACACTATTCCAAAGCCACATCGTTACAACGTACTTCCTTGAAAAGTATTATACAATGACGATCAAAATGAATACGATTGAATTTACAGTGTTCTAAAATGTCGTAAGATGCAACTTATACATTCAATTTTAAACCTACAAAAAAAGATGTTTTTATAAGAGATCACATTAATATACCGTGTTTATCTTATGTTTAATGTCAGTTTATTTTGTTAACATATATATACAAGGAATAAAAAATGAAGTGATTTGTTTTGATTAATAACTTAACATTAGCAGTTGCATTAAATAAAAAAAGTGTTTCCCCTCTACAAATTTACGTTGTAAATGAATTGCGTATCGCAAAGACTATTATCGAGGAGGATATACGATGAACCGAGTTGTCCGCTTTCGTCAAACCGGCGATCCAGAGGTGCTTGCGCTTGAAGAAATACCTGTCCCTTCCCCAAGAAAGGGAGAGGTGCTGATCCGAACTCATGCACTTGGCTTGAATCGAGCCGAGTCGATGTTTCGTTCAGGGGAGCACGCTGCGAAGCCTGTCTTCCCGTCAGGAATTGGATTAGAGGCCGCAGGGGTAGTCGAGTTGATAGGAGATGGGGTAACTGGTTTTACTGTGGGTGATGCGGTAAGCGTAGTGCCTTCTTTCCCGGCGACTGAATATCCACTACACGGTGAGTATGTTCTAGCTCCCGCCTATGCCGTCATCGCTCACCCAGATAATTTGTCATTTATAGAAGCAGCCTCAGTTTGGATGATGTTCATTACCGCATACGGCGGACTGATTGATTGCGGTGGTCTCAGCCAAGGCGACACAGTACTCATCACTGCAGCCTCTAGCAGTGTCGGACTTGCAGCAATCCAGATTGCAAACATGATCGGAGCACGTCCGATTGCCCTAACCCGTACCACGGCGAAACGAGAGGCATTGTTAACCGCTGGTGCCGCTGAGGTCATCGCAACGAACGAAGAGGATCTCCTGGAACGAGTTGGCGAACTGACCGATGGTAAAGGTGCCGAGGTGATTTTCGACCCCGTCGGTGGCCCAGTGCTAGCTGACCTGATCAAAGTGGCTGCTCGCCGCGCAACGATCGTGCTCTACGGCCGCCTTCACCAAGACCCAACACCTTTGGACGTCGGTGAGGTTCTGTTTAAACAGCTTACTATCCGTGGGTTCGACATGGTGGAGATTACTGGCGACAATAACCGACGTAATATGGCAGTCAATTTCATCCGCAATGGCCTCGATTCCGGTAACCTCACACCTGTAATCGACAGAACGTTCACATTCGAAGACATTATCGATGCTCACCGTTACCTTGAAGCCGGAAGTCATGTAGGAAAGATCGTTCTTACAGTAACATAGGAATAGTGTGAGTAGCATGAGTAGCACATTGTATTAAGAAGTGTTATTCTTCGAGGTTGGGGGAACGACTTCTAGATAATCGCGAGGCACTGAAGCCTTTTTACTTTTTCAAGACCTACCAACGTTTTCAAGCCAATTATAAAGTTCTGGGGATATTATTAATTGTTTCATTAACCCAATTCTTATACTTTTAGGGAGAGAAACGAATTAAATATATACATGGTGTCATTAATTTCGCCAAGCAATTCTGAAATATTTCAAAGTCTAACACTTTATTTTCACCGAACAATATGGATCTTAAACTCTTAATTCCATGCCTATATTTGTGCCCCTACATCACTACACAAACAATGGTGCATAAAAATGAAAAATCCCCGTTTAATGGGGATTTCAAAGCGCATATGTTATGTCGTCCGACAACATTCAAAGCTTTCGAAGGCATGCAATTTTAAGGCCTAAACGTTTTCGATGAGTCATGAGTGCTGTTGGATTTAACTGATTCACCATCAAATAGTTTCGGCCTGTGAATCTATTAATTTAATGATAATTAGCAATTCACATTACAATTATTGCGTTAACCATAGGCCTTTGCAGCAGCCACGAAGCAGCGATTTATCATTTGCGCTTTAGGTGATAAACAGTCCATGCATTGATAGGTAGGGTACGAGTATTAGTGACGGTTAGCCGCTCAATTTCCTTGCAATTCCAAACATCATATACAATTACGTCATACTCTGACTCAGTCCCGTCGAACGGTCCGCACCACAGACCTTTTCCAGGGAGATCATAACGGCAAAAAATTAGGTATTCGTCCATATCCCGGTGTAAGGTAAAATAGTGATGCCCATCCGTGTTAAGTGGATCCCTCTCCATGCTTTGGAACCGACACGTTTCTATTATCTGCTTCATGAACTTGAGCCTAGGTGCGCTCTTCCCTATCAATGTGCCACCATATGACCAGTATAGATCTTTTCCGTTGCCGTTATAATTGATAACTTCACCGTGTGTTGCATATCCACCGGCCATTACCGAAAGCCAATGCCGAAGGACAGTCGTTTCCCCGTCACTACTGCCCCATTCTTCTTTTATGTTTCCTTCGTACTGGTATTCATCATTCACGATCGGTTTCATGTATTTGTTCTTCAATTCAAGAATTAGTGTGTATGTATCCGGATGTTGATAGCTGACGTGAGTCATCCAGTCACGGTTAGGATAGATAAAACCAAACGGGATATTATGAATTGATATTGGGTGACTGTGCGGGTCATTCTCCTTGATTGTCGCACCGAACAGATCCCAATTTTTACGATCCATCCGTACACGAGTTTTACCTTCCGGCGTTTTATCAACGTCAAACTCGTTGGCCAGAGACCACCAAACGTTCCTATATGCAGACAACCGCGCGATTATATAGTTTATATAGAGCAGTTCATCATCCTATTGCATCCCTAGATCAATGCCCCAACAATCGTAAGGATGGAACAGGATCACGTCAGCTTCAATCCCAAGTTTTAATAGATCCATGACTCGATCTTCAAAATTTTGGAAATACTCAGGACGAAGCCGTTGAAAGTCAAAAGAGTTAGGTTCGCCTTCAAACGGGAATACGGGTGGCTCGTATGAGATATTGATCTCGTTCTCCTCGCCACCACCGCGCATGTATTTCGGAAATACGAGCATACGTATTTTATTAAAACCATACTTGGAGAAAGAGTCCAATGTCTGCCGCCGAATTTCTTCCGGACGATAAGTCCAGGCGTATGCGGTAGTACCCATAACAAAAAATGGAGTGCCGTCTGCGTAGCAAAAATGTGTACCAGTTACTCGGATAGGGCCGTGATTTCCCGGGGAAGGGGCTGCTACATGGAATGTACCCTCCTGTCCTTCAAAGTCGGCATAATCCGAAAACAGTTTGAATCGATATTCCCCCTGCGATTCCGGCATATACCGGATTTTCCAAGTAGTGCCCCCGTCATGAAAGCCCGTAATTCGCTTCCACTCCTCCCCATTAAAAAACTCCCCATAAAGGTGCACATCCCGGAATGGGTTTTTGAAGGTATGAGAAGCCTGCAATTCAATTTCGAAAATGTCCCACTGCTCAACGTTTTGTGTAAATCTCATTTCGTTTCAACCCTCAATTGTTTAAGTTTTTAATTGGTTCAGTAAAATTGAATTAAAACGAAATCCCAATATCAAATTGATGTTCCTTAATTCCATCTTTGCATGTAAGCACAACTTTAACGTGCCGGGCGTCGGGAGACTCAGCTGCGACTTCGAGAATATTGGGCTGATCATCTTCGTATGCCTCAAACACATTAACATATAGGACGTCAGTACACTTTTCAACCCTATTCAACAAATAGGAAATCTCACCAGTTGACGGATTATCTGGGCCGTTCGCATAAATGACTTGATTCTCACAGTCACAGAAGCTAAAAACACTCAGGGTACAGCCATTATGTTGCCATCTCGTATGCACAATACCCTCGGACTTGAAGCGCTCTACTTCTCGAATATATTTGAGCGGTTTGTTTGTGTCTAGCGGCACTTGTTGCTCCTTGGGAGCCGCATGCGTCTCACCACAACGTTCCCCTCGGCTATGAAGAATCCAATCGATCGTTTGGCCAGCCGCATTCCTGACTAGAAAAGCCTCAATAAAATAGCTGTCGCGCCACAAAATCAGCCGTCGCATCTGAACACCATCATAAACGGTCTCGTCCCATTCTACCCGAGTCAACGAATCGATGCCGGGAAACGAGCCGTCCCAAACCGCTTCTGCTTCAAGCAGAATCTGATCGGTCTCCCGCTCGTACCTGACCGTTCTCCCATTGGCCGGCGGCTGGTTGGCTCCGTTAATCGCAACCGTATTGTGGGTGGCCGTGTTTTTGTAATAATCGTAGTGAAGCAGGGCCCCATAACCGGTCGTTCCCAAATCAGGCGCGACCTCTTCGCCGAAAGCCGAAAAATGAATGCCCAGCTTGTCATAATGGTCGTGTTCCCCGCCATACTTCCCGTGCTTCATCAGCAAATACTTTTGCCCGGAGCCCCTAATGACCGTAAAACCGGATGCCTCGTTGTCATGGTAGTCCTTTAGTTCATATGCGGGAGTTTCCGGCAACGTCTCCGCTCCGTATAAGAAGGCTTCCATGTTATCTCTTTCGTGAGTCTGGTAATAAACGTTCAGCATCCAGGCAAACTCCCAGTCTCCATAGACGGCGAAAGCAAATTCGTAAAATTCCGGCAAATGCTTTTGCAAAATATCACCGACGCCATCGCCTACTTTAGGCAGCTTTAAACCAGGCTGCAAAAGACGCATCGGCATTTTCAGCATGTTACGGTATTCGGGGCGCTGCAGCAAGCCGTATGACGTATGTCTGGCGAATTTTTCAAACGTCATAAACGCTTCCAACGCAAAGTAATGATAGTGAAACGTGCCTTCGAACCAGAAGTCGTCCTGAAGCACGGCATGCTCCAACTGATAAGCAAGCCCGTATTTGGTATGAAGCGCAAACTCCAGATAATCAGGCCTGCCAAGCAGCACACCCAGCATGCCGAGGCCGCCGCCGACAAGTACTTCATGGTTATGAATCTGATCCATTCTGTACACCATCAGAAACTCCGCGCAAACGGTAAAAAGGTCTTTTTCGATGAGCTCCCTATTATCCTGCGATAACGTATCCTTAATGATGTCGTATCCCATCGCCAGGCTGCGGATCCACATCGCTTCGCATAACGTTTGTGCGTTCGCCTTGCCCGGATTGTTGTATGGAATGCCTCCATGTATCTCATAGCTTGGATAATAGGTCGCATACCTTATCAAAATTTCTTCAGCTATATTTCTATAACGCTCCTCGCCTGTCAACATCCAGAGCAGCGCCAGATCGTAGCAGGAGTCCGCATTAACGCCGTTGACATATCTCCACCAAGCCCCGTCGTAGGGTTCCCCTTGGTAGGCTTTATCACAAATCGCACACCAGTGCTGCTGCCCTTCTTCATACCTAAGCTCAAGCTGAACCGAGTGCTCCGGACAATAATAAAAGAGCCCCCAGGTCGCTACCGCCTTGTCCGGAATTTTAATCCCGTACTTTAGCACAGGCTCGGCCCGCTCCAGCAGCTTTTTGACGATGCTTCCGTTGACGGCGGCCTTCTGGCGCAACGAGCCTACTTCCTGTTCGTTAAACTGAATCATCCAGTAATCTCTCCCTTATTGGCGTTATCCTTTGATCGCACCTGCAGTCAGCCCCGAAATAAACTGCTTGTTCGCAAGCAAATACACAATCAGAATCGGCAGCAAGGCGATGCTTGCACCAGCTGTCATAATGTTGAGCTCCGCTGCGGCGTTGGTGGAATACCTCAGACTGACCACGGCAACGGTGAGCGGCTTCAACTCCGGTCTGGAGATCGTAAAAATAAGCGAGGTAATGTAATCGTTCCACGTCGACCGGAAAGTAAACAAAGCGACAACCGCCATAATGGGCTTGATAAGAGGCAGCAATATGGTCCAGTAAATTTGAAAAGGCGAACAGCCGTCCATAAACGCCGATTCATCAAGTTCCTTCGGAATACTTTTCGTAAAACCCATAATTAGAAAAACGTTGGCCGCTTGCCCTCCGGTCAATACAATGGCAAGCCCCAGCAGGTTTCCGGTCAGCCCAAGCTTGTGCATCAAAATGTATTGAGGATATAACGAAACGGCTCCGAGAGAAACGAACATTAGTCCGAGATACAGCCCCATCAACATTTTTTTGCCGACAAATTGGTGCCGTGCCATGACATACCCGGCCAAAGACGAAGTAACGAGAGCGAGTATGGTCGTTAATACGCTTAAAATGACGCTGTTGACGGAATATAATATAAACTTTGCTTTTTGAAAAGCATCCACATAATTGGAAAACATCGGTTTTTTAGGTAAAAATGTACCTCCCAAGGTCAGTTCCAAATTTGTTTTTAAGGAGCCAATCAGCGCATATACGACGGGGTATAACGCAAACAGCACCATTGCGGCCACAAATAGGACAGTGACAGTGCTTGTGACGATTCTGCCTGCAGTCCAGCGTTCCATCGTTTTCACCCCTATCAGTAGATTTCATCCAGTTTCCTGGTGAGAAACAAGTAGATCATTGTAAGGCCACCGACGATGGCAGCCGATACTACACTTAACGCCGCGCCGTAGCCAAACTCGGCACGCACCAGCCCGCCTGCGGACAACGGGAAGAAAAATTTGTACACGTATAGGAACATAACCTCCGTAGCGCCGTTAGGTCCTCCCTCGGTCAATACCATAATGCTTTGCATATCTTGAAAAGCGAGCGTAATCGCCAGCATCAATATGATTTTCAAGACGGGTCCGAGCATTGGGATGGTAATGCTCCAAAGCCTGCGCCAAGGCGTCACCCCATCGATTTCCGCACTCTCATATATATCGTTTGGTATACTTTGCAGACCGGCCAGAAAATACACCATATAATTTCCAACAGCTCCCCATGCCCCCACGATAATAACCGTGAGCATCGCATAGTCCTGCCCCAGCCAGTTGATAGGCTGATAAATAATGCCGAGCGCCATCAAATAATGGTTAACATCCCCATTGTACGCGTTAAAAAGAAAATAAAAGATGATTGCCATAACCGAAGCGCTTATGATCGTCGGACTGAAAATCATCGCCTGCACAAGGCGATTGCCTCTGAACTTTTTGTTCAAAATGAGCGCCAAAAAAAATGAAAACGGCAAGGTCAAAATCAACTTCCCCACTACATAGATCAGCGTATTCAGGACGGTCTTCCAAAAGTAAGCGTCTCGGGTAAACGCACGGACGAAATTATCCAGTCCGATGAACTTGGCCGGCGAGGTCATATCGTATTGAAAAAACATGTACTTAAGCACCCATAATATCGGGTAGACGGACAAAGCCGAGAAAATAAGCACATTGGGCAGCAGCATCAAATAAATTTGCCCTTTGTTCTTGAACCTTTTGGCGATTAGTACGCCGAAACTGTGCTTTGTGCCTGCCAGTTGGGTTTCCACCGAATGTCCCCCCTTATGTAGGAGCTGCTGGGCATGCACCCAGCAGTCCTTCCAATCTGTTATGGAATTTATTTATTCATCGACTTGGTCGGGTCTTTCGGATCGAAGCCCGGATATACGATTCTTTTCGACGACCCATCGGCCACCGCTTTGTCAAACGCCGCGTTATAGCGCGTTTTCAGATCCTCCAGTGTCTTGTCGAGATCGCTGTATTCCTTCGCCCCTAGCATGTAGCCTACGAACACCTGGTACATATCCTGGCCTTCCGGCTTCACATTCAGTGGGATCGCAGGCCACAGTTTATCGGATTCCGTAAAGGCAAGGCCCGGTCTTTGCTTAATTGTGTCAGGCTGCTTCGCTTTTTGGAGCACGGTCGGAATCATAACCGAGCCGAAGCCGGCTTCATGATACCCGACTTGGACTTCGTCGCTGTACAAATACTGCATGACCTTCCATGCTTTATCCAAATTTTTAGATTTCGCATTCATAATAAAGCCCGTGCCGCCCTGGAGCATCTGCGAACCTTTGGCCGTTCCGTCTGTCGTCGGCAGCGGTGCAACATCCCAATCCTCTTTGGTCGGGAACTGATCCTTGTACACGCCCGGCTCGGCGTGCGTCCACGAAATGTACATGCCGATCTTACCTGCCGCAAACTGCGTTCTCAGTGGGTCGATGTCCAAGCTTTCCGTCCCCGGAAACGTCGCGCCCTTCACAAACATATCCCGGTATGCCTGCAGCACTGGCTTATAGGAGGCAAAATCGAATTTCCCCGTCTTAAAATCGTATCCCGCCTCGACTCCGCCGTCTCTGGTCACAATCATATCGATCGATCGCTGCAGCGCGCTGGTCGGGGATTTAAAATTTTGCGCGTAGCCGTAAATGCCTTCGCCCTTGAGCTTGTCAGTGATCGTCTTGGCCACTTCGACCATTTCGGTCAGCGTTTTCGGCGGAGCGGTGATGCCGGCCTTCTTAAAGATGCCCTTATTGTAGATCAGCCTTGTTGTCGTGCCGATGATCGGCATCGAGTAGATTTTCCCGTTGAACATATTGATGTTTTCCACAAATGCGCCCGGCCCGAAGCGGGCCTTGTCTTCCGGCGTCAGGTAGCTGTCCAGTGGCGCTACGTAGCCCATCGGGTAATATTTCTTGAGGGCGTTCTGGCCCTCCGCCATAATATCCGGAGCATCGTTGGTCGCAAACGCCATATCCAGCGTCTGAATGTAGTTGTCCGTGTACATCTGGTAGTCAATTTCGATGCCGTCTTTATTTTCCTTGTTGAATTTCTGAATCTTGTCGGTCATGTAAACCTGATCGTGCCGTGCCGCAGTCCAAATTTTAATCTTGGTCGCGGCTTCCTTCGGAGCGGCGGTATTATTGACCGCCGGTTCGCTGCTGCAGGCCGTAAGCAGTACGACAGACAGAACGGCAGGCATAGCTAGGTGAAACATTTTTGACACCCTTTTCATCTTTTCCCCTCCAATGTAAGCGTTTTATTTTTTACTTTTTCATCATATAGCATCGTTCTCGGGGAGAAGTAGTGAATTTCAACGAACTGAGGTCGAATATATTACGAACATAGTGATTGTACAAACAGCCGACCTTTTAGAACAAATTCTTATTGCTCCAGCTGCTTCATTTCCCGATAATCCGAAGGCGTCAGCTGGCTGTATTTTTTAAAACAAAATGTAAAATACCGCGAGTCGTTAAAGCCGACGCGCTCGGCAATGTCCTGGATTTTCACAGTCGGATCGGTCAGCATGTCCATTGCCTTCTCCATGCGGAGACGGGTGAGCGCTTCGACAAACGATACACCGACCTGTTTTTTGAACAAGTACCGCAAATAATTCGGGCTAATGAACAAGCGCTCAGCGAGAAACCCCACGGAAAGTTCCGGGTCATCCAAATGCGCGGCCATCATACTTCTCGCTTTTTCGATTAAGGTAGTGTGCTTATTTCTCTGCACTTGTTCTATTCTCTCTATGCCCAGCTCCACGAGACGCTGCAACCAGAGGAACAGGTCGTTTAGCTTATCGCAGCCCAATACATCACCATACAAGCCTTTGCCAATAAAGCCGGTCAAGCTTTCCTTACCCAGTGCTTCGTCCAGAACCCGCACGAGCATAACGCTTAATTCAAGCACCATGATTTTGATATAATGAGAGCCACCGCTCTCTAAGGATCCGTAATGGCGAAACAATTCGTCGATCATCTGGAAAGCCTGCTCCCGCTCGCACAGCTTCAGATGGACGATCAGTTTTTTTTCCAGCTCTACCGGGCGGACATAGCTTTTCTCTTTTTGAAGCTGCACGTCCTCGCAATGAATAATCGCTCCTTGCTCCAGTACTGTGCCGTAATGCAACGCTTCGTCAGCTTCCTTGCAGCATCTGGGCAGCGAGGAAAGCCGGTTATACAGGTTTCCGACGGATACATACAGATTGATGCCTAAATTCCGCTCGACGTAGGCGGCCATTTTACCTAGACTTTGATGAACCGATGTAAACACCTTTTGACGGCTCGACTCCTGTGAACAGACGAGCATGGCCAGCTTGCCTTCCCGGTAGAAAAACGGATGAATGCGCACGTAGCCCTCAAATAGCTCGCGCCATCCGTTCTCGATAAAGCTTAATACCAGTTCCTCGCTGTCGACGGCAGGATCGGCATGGCCCGAAATGCTTATGATCTTGATTAGAACCAGTGTGTACAGTTCTCCCGTCAGATCGATATTCAGATGCTCCGCTCTGGCCGCCGCCTGCTCGGGAGCATGGCTCCATTTTCCTGCGATCAGCCTATTCAGGAAACGCTCCCGCGCCCCGGGCATGTTCTCATGCATCAGTGCCGTCAGCTTTTCCATGTCATAGAGCAATCGGTTGTTTTTTTCCACTTCTGCGCATACGTTATCCACAACCTGCAGCAGAGTTTGCTGATCCAGCGGCTTTAGCAAATATTCCAATACCCCCAGCTTTAACGCTCGCTGAGCAAACTCAAATTCGTCGTAACCACTGATGATAATTATCTTTACATTTGGATTAAGCGCTTTCATATTTTCGATAAATTCAAGACCGTTCATTTTCGGCATATTGATGTCCGAGATGACGATGTCAGGAGTGCGGGCGATGACAAGCTCTAGCGCCTTCTCCCCGTTCTCCGCTTCGCCAACGACACGGTAACGGCCTTGAGAACCAGATAATGAACGAACAATGCCGTCACGGATCGTTTTTTCGTCGTCTACTACGAGAATATTAAGCATATTTGTACGCATCCTCCCATTTCACTTCAGGAATCACAACCAACACCTTCGTTCCCTTACCAGGCTCGCTAAAAAATTCAAGCCCGTATTCCGTACCAAAATGAAGCTTGATTCTTTCGTTCACATTGTAAATACCGTAACCTTCCTTTTCGACAACATATCCTTCGAGTAACCGCTTGTTAATAAGCTTCAACAAAAGCGACGCTATGCCTGCACCGTCGTCGCTGATGTAGAATTCGACGCCTCGGGCCGTAAGCGCACCAGAAATTTCAATGCTTCCGGAGCCGTCTTTTTCCTTGATGCCATGATAGATGGCGTTCTCGATAAGCGGCTGCAAAATCAGCTTCACCGTATAAAGCTCCTTGACCTGTTCCTGGATATCTAGCTTATAGCTGAACTTATCACCGTAGCGCATTTGCTGGATCGTGAGGTAGCTGGTAATATGGCTGAGCTCATCCTTGATAGGGATGAGCTCTTGTCCTTTGCTCAATCCTGTGCGGAACAGCGACGCAAGCGAGGTCGTCATTGTGCTGATTTCGTGGGCATCGATCTCGTTAGCCTTCCAGTTGATCGAATCGAGCGTATTATATAAAAAATGTGGATTGATCTGCGCTTGAAGCGCCCGCAGCTCGGCCCGCCGTTTGAGGAGCTGCTCGCTTTTGACCTTCTCCTTCTCTTCCTGCAACTGGGTGACTGAAGCATTTAGCTTGCCGACTAAATCCTTCATTTCCGCAACCATATAATTAAAGCTGTCTCCGAGCTGCCCTACCTCGTTATGGTATTTGTATTGGAACCGAATGTTAAAATTTTTATCAGTCACCTTTTTCATCGTGTTCTGCAGCAGCACCAAGGGTTTAATCAGCGATTTGGAGATAATGAGCGCGAAAAAAAAGCAAACCACGATACCGATCGCCATCATGATTGTGGTAAACATTCTGAACTGGCGCAAATTTTTTAACAAAATGCTTTCAGATTTTATCGTGACGATCTTCCATGGGGCAAACCGCGTCGTTTGGTAGGTAATCCAATATTTCTCCGAGCCGTAGCTCACCCTCTGAGTCCCGTTAGGATTGGCTGCAATTTGATCCAACAACTGCCCATCCTTCTTAATTGCACTGATAACCGGGTAATCAAATGAGATAATTTCCTTCCCTTTGTTGTCTACAATCATCTCCCAATTGCCCTCTCCGGGCTGGGTTCCCGCCAAGTAGTCGTATATTTGCTGTCGGTCCAGATTGATTACCAGCAGCGAGTCACCGTTAAAGCCCTCAACGGAAAAGCGCAGCACAACCGGTATCACCAGCTTGCCGTCGGAGTAAATCTCATCGTTGCCGCTGCTGCCCCAATACAACGTACTTTTCGGCTGCTGCCCGATTTGCTTGTACAGATTGGAGCTTTTGAAATCGAAGTTGTATTTAAGCGGACGTGTAAGATCGTAAAAGTTGCCTTTAGGCGTATACATGAAAATCGAGGAGATAAAAGGATCCGAGCTGCGGATTTCGGAAAACGAGTTGGAAAACTCCGAAACGGCGATAGCGTTAAAATTCGGCTCGTCGTAATATAGGAAATTTCTCAGCATTTTATCGAAAGTCGTATTGAGCTGCATGGCATGGACTCTGCCGAGTAGGCCCTTTAGCTTCTCGTCCATATAATTGCTGACCTGAATGAGGGAATAGCTTGAATTTTCGTAGAAGCTCTGAGTCGTCTGTAGCGTGACGTAGCGGTACAATATGTTGGAGAATAGAAGGCTCAGCAGCAAGATAATAGAAACACAGGAGAGAAAAATTTTACTTTTTAATTTCATGCTATGGATAAATTCCAGCATGCCGCCATCCCGCCTCTTAGACCAATATGCCTTATAGTAACAATCGTAAATCTAAAGAAAGAACAATATCGAAAGATATTGTTCTTAACTTATCAAAGCTTCGCTGATTGGCATATGTGTAAAAATATTAGATTAGATGCGTGTTGCGATCACAGCAATGCCTTCCTTACTCGGCAACCGCACTTTCGTACTTCCGCTGGCCTTCGAAATAATGGTTTCACGCGTCATCTCCCAAATGTCAATAACATCAATTGAATATTCAGCACCGACTTCTGGTAGATTAATATCAAAGAAGGCACGACATTCTCGCCCAAAATATTCAATGATATATTTGTCATCATGTCTTCCTGAATAGGACATATAACTACTACTTAAATATTCGAGTTCTGCAGGATCAAGACTCCTAACCGCATTTAAATATGGATTATCCTGCTCTGCCGTAGTGTTCAAATTATTAGGATTTATAGCAATCTTACCTTGGTATGGCTGTATTTCTCCCTGCAATCCGTACATAATATCCTTTAGAAAAGCAATACGTGTTACACTCTCTCCGTGTAATTCTCCACCCTTAGCCCACCAAAGAACCTCATCATCCCTATGATAAGTTTCGCCATGAGTACAGTAGCCACCACACAGCATTACAGACCAAAATCTATGAACCATCTCAAAGGCTGATATGTTACCCCATTTCGGCTCAATGTCCCCTTCGTATTTGCACTCATCAATGATAATAGGCTTCTTATATACATCTCTAAATGCTTTGGTTTTTTCAAAACGGTTTGTTTGAATGGAACAGTGGGTAATCCAAGGTTTTGATGCATCATAGATTTTAAGCCAATTATGATTAGATAAAAGATGGTGGTAATGATCTTCACCACTGATAAACTCACCGAAGGCCTCCCAGTCGTCTGCATTCTTTTTGAATACCATATCGTACTCATTTGCCAAGCTCCACCAAATATTCCTGAAAGCTGCTAACCTTCTTACACAATAGTCAAGATAAGTTAGATTATCCTCTCTGCTCAAATTCATGAAACCCCATCTGTCATAAGGATGAAATAATATCAAATCAGTTTCAATACCCAAATTTAAAAGTACTTTCAATTGTCGCTCTAAATGTTTCCAGAACTCAAAATTGGGTAGATTAACATCCCACTTGCCATCTCCATTTTTTTCGAAAGGAAAAATCTCAGGCTCATTTTTGTTATACACTGCATCTTTAGGAAATACACACATACGAACCTTATTAAAAGGGCTCTTTGATAGTGTATCAATTGTCTTTTCAACAAGTTGCTTTGGTTGATGAATCCAAGCATATATTGTGGTTCCTATTGGAATATACGGCGCACCGTCAGCATATTGAAAATGCATACCGTTGACAACAACATACCCATGATTATTCCCTGTTTCTTTAACACACTCAAATTCGCCAGATTCACTAATTTCTTCAGAAGCTTGTAGGCTTAATTCATAATGCCAAATACCTACTTCCTCAGGCATAAAACGCACTACATATTCGCCATCTCCATTGTAGAAGCCCTTGACTTTAACTTTTTTATCATCTTTACTAAATGTTGCAGTAAAATCAACCTTAACACTTGAATCCATTGGTTTTGATCCATTAACGCTTAACTCAATAAAGTTATATTTTTCTATTTGTTTCATATGTTCTACTCCTCTACATAATTACTGCACCTAGGGCTATGGCTGAGTCCTTCAGGTGTACATGACCCTATATCCAAAACATTAGCCGTAGCAAAGTTTAAGTTTCGAAAATAAGTCATCTAAAGTCATTCTCGTATCTATTGAATCGTAAACACGGATTTCTTTTCCTTCAGGATTCGGAGAATAGGTTAAATCGTCATTTATATACGGTGCCTTTTCGATATGCCAGCAAACGCGACTTTCGCTTTGAAGCAGCACAGATATTGTAGGATTGTCTCCGAGACACCAGCTCTCCCCATGAGGAAACGGTATCCGTATCGGTGCGTTTCCGTAATAGTCGTTGAGTGCGAGCAGCTGTTGGCACAGATATGCCCCTATTTCGCCATTAGGCTTAACCTTGTCCACCAGCTCGGCAATCGATACTTCCACCGTAGTGTATGTCGGTTTTGGGATCTGCCACAGCTTAATTGGAGAATTAAACACAATGCGAGAGGCTATCAGATCACCTTTGATGTTCATTTCGTCTCCGCCATACGGGTAACCGGCACCACCTATAAAAATTGCGGTTAGCCTATCCGCTATGCGCGGCTCCTTTTTGTATGCGATGGCAAGATCAGTAAGATTTCCCTGAAGTGCAATGTAAAGCGGCATGTCGTCTTCCTTCATCGCTTCAGCTATTATGAAGTCAGCACCCTCGCTTTCCGGCAGGTCGTCCTCGTTTGCGAGTTCATATTTACTGCCCTTAAAAAGAGGCACATCATCAATTCCGGTAAGTTCAAGAATTTTCTTACCCTCTTTGTAGCTCCGTTCCATACTCGTGCCTCTTTGTGACTTCAGTTGCTCGTAAGTAATATACCTCCACTCAAAGTGAGCGGCTATAATACCCTTTACTTCAAAACACGGTGTAAGCAGGTGGTGAGTTATCGCAAACTGATCGTCAGCTTCACACGCGACATCGCTGTGTACGATAACGCGTTTCTTTTTGATTTGTGGTACTGTAAAGCCCAGTCTACCCAAAATTTCACTTCTTTTCATTGTTGAGATCCTCCCCAGATACTGGCTATTTACTTTTTTTTGATTTCGTAGTCTACCTCAATACAGAAAATAAAGCTGCTTGCGAGTCTCCAATGACACCCGTGATCGGCGCACGAATATCGCCAAATAAAGTTGGATCTTCTGTGTACCGGAATATAGCTTGGGTACGTTCTAATTAGATGAAATGCTAAAGATAGTGATTTATAACATCGAGATCGCTTGCAACGCTCTTGAATTTATCCGTAGATGCCCCTATATTCTCCACTATGGCATACCGCACATGACCCATTTTACGAATTAATGTAAAAATCTCAGCCAAGTCAACTGTTCCTTTTCCTAAGTCATCATAATCCTCAGGAGCCGTATAGTCTCGGTAGATCATAAAGCTGTCGAATGCTTTGTTGTTATCTTGCTTCAACGCTTCGAAGATATTTACAGGGAATCTAGGTGTAGAGCTGATATCCTTCAGGTGAACGATGTCACAGCGGTTGCCCAGCTTGGTGAGAATTTCTGCGGGTTGAAGACCTGCCCTTAGCACCCACCCCAGATCCAGTTCAAAACGGACATTATCTGGGTCGGTGTTTTCGATCAGATAGTCGTATAAGGTCTGATCTCCGTCTTTCTTGAATTCATGGGCATGATTATGGAGATAGAATGTGAATCCATTCTCCCGCATCCGCTGCCCTACACGATTTATTTGTTCGGCAGTCCTCAGCGCATCCTCCCGATTCGTGATCCATACGGATGGAATCGCGATTTTGCGGCAGTTCAATTGTTCATAGTACGAACAAACAGATTCCCAATCATGAGAATCCATTGGCATATCCATTCTCGCCGCTTCCTGTGCGGAAATGACGGACAAACCAAGTTGCGAAAGCTTCTCTTTTAACAATTCAACAGGCAACTCATCCATGTAACGTGTATAAGATTTCATATTATAACCGATTAGTTCAATGTTCTTGTATCCGGTTTCTGCCACTCGTTTTAATGTCCCGAAGTAATCTTGGCTAAGATCCTGTTGAACAGAAGAAACATTAATTCCTGTTTCAATCTTCATCGATTCCACTCTCCCCATTATTTGCCTAACCTGATTTTCGATGTAGAGCCGTGCGTATCTTGAGCATGGAAGTGCAGTTTCACCGTTGGAGATAACTGCACAACTTCGATCCGCGGGTTATCCTCCATGACGGTACGCGCTGCCATCTGAAGCTCCAGTTCAATGATACCGCTATTCTCATGGGTCGGGTCGCTAACGGCGACTTCCACCGATTCGTCAGTCGTTATAACCATGACAGAAGCTTTCCCGGTACAGGATACATACATAGCCGAAGTTTTCTGTTCCGTCCAGAAGTTTACGCCGAGTATTCCCAACTCTGAGTGGTACACTGCATGGGCTGCGGAAGATTGCTGAACAATTTCTACTTTCGGTTGATCAGCGTAACGTTCCGTCTCCGTTGCACTTCTTCCCGGGAGGAGGACATAAGAATAACTTTCGTTCTGCGGCGACACCCCATGTTCGAACCAAACCGTTAAATAGTTTCGGGAGATTTCCGTTTCGGGACCATTACCGACATCGCTCCAACGCCCTATTCTCGTCTCACGTTTTGCTTGCAGCTCCGCCTTTTCGGGGAAATAATACCCGATATCGGTATAGGGAGTGTTCCCCTCCAAATGCATCCAGTTTGTTTCGCTCATCATTGATGACCAACCCGGCTGGTCGGGCATCTGCCCACCGTTCACAATAAATTGGTTCGTGCCTTCTGCGTTCAACTTGCGATTTTCAACAATCGTTTCCACATGAAACGGTTCGGCAAATTGAATATCCGAGCCTAGTGCAACAATTTCATCCTCAAATAAAAACCACGACTTAAGGGCACGCATAGGCTCCCTAATCGTTTCTGTCCTGTAATCTTCCAGTACCATACCGGCTAATCCATAACGGCCTTGCAGTTCCGCTCCGCCTGCCCAGCTCTCACTGCTGCGGTACATGTTCCCGAAAGCGCTCTCTCTCAACTGATTCGTAACCGTTATGCCCGCCAAACGATACGGGTCAACGGTAGGCCAATAGCCATCCGAATAGTGCCCCAAGTCACCGTTATAGAGCGAGGTATGGCCGTGTGCCGTATACCAACCTTTCAAATTCTCGCCGTTTATGGATTCGCAGGTTGCAATTCGCTTAGAAAACATACTGATACCGAAAGCAAATTCAGGCCGTTGAAGGACCGCCCTAGCCATATTAGCAAACAATTTGTACTTGGAAGCCGGTGCCTGAGCAATGATACTGTCATCCTGCAACAATTCGACAGCAAGTCTGCTCTGATATAAGGGAGCATGTGTCAAGAAAGACTTAATCTTGTCTTCCTGGATCCAATATTTCGCCATAGATTTGATCCTGTCTGCATGCGGAGGCGGTGCAAAGGTGGACAACTCCAGCATAGCCCCGATCGCAATATGTCCAGCTTCATGATTTTGCACATCATGCCTAGATACTTCGCGGCCGCTAACCATGTCCATGATTGAACCACGAAAGATCAACGGCTCGAACGATTGATAGACCAAGTCATAAATCCTGCTGCTGTTCTTAACTTCGAAAGGCGTGTCCGCCAGCACATGTAGAAGCGGAACCAAACTGGATATCAGCGCTTTCCCATATCCTCCGGTATAAGGAAACCCGTGCTGTATGAACGATCCGTCCGCAAAGAACCCCCCCTCGCCTCCTGTCACATATTCAAAGAGTGGGCTTAACGCATCGCGAACTCTTATAAGCTTTAACTCGTCCTCTAGGAGCAACGATCGCAACGCAATCACCTTACAAATCCATACTCGGTTCGCGCCAGTTGAAACCATAATGGGATATTTGCTTGTAGAGTTTAAAAAAGTCTCGGGATCAGGTGTAAACTTGTCAACCGGGATCATATAGGCTTCAATCTGTCCTTTGGAAAGATACGGATACATCAGTAATATCGTTTCTGTTAAGGCCATAGGAGCCCCAATCTCCCAGTCCCACCAATTCCCATCCGTTTCAGCTTGTCCGTAGAATCGGTTGGTGAGCATCCAGTCGAGAGCCCCGACTATATCTTTGCTCAACTGTTCGCAACCTTCCAGATCGGATCCTGCAGCATTCAAGGCAATCGCCATGTGACGCAGCCTGACATAATTTCTGGTAAGCACAGTAGACCCCGCAATGTTACTCAAGTCACTCCACAAACAAGAGCGGTTCACTCCCTTCTCCATACGATCCCAAACGATCCGCGCCTCTGCCGTCAAATCTTGAAACTCTTCCGCTTCCCTAATTCCCAGATCCTTGAACAAACGTTCGTTTAGAGTAATTTTCCATGACTCTCTTATTTTTTGCATTTCGAGATCTCCTTTTCACCGGAGTGGCGATTTTGTTTTACCAATAAAGATTCCAGTTCTTTGTAAGTCTTGTCAGCGCTTCCAGATAAAAATAATCGCCCCATAAATTCGCTTCATCTACACCATGGTTATACTTTTTAAAGTAAACGCCATGCAGCAGCAGCGCGTTAGACGTTTCATCATTTTGTGTCGAGTAATGATCATTTAAGGACTTCACAATTTTCATGGCTGCATTGGAATAGTATTGCTTTTCTTTTTCATCAGACAAATGTTTGATAAGCTCTAACAATCCACACACAGCAATTGCAGATGAGGAGCTGTCTCTAGGTTCTCCGCTGCCATCCGTAAAATCCAGGTCCCAATAGACGACTAAATCCTCGGGACTTCTGTTTAAAAAGTAATTTGCAAGAATTTTGCTCATTTCCAGGAAACGGGTGTCTTGTGTATAAAGGTAGCTGAGTACAAATCCGTAAATTCCCCACGCTTGCCCGCGAGCCCAGCAGGAATCATCGGTATGTCCTTGAAGGGTTTTCCCCTTCAGGGGTTCTCCGGTAAAGACGTCAAAGAAGAAAGTATGATAGGTCGTTCCATCCGCTCGAACGATATATTTAAAGGCGTTTTCTGCATGTTTATATGCTGCATCTTTGTAGATACCTTCACCTGTAACTTCGCTTGCCCAAAATAGCAGGGGGAGATTCATCAAGCAGTCAATGATCATGCGTCCTCTTTCATTCGGGTCATTCATATCTCCCCAAGCCTGAAGGATCCCTGCCACTTCGACATAACGGTTCATAAGAAGCTTCGCAGCAGCTAATGCAGCTGATTTAGCCGCTTCATTACCTGTTAATTTATATGCCGCTACACAGGACAAGCTGAATAAGAATCCGATATCATGCGTGTTGCAGTCGATTTCATTTTCGACTCTGTCTATAAAACTGTTTACTTGCGTTTCAATTGCCTCCAGACAGCGCTTATCCCCTGTTTGCTCGTAAGAGAGACATAAGATGCCTGTCCAGAAACCCGTGGTCCAGCCGACATTGGCCCCAGGTATTTTTTCTGGATTGGCTGCAGGCGTATCGCCATGAATATTGAACGAATACAAATTCCCAATCGTTGAGCTGGTTGGAAATTTGTCTCTGAACGAGTCAAGGTTCCCTTCCACTTTCTTTAATGCTGCTGTTACAGCATTTTGATAAACCTCTGAATTAACATCAGGTTTACGTTTAAAAATCTCCATTTTCATTCCTTCATTGATGACATTGCCGATCATTCTATCTCCCCCAATGCACTGTATTAACTCATACTTTAATGCACATCCCGGAAACTGTATTGCATATTTGTTGTCTAAATTGTATTTTTGTACTATATTCATCATAGGAGAGGGGGAATCACGGTGGATATTAAAAAGTACTGTCAGTACCTATACCATTCCTTATATAATCCGATTTATTTGTACGAGAATAAGACACTGGTTGCCTGTTATCCGGAACAAGGAAAGGATACCTTACCGCCGTCACAGTATCTGTCAAGGCTTTGGGAAATAGATCGAACCGTAACTTGTACGATGACGTCGTTCTATTCCTATTACGGCTGTGTACAAATCGAAAAAAGCTGTTGCAGTATTGTGATCGGACCGATCAATAACTTGTCTTATACCAAGAACTCCCTGTTTGTTATGCGCAAGGAATACTCCGCCATAGATTCAGATCCAGAAACGTTCGCGAACTTCTTCCATTCGATCCCTGCTGTAAATCCGCTTGCTTTTATCCACACGCTTTTGTTTGTTAATTACACGGTAAATAACACGGAACTGACTCGAAATGAGGTAGCCGGTTTTATGAATTACGCAGAGGATCCTACCATCATCCGGAAATACGCCGAGAAAGCATATATGGCAAAGGAGGAAGGATTTACATTCAGTTCGTATGAAATGAGAAATGAACTCATGCGGTTTATTGAAACCGGAAACAAATCGGCGTTACAAAAGTTCCTAATTCGCCCTAAATCTGTGATTATTGGCAGCTTAGCCAATGATAAGCTCCGGCATATGAAAAATTTATTTATTTCGATGAACTCTTTAGCAAGTAATGCGGCGATCAAAGGCGGACTTTCCCCATCCACTGCTTATCAACTTTCTGAAACCTATATCAATCAAGTTGAACGATTAACGGATCCAGATGCGATCGCTTCCCTTATGGAACAGTCCATGACGGACTATACGAACCGAGTTGCGGATTACATCATCCCGGCCGATGCGGACAACATACTTCGTCAGGTCGTCCATTATGTCCGCTCAAATACAAATCGAAATATCACCGTATCCGATGTAGCCAAGCATGCAGGCTTCAGCCGAACCTATCTGTCGACCAAATTCAAAAAGGAATTCGGGTTTGAGTTAAGCGGATTTATCAGGCAGTGTAAATTGGAAGAAGCGAAGGACCTGCTGGCATATTCCGATAAAAGTATCAGCGAAATAAGCAGTTACCTCAGTTTTTCCAGCCAGAGCCACTTTCAAAAGGCTTTCAAGAAGCAGTTCGGGATAACGCCTCAAGCCTACAGGAGATCGGTATAACAGGAGACAAAAAAACATTCGAAACTTCTCAAAAAGAAAAACCGGGTCCTTAAAATCAAGACCCGGTGGCTGACATTATTTTTTGTTTGCGGCCGCCCAAGCGTCGATCTGCTTCTGTTTCTCTGCGATGACTTTATCGATACCCGCAGCTTTCAGCTTGGATCTGAATTCCGACAGCTTATCGGCCGGATTTACGGCTCCAGTCTCGAGAGCTTTACCATACTGACTCACTACATTGTTGAGAGCCGTGATTTCGTTCTTGACCGGCTCCACATTGAAATAGAATCCGAGCGCTTTCGATTTGACAGTTTGATCATTTGCTGCCCTCGTTTTATTCCACGTCTCCGGATCGTCGCCTTTCATCACATACGTCAGGAAAGAATTGCCAATCAACCAAGATTGCGTGGAATAGCCGACTGTCTTCGAATCGACGCCGGACGGATACTCAATGACATTATCCGACACCTTCACATAGTGCTTGCCCTCGACGCCCCACATCAACAGATTGGATATATTTTTATCGATGTACATGAGATTGAGGAACATCATGGCACGGTCAGGATTGCTGGAATTTTTGGAAACCGTCCACAATCCGGCAAGTACGTCATCCGTCGTCGAATAAGCAGCCGGAAGCAAATCGACCCATACCAATTGCGTACCGGTCAATCGATTTTGACCTTCTATAAAACCCGGTCTGTTCTTTGCAATGTAGGAGAATGCTTTATTCGCTTTCACGAGTTCATACTCATTGGTCGTGGATGTGGCAGCATCCTTGCTGATATAACCGGCCTTAAACCAGCTGTACATTCGTTTCACAAAATCTTCATATTCCTTTGTTTCGTATAAGTTCTCCACCTTCAACCCATTATCGAAGCCAGGCAAAACACCGAACGAATTTCCGAGCTTATCGTAGGTATTAAAGTTCGTCAGAGGATTTGCTATACCGCTTGCCAGCGGAGCAATTGTCGGCTCGTTCTCTTTAATCGTCTTGAATACTTTCTCCAAATCATCCAACGTTTTGATGGCAGCGACATCGATTTTATATTTATCAACCAGGTCTTTCCTCATCAGAATTCCGGATCTTCCGCCATAACTTTTGAGAGCAGGCACGGCATAGATCTTCCCGCTCACTTGTGCGCTCTTCAAGATTTCAGGGGCAAGTGCTTGCTGGATCCCCTGACCGTATTTAGCCAAGAGATCGTCAATCGGAACATTTTTACCGCTTGCTACATCATTGTTGTAGCCTGCTGCGAACGAAAAAGCCAGGTCCAGCTTTTCGCCGCCGGAAGACATCAGATTCATCTGCTGTGACCAAGATCCGATGTTGAGGACAAGGAGCTTCACCGTAGCGTTGATTTTCTCTTTGGCTATTTTGCTGAGTTCGGCTTGAACGGCTTCGATATCCTTGGGCACTGCTCCGAACGACGGCATGGCAAGCGTGATTTCGTACGGGTCTTTCGTTGCTTGGTTCACACTTGCACTGGAAGTCGGAGTTGCCGTTGATGTACTGCTCATTTCGTCCCCACTGGACGAACATGCGGCTGTTGTACCCGCTAACATAACCACACCAAGCATGAAACTGAGCAACTTCATTTTCCTAATCATGGTACTCCTCCTAAGATATGTTTTGAATACGTTTTCATATTAGCTTTCAATTCAAAACCCGACTACCACTTTGCCGACTTTTTCAATAACGGTTTCACGACTTTTTGGTGCAGAAAAAAGGGCCAAGCATACATGGAGCATGCCCAGCCCTTCCCTCGTATTAGATCTAGCGAACTGTTACATTCTTCGTTAAGTCTCGGCATTGCACGATCGTAACAGTATTCATCTAAACTAATTCCCCTTATACCCGAAATCCGGGATCGCTTTCCATCTCCTCCGCAGTTCATGTGCCGCCATTTTCGGCTTACGATCCCGCGTAAAGACCCCTTTCTTATTCCCCTGAACCCTAATGATGCCTTGGCTGGTTTGAATGTCGGCGGCAAGGGGCTCCCACAGCTTCGCGTCTTTCATGCTGATCGTACCGGCTGGACCGTCCAATGTTCCGACGGTTACACCGGCTTGATCAACGACAGTTGCCTTCACTTGCGTTTCACCTTCAATCGTCACTTCATAACGGACGATCCCCGTCGTTTCATTCAAGTCAGTTACGATAGCCACATCTTTAAGATAAGTTTTCGGAGTGGTATAGATCTTGACCGGACGATGAAGCCCTGCATAGTTGAAAAAGTCAAAATACGGGCTATTCTTAACCACCTTGCCCAATCCGGGCACTTCCGACTCCGTATAGCTTCCCATTGGTAGCGTCGTTTCATCTATGATGTTATTTACGGCTACCGTCAAGCGATGTTTACCTGTCCGCAGTAACGGATTGATCTCTGCCTCGAATGGCGTGAACCCGCCCTTATGTTCCATGACGAGACTACCGTTCACATAAACCTTCGCCGTATGGGTCGCTGAACCGAAGCGTAACACCATACGTTCTCCGAACAGAACGCCAGGCATTGTGAAGTCTTTATCAAATAATTATGATTCAGCAAATCTTACTTCACTTTTATCTCAACAGAGACTGCATCAAGCCCTTCAACGCCGACCGTCAGAACCGATGTTCCAGGCTCATAGCCCGCACGGACGATCGCAAGCAGCCTGCCCTTATAGGAAGTAAACTCTCCTCTGGTATAATTTTCGCTCGTCTGAGGCTTACCGGTACCAAACGCAGCAAGTGTTGCTCCACCTTCCACTCCGGCCGTTGCCTTCAATTCGGCTGTAGGAACAAGTCGGCCCTCGCTATCCACGATCTCCACGACCACGAAGGACAGCGATTGACCATCTGCTGCAAGCTCCCTTTTGTCGGGTGTAATACGTACACCAACAGGCTTGCCTGCAGATGTCACTTTATCAGTCGAAACGATCTTGCCAGCGGAATAGCTGACTGCTGCCAATGTTCCCGGTTCATAGGTTAGATCAAATGTTGCCAGGTTGCGATTTTCTATGCCGGCAGGTTTACGTCCAAGACTCTTTCCGTTTAGGATAAGCTCCACTTCCTCTGCAGCGGAGTAGACATCAACCTGTACGGGCTTCCCTTCAGAGCCGGCCCAGCTCCAGGCATTCTCGCATTCTTTCCAAGCGAATCTTGCTAATACCTCGATCTTGCCATGATTTTCAGGATTTTGCGAAGCAATATAGGTCTCCTTGGAGCCCCACAAGATTCTGCGATAAGCAAGCTGCGGACGTGCAAATCCGCAGAGGTCAATGTCTGCACCACCGGATAGTCGCCACGGATACTCGGCTACATAGTTCTTTCTATATGCAGCTGCAGCCTCAGCTGGATCCTCATAGTACTCTTGTTTGCCGAGGCCGGCTTCACCGATATAGTCGTGACTCGTCCAAACGAAGTCACCGATCACATGAGGAAACCGTTCGACATCTTTCCAGTAATCAAACATTTCGAGAGGTTTGCTTTCCGTTCCGCAAATAACTCGGTTAGGGAATTTCTTTATTGCGTCTTCGTAATGGTAATTCAGGTAATTATATCCCACGACATCGAGCGGAGCAGCGAAGGCTTCGGTATACTCTCCCCAGATCTTTCTACCGAAATCCGAATCCAAATTGAGGAGACCTCCTCCCATGGCCTTCGGTTGATTCATCAGATCCATATAAAATTTCACCTGATCTTCGTCATCAAGCCCGCTAAAAAAGGAGCACAAGGAATTGGTGACAAAGCGTGTCGAATCAAGCTCCCGTACCCTTGCCGCCAGTTTGGCAGACCATTGATATCCATTGGACAACCCGCCCCGTTCCGCAACCTCATTACCGGTAGACCACATAATGATGCTGGGATGATTTCGGTCACGAAGAATAAAGGCTTCCAAATCCGCATTCCAGTCCTCTTCGAAGTACTGGGTGTAATCATGGGTATTTTTCTCCATCGTCCAAACATCGAATGCCTCGTTAATGACAAGCAATCCTAAGCGGTCGCATGCATCCAGCATATCCCTAGACATCGGATTATGGGCGAAGCGAATGGCATTATAGCCGTTTTCTTTGTGAATCTTCATCTTGCGGTATTCGCTGTCCTTAAAGGACGCTGCGCCCAGAAGACCGTTGTCATGATGCACGCAGCCGCCTTTTAGTTTTAACGTACGCCCGTTCAGCATAAATCCGTTCTTGGTATCGACCGATATCGTCCTAATTCCGAATAAAGTGCTTTCACTATCCAATATCGTCTCCTTATCAGACAATTGAGCGGTGATTTGGTATAGATTCGGAGAGTCAATATCCCAAAGATCAGCATTTTCAACTGCAATCATGACTTGACCGACGGACTTTTCTCCCGCAGGAATATGCACTTTCACCTTTCCAGTACCAGCTTCGGTGTCGTTTGACTCCTTCTGTATCTTAATATCCACCCACAGATTAGCGGTATCAGCCGTATGATTTTCCACAGTTGTTTCCACTACGACAAACGTAGTACCGTTTACAATATGCGAAGTGCGGGCAAAGATCCCCCAGGGGGCAATATGAGTCCGTGGAGCGCAGAGCATATCGACATGGCGATACAGACCTGAGCCTGTATACCAGCGTGCATTCGGCTGTGCTGCATTGTTGACGGTTACGGAAAGACGATTCGGTTTGCCTAGTTTTAGATAAGGAGTGAGATCGGCATGGAACGGCGTGTAGCCGTAATGGTGCCTAGCCACGGTGTGACCGTTCAATACGACGGTCGTGTTCATATATGCCCCGTCAAACTCCACCAATACCCGTTTACCGGCATAGTCTTCAGGAATGTTCATAACCTTGGTGTATGTCCCTATTCCTCCGCCATAATAGCCCGTTAATTGACCGCCTGGAGCATCCGGGAATGTATCCGTTTCGATGGTAAAGTCATGCGGAAGATGAACGGTTTTCCCGGGTCGGCTCATACCCGGAATGACCGACGGTTTACCGTTTACAAATTGCCATTCTCGGTCCATATTTTCTCTAATCATGGTAGTTCCCCTCTCTTAATAACTTAAAGCATTCGTTACTCTTATCATAAGGGCAATCCTATTCTCTCACTAACATTCTCACGACTTATTCAATAACGTTTTAACGACTTTTTTGGATACAAAAAAGACCTGCTTGATATTCCACATAAGCAGGTCTTTCGCTCTCACAAGCAGGCTTTTGTTTTATTGATCACTGGTTCCTTGCCCAAATTGACTTCTATATTCTGTCGGTCCTATCCCGGCATATTTTTTAAATATTTTTGTAAAATGGGAGAAATTGGTATACCCCGCAGATGAAGCAATGGAGCTTATAGAGATGTTCGTTTGGGACAATAACTCCTTTGCAAGCTTGATTCTCTCCAGCAGGACAAAGTCCGATATCGAATACCCCGTTTCCTTTTTAAAAATTCTTGACAGGTAATCCGGATTCAGAAAGACCTGATCCGCAATCGTTTCCCGGGACAAATCCTGGTCCATGTTAAGAGCAATATAACGTTTGATGGTTTGGACGACGGTATCTGTCTCTTTAACCACCTCTGCTTGATTCATTGCCTTATTGACGGCATAATGAACCCAATTGAGCATATCTGTTACGGATCGCCCTGACGTTTCCGAGACGCTCCTTGATTCTTCATCTCCAAATAGTTGATGGGCTTGAACCCCTCTCATGTTCAGGAAGGAATAAAGTGCCTGCACAAAGTCCTGGTGAAATTGATGCAGTACCTCAGCATCCATCTCTTGGTTACGAACGAGATCGCCAAGAAACTTTTCTACCTCTTGAATGACGGCTTCTTTCGTGCCTGTCTTGAGCAGGGACGATATTGCACTCATTGCCGGTAGTTTATTAGCATGATCGGTGTGCCTGGCATCATCGTAGGGATAAACTTGATTCACAAAAGCCACATTGTTGCGGTCACGAGTCCTGAGCTTCGCAAGCATGGCGGCCATCTCATGCGCTTGGGCGGGTTGGCCGAAATAGCAGGACAAGTCGCAGTAAAAATACTGATTGCAGGAATCAATATATTGACTGCAAGCATCCATCGCTTGATCATAATTCCAATCCATGCCCAAGCTCGCAACAAGGATCACAAGCATCATCCCCCGGTCCAGGTGAAAGCATATTCCGGTCCCATGGCTATCGATGATGACTTCTTCTGCAGAATTCTTGAGGGCGTACTCCAGAATCTTCTCATCTCTGCGCTTCAATGTTTTTTTCCATCTCTGAACGGAGATCAAGATCGGAAGAAACCTGGAATCTTCCGTTATCGGGATATGATGACGCTCTACCTGCTCGTGAATCGCGGCTGGATTACTTGGTGTCGAGTGGTTGATTACATCCAGCCAGAACCGCTCGATGATCAAGGAATGATGCTTCAGCCATAATTGATGGGAATTACTATTCCTGCTGATTTCGCTATTCCGGTCAATCACGCTCTGCGCTCTTCGAATGGCATTCTCCAAGTCACCCGCAAGAACGGGCTTGAGCAGATAGTCAAGACTCCCAAGCTGCAGCGCTTCCTTGGCATACTTGAAGTCGGCATGACTTGTCAGGAAGATCGTTGCCGTGTCCGGATGATGCTCCCTTACCCAGGACAAAAGCTCCAAGCCGCTGCCTTGCGGCATTTCAATATCGCAAAGCAGTATATCAATGATCTCTTTATCCAAAATTTCTTTTGCCTGTCTGATATTGTAAGCCGTAAACAACCCTGTTATTCCCAACTTATTCAGATCAAGATCCGATTTCACACCTTCGATGGCATGGATTTCATCATCCACTAAAAGCATTTGATAAGTCATGTCGTTTCCTCCACACCCGGATTGGTAGGAACAATGATTTCCACTACCGCTCCGCCGGTTTCCTTATCGTTATCATATTGAATAGTTACAGTTTCGCCATACAATAATCTTAACCGCCGCTGAACGTTCCAGATCCCGGTGTGCTCCCCCCGATCATTCTCGATACTTCTGCCTGCCTGCAATTCTTGAAGCACAAGATCACGGAATCCGTGTCCTGTATCCTTGATGCGAATTTTCATTCTCGAACCCCTCTCTTCATCCAAGAAATCGATCTGTACGGAAATGACAATTGGCTCATCCATCGTGACGGCATGTTTAATCGAATTCTCGACGAACGACTGAATGATAAGAGGAGGAATCGGAGCATCCGTTAAATAATCCGGAGCTTCGAGGGTCCAGGTTAACTGGCCCGGGAATCGTAAGCTTTGGATTTTCAAATAATTCCGGGTATGATCCAACTCGTCCTTCAATTTCACGAAAGAGGTGTTGCTGCGAAACATAAAACGGAAATAATGAATCAAGGACATTGTCATTTCCAGGACCAATTCATAGTTCTTGACCTTGGCCAGATTATAAACAATGTTTAAGGTGTTCAGAAAAAAATGGGGGTTAACCTGCAGCTGCAGCCGCTGTAATTCTTCCCTTTGTTTATTCAGCTGTTCTTCATAGACGTTGATGCGAAGCGTTTCAATCTCCGTCATCATGGAGTTAAACGCTCCTCCGAGCATTTTAAATTCGTCCGAAGTGTTGTTTAGAACTACCCGGCTGCTCCAGTCCCCTTCGCGGACTTTCTTCATGGTAAGCAAGACCCGATATAACGGTACCAAGATGGCCTGTCTCATGGAATAGAGTCCGATGGGTACAAAAAGGAAAGAAGCGATCGTGATCAACCAAACGATCGACTGAAGGTAAGGAAGCTTGGCCAATATATGATGATCGGGAATAAGGGCAACCAGACTGAAGTCTCCCCTATTGGACGGAGCGCCGACGACAAGAAATTTCTTGGATGAACCCGACAGATAATAATCGTTCAGGTTCTTATGCAATTCGATTCCATAGTCGCTAACGAGGTTTGTATCCGTTATGGGTTCACCCTGCACATTGGCTAATAAAACCGCTCCTCCCACTCCGATCTGAAGGGAGCGAAGGGGCTTTAACAATTGGTCGGTTTTTACCCAACCTCCCAGATAAACATTGCCCGATTGAACAATATCAATTAGGTAATTGTCTTGTCCGATTCGGGAAAACTGCCATCTTTTCGTGGAAATTCCTTGTGGAATCTGCTGAGAATGAATCAAATCGATGATATGGTTCTCAATGCTATCTTTTTCCTCTAAAGATACATCATTGCTTTTGGAGATATCCATATAATCCTGCCTATTCCCTTGATACACAAAAAATGAACTCGCCGAATTGTACAACGAAATATCCCTCGAAAGCTTGTTGAACAAGTAAACTTTCGCGCTGTAATAATCCGTATCCGTTGCGGCCTGACTGAGCGACACCAGATCATAACCGGTACCGGCTATCGAATTCAAGTAGGAATCGATATCGTTCAAACCGCTGTCAATCTGGCTCATGTAGAGAGTTAGCATATTCTTATAAGAATCGGCAACTTGTCCGCGAACAACATGAATGGAATAATAGTTGTTATACAAGAGCATGCCAACAAGCGGCAGCGTCATGGTGAGTACGCTTAATATAAGCTTGTATCGCAAGGAACTTCGCAACCAATACAATTTCCGAAAATTCATGTCATCGGCTCCTCAAGGTTGAATTAAATCTTATTTCCATCATACACACAAATAAAGCCCAAGCGCCACAACCTAATATTATCAGCTGTGGCGTTTGGACAAAATATGAATATAGGTTTACCCTTTTACAGCACCGATCATAATCCCCTTGATAAAATACTTCTGGAAGAACGGGTACGCCAGCAGGATCGGCAGTACCCCGATCACAGCGATAGCCATCTTGACCGAATCGGTCGGCATTTCCTGCATGACATCGCTCGCGCGATCACCCATATTGCTGTTGATAAACTGAATGTCCTGCATCATGCGGTTCAGCAGATTCTGGATACTGAAGAGCTTCGGGTTGGTGATATAGATCATCCCCAGCTGCCAGTCATTCCAGTACATGATACACTCGAACAAGCCGATCGTCGCCAGAATGGGCGCTGAAAGCGGAATCACCACGGACCATAAGGTCCGGTACTCGCTTGCTCCGTCCAGCTGCGCCGATTCGATCAGGGCCGAAGGAATGGTAGTCTGGAAGAACGTCCTCATCATCAAGACGAAAAATCCGTTCATGAGCAGCCCCGGCACGATCAACGCCCAGATCGTGTTCTTGATATCGAACAGCTGTGTGTATACCAGGTACGACGGCACTAAGCCTCCGTTGAACAGCATGGTGAAGAAGACGATGAACATGATCAGATTGCGGTGTGGCGTTACGCTCCGAGAGAGCGGGTAGGCCAACAGTGTCGTGACGGCCACGCCGATGGTTGTTCCCACCACCGTTACGAATACCGTAACGCCATAGGCACGCGCGATATCTGCTCCTCTCTCGTACAGATACTCATACGCTAACGTGCTAAACGTTTCGGGGATGAAGGAGTACCCGTGTGCGATGATGGCATTCTGATCCGTTAGCGATGCCGAGATGAGCAGAACGAACGGAATGATACAGGCTACAGCGAACAGGAACATGACGATATGGCTGAACCACGTCAGGCCGATGCTTTCGTTTCTCAAGATCATTCCCCCCTTAGAACAACGCGTTTTCTTTGCTGTATAGTCGTACCATAAAATTCGCAAGCATGACGAGTAAGAACCCGACGATAGATTGATAGACCCCCGCCGCGGTGGACATGCCGATGTCGCCGTTGCCCATCAATCCGCGGAAGACATAAGTATCGATTGTCGCGGTCGTGTCGAACAACGCACCGGAGTTCATCGGAACCTGATAGAACAATCCGAAGTCCGAATAGAAAATTCGTCCGACGCTGAGCAGCGTCAGCATGATGATGACCGGCATCAGAATCGGCAAGGTGATGTGGCGGATCTGCTGCAAGCGGCTTGCGCCGTCGAGCTTCGCCGCTTCATAGTACTCCTCGTCGATGCCGAGCAAGGCGGCGAAGAACACAATGCTGGAATAACCGACGCCCTTCCAGAAGTTCACCAGTGTCAGGATCACGGGCCAGTACTTCGCTTCGCTGTACCACGAGATGCCCTCTTTGATGCCGAACCAGGGGAGCACCGTTTTGTTCATGAACCCGGTCTCCGGGCTCATCAAGGCGAACACCAGGTAGCTGACAATAACCATGGAAATCAGATGCGGCAGCGTGATGATGCTCTGGTACGCTTTCAACAGCACCTTGTTCTTGATCTCGTTCAGCAGGATCGCGCTAGCCAGAGACAACGCCGTTCCGACCGCAATGAACACGAGGTTATAAAGAATCGTGTTCCGCGTAATGATGAACGCGTCCGAAGTCTTGAACAGGTATTCGAAGTTGGCGAATCCGATCCAATCGCTCCCAAGAAGGCCTTTCGCGAAATTCACTTTCTTGAAGGCGATGACGATCCCCAGCATGGGAAGATAGTTGTTGAACAGCAGGTAAAGAAGACCCGGAGACATCATGATCAGAAGCGGCGAGTATTTCCGGTACATGTTCTTCTTTTTCTTTTCTTTCAGCCCAGCTTGCAGAGCAGGTGTCGTTATGGCTTGTTCCATGTGCAGATCACTTCCTTTTGTTTTATTTTTAAGATCCTTAGCCTTATCATAAGGGATGGGCCATCGGCCAACTAACAGTATGACGACTTTTTCAATAACGCTTTGACGACTTTTCGTGATTCATGCTTCTTACCAAATGGCGCATAGAAACTGTCCCTCTCTCTGGAGGGTCCGCTCAGACCCATCGGATAGGCGGACTAACGTTTAGACGACTTGTGGAGCATCACTTTCACGACTTTGATGAGACTTACCTGAAAATAAAAATACAAAAGCCAGGACCTCAAAAATAATGAAATCCCGGCTTTTGTATTTTTTATTTTTGTATTGAGTACCGTTCAAGCAGATGCACTCTTTTCGAACTGGCTATGATACAACTCGGAATAAAAACCTTGCTGTTCCAGCAATCGTTCATAGGTGCCATGCTCGATAATTTTCCCCTTATCCATCATAAGAATTAGATCCGCATCACGTATCGTAGACAATCGACGTGCGATGACGAAGCTCGTGCGCCGTTGAGAGATTAAACGCAATCATGATGACGAGCATATTGAGCGACATGATTCGTTGGGATGCTATGGATTAGTCCCTTAACGCTTCGTTCGTTTGATGAAACCGTTCTTTATCCCATTTGATCCGGTGAAAGTCGCGAATGACCCTCACACCTGTTAACCCCTCGCGAATGACAAGATTCATCTGGTCGATTTGCTTCTGAATGATGCGCAAAAATTGAAAAAACATTCCATATAATCAGCGAAATACCAACAACCAAAGTGGAATAACGACGAGAAGTACAGCGGATAGTCGAACGTCCTGCGAAAGCGCCATAATAAGGCCGCCGATGAACATGATGGGTGCAAGAAGCATGACCCGCAGAAACATCTGCAAGACATTCTGCACTTGCGTCACGTCATTTGTCGTTCGCGTAATCAGTGATGAAGCACCCATTTCATTGAAAGAAGACAAACCAAGCCCCTGTACTTTCGTATAAATTCGCTCTCGCAACGAGCTTCCAAACCCTGACGAAATAGTCGCTGCAAAATAACTAGCCGTAACTGAGCATGCGGCAGCAACGATCGCTATCATCACCATCAAGCTCCCTAACTTGTAAATCATAGAAAGGTCTTTATTGACGATCCCTGTATCCACAATGCCCGACATCAAGTTTTTATTTGTGGAGACCGTCCAACCCTTTATTTTACCTCTAATACGCCGTCCAGCCACCGTCAGCTGCGATGACAGTCCCATTGACAAATCGGGAATCCTCAGATGCTAAGAAGAGCGCAACGGTTGCGATCTCACTAGGGTCGACCGCTTCACACCGTTGTGTTCCCGCTCCTTCCCGGAACGACTGCATCCCGGCCATATCGATATTGCCCATCGTATTGGCAATATTGGTTCGAACGCCGCCTGGGGCAATGGCATTGCAACGGATACCGGATTTGGCATACGTATAGCCGACATTCTTGGTCAAGCCTACGATACCATGCTTGGCAGATGTATAAGCGACGCCACCCTTGCCGCCTGTAATCCCAGCCGCAGAAGCGATATTGACGATTACGCCTCCCCCTTGTTTAAGCATGAACGGAAGCGCTTTGCGGATGGCTCGCATTGGGCCTGTCAAGTTAATGGAGAGCACCCGCTCCCAGAGGTCATCTTCAATCGTCTCGATCAACCGGAAACCGTCCATGATGCCGGCATTGTTAACCAGGATGTCAACACTTCCGAATTCGCTCGCAGCTTTCTCCACCATTGCTTGAATCTCATATTCTTTCGTTACGTTAGCTACAACACCGATAGCGGTACCACCAGCCTGTTTGATTCCATCAACAACTGCGGAGATGGCATCCTCATTCAGATCCGCCACGACAACCTTGGCACCTTCTTTGGCATACAGCTCAGCGATCGCTTTACCTACACCGGATGCTGCTCCCGTCACGATTGCCACTTTATTAGTTAATTTCATTTCAGTCTCCCCTTTCATAGTAACTACAATAATGATAATAAGAAGTACTTGATGCAGGCTATAATTTTCACGACATTAGGAATAGCACTTTTACGACTTTATACATGTTTTGAACATGGTTGACTGATTAGGCCACGGATGCAAAATACAGATAAAGCACCCCAAATTTCTTTCGGGGTGCTTTTGAGTGTCTGTTATTCTGACAGATCTGCGATATTTAGTGTGATACCATTATATGTGGCATATCCGTAACTTTTGGGATTACCGTCTACATCTTTCCATTGTGATATGTTTCATGACTTGTTTTATCTGAAGATACGTTACCTTTCAACATGGTTTAGCCTCCATTATGACAAGTTCATTTTGGTCAGTGAAACATAGAATGTCCACATGTGCTATCTATTCTCATGATAATTCAGTTCGCTTTAGGCCTCCCAGCGAGGCTGAGAATTATATATTTAGTGCATTCTTGCTAGCGATTTTTCCAAGATGAAAGGCGCTAGGCTTCGGAGTTCGCTCCATTGTCATGCGGTCTACTTCGATAAGACCAAATCGTTTGGAGAAACCAAGCTGCCATTCAAAGTTATCCATCAGTGACCAATGCATATATCCCTTAACCGGAATCCCGTCAGCGACACATGCATGTACACCCTTCAAGGCACGATCAATATATGCGACACGGCGTGTATCGTCGTCCGTCCCTACACCGTTCTCGGTGATATAGATCGGCATATCCAGATGCTTCGTGACATATCGGATGACAGCCTCCAGTCCCTCCGGATAAAACTCATTACCCATCTGGGTCGTCTCAGCATCAGCTGGGACAGGCAGAATGCCGTCAACTCCATAAACCGCTCGCGTATAATTTTGCAAGCCGAAGAAATCATCATCTTTCAGATATGGAATGAATTGAAGAAACTCCTCCTGTAAGGCATGAGCAGCTTGCTCTTCCCCGCCTGGTACACTCTGAAGATCATAGAGAGATAGGGTCAACCCGATTCTTGCACTTGGACAAACCTGCCGAATTGCTGCTCTCGCTTGCCTATGTGCATGAAAAATGATTTCCAACCCTTTCTCCGAACGCGGGGCCAAGAAGGTGTGAACTTCACGGGGAGGAACGCCGAAAGCTTTGCTCAATTCCTCGTAGTGCTTTTGCATTTGGGCCATTTTATCCATATTCATTCCGACTTGGGCACCTGGTGCCCCCGATTGATAGCGCTTCATGATTTTCGTGATTCCAATAGCGATATTCGCTTCATTAATCGTACAAATATAAGGAAGCATTTCGCCTAATTCACTCATAACATGGGCGCAGTAGCGAGCAAACCGAGATGGCGTCTCGACTGATTCCCATCCTCCCGCACGAATGAGCCATTGTGGGGAAGAGAAATGATGCAGCGTCACAATCGGCGTTATATTCCATTCTTTGCAAGCCAGCAGTACATCTCGGTAATGATCGATGGCCGCTCCATCAAATCGTCCCTCTTCGGGTTCAATCCGGGCCCATTCGATGGAGAAACGATACGAATTCAAGCCTAGTTCAGCCATACGCGCAATATCTTCCCTGTAGCGACGATAGTGGTCAACAGCATCGCCTGAAGGCTCCTTGAACATGGATCCCTCCAAATTTTCCATTAGCCAAAAATCGGAATTGATATTATTTCCTTCTACCTGATGTGCAGCAGTCGATGCTCCCCACAAGAAACCCTCGGGAAAGTGAAGTGCCATAGCTAAAATTCCTCCTTCATTCACGGTATCATAACAACTTCATCTTAATTTTATTTCAATTCATTCGTGGCAACTAACAGTATGACGACTACTTGGCTAACGTTTTAACGACTTTTAGCATACAAAAAGAGACCTGCTGGATATTCCTCATCAGCAGGTCTCACTTTATTCAATTATAAGATCGAAGCATTTTCCTGTCCTTTATTCCAAATTGGCATGCCGGCCAAGCATGGTCTTTCTTCTCCATTAACCGCAGTATGACAGCGTCAAAGAAAATGAAATCCGATACGATGCTGACCAACTACAACCCCTAAGCTGTTACGGATTTCCTCTGGGCACAACTTACGAAGACGCGCAATTGTAGTCTCATCCTGATAGCCAATTTGGGAAAGAATGGCGGCCACTACATACGCCCACTTGTCTTCGCTTCCATCAGCAACCTTTATAGCAAAAGCTAAACCCTCTCGCTTCAGCGCAAAGCAATATATGCCTTTGGCGCCTCCTTTTGCAACAATATTAGCGTCCTTCAACAACGCAGGACAGATGAGATCTGTACCGGATACCCAATCTGGACAGCTATTCATTGCAACTGTCAACTCCTGCGCAGTAGCAGAAGTGACAGTATCCTCAATCAATTCGGGACGCGCGAGCTTCAGAAACGCTTGCGCCGCATGGTACAGAGGCATCGCATAAACCGGAAGGCCGCAGCCGTCTATACCAATCTGTAAGCGATCACCGGCGAGGCCCGCCATTTCGCTTACGATCGCGCGCAACTCCTGCTGCAGCGGATGGTCATTCTCTTCATAGCCTTGAATGGCGTATCCTTCTGCCTGACATACCGCAAGCAAGCCTAAGTGCTTCCCTGAACAGTTATGATAGAGCTTCCTCTCCAACAGACCCTCATAAAGCAGTCGATAATGGCTTGGCGTATGCAGTGGGTAGGATGCCCCGCAAACCAATTGCCCCTCATTCAAACCAAACTTAACAAGCAATGATTCCAAAGCGTTCACATGAAACGACTGACCACGATGGGATGCTGTCAGGACAGCTTGTTCCTCCAAAGTTAAGCCGAATTTCTGATGAAGCTGTCTGCGAAAAAAGGGAATCGCTTGAAACGGCTTGGCCGCTGAACGTAAATAAGATACATGATAGGGATCTCCAACCTGATATCGAATATTACCCTGCAAGTCGATTCCAACCACATGCCCCCAATATTCGCATTCCATAAGATGTCCACGCCGTTCTTCCACTAATAATGCCGCATTATTCATTTGTTGCTTCGAACCTCCTTACGCCTCAAGCCTCCTTATTCGATCTCCAGCGCGATCACAGTATCCATATCGTCCGGTAGTTCGGCGCCGGTCAAATGAATGAATGCCCCGCTTTCAGTATCCGAATAATGTTCCGCCATCCATGGCGTGGATACTTTAAGTTCTGAGCCGTCTGCGAGGAGCCTCGCCTTTTTGATTTTCCCCTTTAGGCCCTGAAAATAAATCGGACCAATGCCACGGTCAAATATGTGGGCATATAACATATTTCCCTTTTGCGTATACCGTCCCCATTCGGGCTTTGGAAGAGAGGATGCTCCGCATCCATAAATGCTTTCGCCATTACGCCGCATCCATTCACCAACCGCCGTCAATATGTGAAGAGACTCAGCTGGAATTTCCCCTCTTGCATCTGGTCCGACATTCAGAAGCATATTGCCGTTCTTACTGATGCATTCCACTAAAGCTCGGACGACCTGCTTCGGCGACTTGTAGGCGAAATCCTTCGCATGATAACCCCAGTTGTCGTTGAGCGTAATGCAGGCTTCCCATGGAACGTTCAGCCCGTTCTCGTCCACAATGCCGCCGGGGGGTACGATTTGCTCCGGGGAATAAAAGTCACCGGCATACACCTCCGGTTCGGCCGCTTTAATATCGCCGCCGAGCCGATTATCAATAATAATATCTGGATGAAGGGACCGAATCATGCCCACAAGCTCAGTTGCCCTCCACTTCTCCCCAGTCATATCATCGTAAGAGAAATCGAACCACATCACATCAATTTTACCATATTTTGTAAGCAATTCTTTCACTTGTGTATGCAAATAGTCCACATAACGTTCGAACTTAATGGAACGTTCTTTATAAGCTTCATTGTCTCTCATCGGATGAATGCGGTCCCCATATGCGGGATAATCATCATGATACCAATCAATCAATGAATAATAAAAGCCGACCTTCAAGCCCTCTTCGCGAAATGCTTCCACATATTCCTTGATCAAATCCCGCTGAGCAGGTGTATTCGTCGCTTTGTACTCCGTAAACTCGCTGTCAAATAGACAGAAACCGTCATGATGCTTCGTCGTTAGGACAGCGTATTGCTGTCCCGCCGCCTTTGCTGCTCTTGCCCAGGCCCGCGGGTCATAGCGGTCTGGTCGAAACTCTCGGAAGTACGGTTCGTACTCCTCATTACTCAGCTTCTCGACGCTTCGGACCCACTCTCCCCTCGCGGGGATTGCATACAATCCCCAGTGAATAAACATGCCGAATCGTGCTTCTCGGAACCAGTCAGTTCGCTCCCATCGCTTGTTCATGTTTTCCCTCCATTTTAGAGAATCTTCACCTGCAATCACTTTTTATACACTTTATCGTAGGCATCCTGATAGATTTTGATGAATTGATCCATGCCGGAATCTTTAAGGCCTTTCACGTAAGCGTCCCAATCTTTGTCAATGCTTTTGGCCCCCATGATGAACTGAAGCATGGACTGTTTGACGTAATCTGTTATAATCGGCTTCAATTGCTTAACTTGATTAGCCTGATCGTTCGTCAAGAAAATATCTGTCGGGAACTCTTCTTTCGGTTGATGTCCTTCATACAATTCTTTGGTAGCCTTGTACAGACGGGTTTCCAAGCCATCCATCGTATAGATGTCCTGGCTAGCTGCATAGGCAGTTTCGCGATATTCGGACGAACGAAGGCCAGGTCCCATTTGATTCCAATGGTCGTTCTGCACCTGACCTACCCCGTAAGTCGTTTCTTTAACCTTGAACTTGGCTGCAGTTCCGCGCGTGTTTTTATCGTTCGCGTCTGCCTTCATCCAGTTGCGTCCTTCTTCCCCAAAGTTGGACAATGTCGTGCCCTCATCCGAGTACAAATAATCGGCTAGACGAATTGCAGCTTCCGGATTTTTATTTTTATTCGTCACGGCAAACACCGAGTTCCCGATGCCAATGTAGTGTGGCGTGAACGACGCTCCGTCTGGTCCTGTAAGCGGCGCAATCGGATCATAGTCCTTGTGGCGCGTTGCCGTTGGCGAGGCATCCGTGAATTCGCCGAACCAGCCTGCCGGAATAGCTCCTGCAATCGCCGTATTAGGACTATTCCCTTTTTGGGAAAGCGCATCCGATTTCTGCGTAAATGCTTCCTTATCAATCAAGCCTTCCGCGTACAATTTGTTCAAAAATTGCAGACCTTTTTTGAAGCCTGGTTGGTCGACCGACGTTGCCAGCTTACCCCCGCTCAACATGAAATAGTTGTTATCCGCATTGTAATAGACGAACGCATTCATTACGAACGTTTCGATATCCGTATGCCAACCTGTCGGTGAACCCGTGAACGCAATTTCGTCTGCCTTGCCATTCCCATTCGGATCCTTCTCCTTAAACGCTTTCAGCATATTGTAGAAATCGTCAGTCGTCTTCGGCGCGCTAATACCGAGTTTTTGCAACCATTTCGTATTCACCCACATTTTAGAAGAAAATTGACAGTGATAGCATTCATTTACAGAAGGTATCGCATAAATGTTGCCATCAGGCGCAGTGATCGCCTTCTCCAAATACGGAATGTCTTTGAACGCTTTCTTAATGTTCGGTGCATATTGATCGATCAACTTGTTTAACGGGAGAAGGACGCCTTGTTGACCATACAGCAGTTGTTCCTCTTTCGTTAAATTACCTTGCATGAAAATATCGGGATAGTCGCCACTGGCGAGCAGCAGCTGCTTCTTCTCATTCAATGCCGCTGTTTCTCCCGGTACAAGCTGCCAGTTCAAATGAATATTCGTCTTTCCTTCTAAATACTTGGTAAACCAATTCGTATTCAAATCGGCAATATTAGCGGATTGCGGAGCGAAAGCACTCATCGTAATTTTATTTTTAGTAATAGGAAAGCCAGTTGCATTAAGGTCTTTTCCGCCGTCTGAGCTTCCAGCCTCGCTAGGGCTAGCACTACCTGTTGGATCCTCGCTATTGGACGTGCAGCCAATTACAAACAAAGTGATGAATAAAATCAGGACCGCCGATAACCATGTTCTTCTGGTTCCTTTACTTACCATACGCAAACCCTCCTTTTTTTTCATAGCCATCAATTCCATGGGTAAAAACCATTTCTGTTCGCTGCCCCGCATCCCTCCTTTCGATGTGTAACCGGATTTAACCTTTCAGTGAACCAATCAACAACCCTTTCACAAAATGCTGCTGCACAAAAGGATAAAGCATGAGAACGGGTGCGCTCGCGACGACGATCAGCGAATATTTAAGAAGTTCCTTTAAGCCTTGTCGATCCGCAAGTTCCTTGACATCCTTAATCATCGTTGGATCGATGGAGTTCAGGATCAGAATGTTTCGTAAAATAAGCTGCAGCGGATACAAATTAGCAGATTTCAAGAAAATCAATGCTTCAAAGTAGGAGTTCCAGTAGCCGATGGCATACATAAGCACTAGAACGGCAATGATCGGTTTGGAAAGCGGGATAACGATTCGAAGTAAAAACTTGAAGTCGCTGCATCCGTCCAAATGTGCCGCCTCCGTTAGTTCCGAAGGAATAGACGTCTGGAAAAACGTTCTCGCCAGAATGACTTGCCATACCGAAATGGCACCAGGAATAATCATAGCCCATCTCGTGTTGAGCAAACCCATACCTTTAACGGTCAAATAGTAGGGAATTAATCCTCCATTGAACAGCATCGTAAATATGAACAATGCGGTGAAGACGTTGCGTCCATAAAAGTTTTTGCGTGACAGCGGATAAGCCGCTGTTATCGTCAACGTTACGCTAAGCAGTGTACCGAAGAAGAGATAGAACAAGGAGTTGCCGTACCCCGTCAAGATTTGCGGATTCTGAAACACCGCTTTGTACCCGCGAAGGGTAGGTTCAACTGGGAACAACCATACTTTTCCTGATATCACAGCTGACGAGGAGCTGAACGATGAACTAACGATATAAATGAGCGGATAAGCGACAATGATCAAACAAACGATCAAAAACAAATAAACAAAGAGCAAATACAGTCTGTCGACACTGTTTTCAAGTATACGTGTAGGCGGCTTTCGCGCTTCTAGCGTCAATGTCTGTTCTGGATGAACCATATGATTTACCTCCTACCACAAACTCGTCTCTGAATTTTTCCTTGCCACATAGTTGACCACAATGAGCAGCAACAAATTTACGATCGAATTAAATAGTCCGACTGCTGCGGAGAAACTGAAGTTCGCTCCGACCAAGCCCATTTTGTATACATAGGTGGATATAACCTCGGAAGCCCCAACGTTTATCGCGTTTTGCATCAGATACACCTTCTCGAATCCAACGTTCATGATTTGTCCTGCATTCAGAATGAGCAAGATGACGGCTGTTGGCATTAGGCTTGGCAAATCGATATGTATCATTCGTTGAAACCGGGACGCACCGTCCACCTTGGCCGCCTCATATAAATGCGGGTCTACCCCTGCCAGAGCAGCAATGTATATGACCGAGGCATATCCCGTAAACTGCCAAACGTCGGAAAGTACATAAACGGTTTTGAAATACGCCGGCTTTGACATGATATTTTCCGCTGGAAATCCGAACTTATCAGCTAAGAGATGAACAAAGCCAAGCTGCGGAGAGAGGAAAAGCATAATGATCGAAACCATGATGACCGTTGAAATAAAATAAGGAGCGAACGTGACCAGCTGTACGGTCCTTTTAAAAATCCCGTTTTTCAGTTCGTTCAATGCTAGGGCAAGTATGATCGGCGCAGGAAACCCGACAAGAAGTGAGTAGAGACTAAGCAGCGCCGTGTTTTTGATCACCCTCCAAAAAATGGGCAAATGGAAAAAGTCAACAAAATGCTTGATACCGATCCAATCGCTTCCCCATATTCCTTTCGTGACCATATAGTTTTTAAACGCGATTTGCACACCAGCCATCGGTATGTATTTAAAAATGATCAAGTAAACGAGTGACGGTAAGATAATCAGATAGAGCTGCCAGTTTTTCTTTACCATTTTAAGTGCTATACTCATGATACTCCCCCTCGATGCAATGACCTACTCGCTTTCATTAAGCGCTTACAAATCCTATGATAAAGGAGTACAGACCTTATTTATAGTGATCATTTTTAAGCTATAGTGTCCGTTTATAAGGTGGTGTGATCCGTGAAACCAAGGCCATCATTCAGCTATCAAAACCTGTCGATTGTGAAAAAAATGGCAATAGGCTACATCTTCATCATCTTCATTCCGATTATTTCGTTCGGCCTGTTTCTTTATAACCAGAACTACAACAGCTTTCTCGAAGAATATGCGCAAGGCAGGCAAAAAATTGTTAATCAAGTACTTAACAACGTAAACGTAAGCACGGTACAGATCGAGTCCGCATATCAGCTTTTCCAAAATAATTCGAACACAATTTCCTATTTAAGTGGAAACTACCGGAGCGATTATGAGCAAGTATCCAATTTTTTGACCTACATCAGACCCTTGTTTTCTTATATTTTGTCATCCAATCGAATGATCGATGGTATGACCATTTACATGGAGCAGCAAAACGGTATGATTTTCCGCCCAGAAATGGCCAAGATGGACGAGTTCAAGCTGGATGAGAGCATTAAGAAGCTCCCGCTTGGTGTAGGTAAATGGATAATGTTTAATAATGGGCCAGATCAAGACATCAATCTCCATTATTTTCATAAAATTGGAAACCGAAACTTTGAGCAGGACATCGGTCTTCTCGATATCAAAGTAACCTCGAATTTAATAAAACCTTTATTTGAATCGCTAAATTTGAACAGCAGAAGTAATTTATATGTTCTTGATCAGGATCATCAGGTCATTTCTCATATCGAAAAGATCCCTCTATCCAAGGATTTAGAGAAGACCTTACTTGCCGATGCAGTTCAAGCAAACGCTAAATACGCGTATCAAACTGTCAACGGAAATAAAATGCTCATAGAATCGTTTTATGCTGACAGCCTTAAGCTGCAGCTTGTCATGATGGAGCAAGTTGACGACGTCTTTATTGGGATCAAAAAAAACAAGTACGTTCTCGTTTTGATTGTAGCCCTCCTTTTATTACTTCTTTCTGGGATCTACTATCTGATCGCCAGTTCAATTACGAAGCGCATTTTGAAGCTTTCCAAGCATATGCGGCAGGTTGACGAAAACCATTTCCCAATATATCGGGGGGAAATTAATAAGGACGAGGTTGGACATCTGACCTCCTCTTATAATGCGATGATCAGGCGTATGGATGAGTTGGTAAATACCGTCCATCGTTCGGAAATGCTGCGGAAGGAATCGGCGTATCTTATGATGCAGGCGCAAATCAAGCCTCATTTTCTGTACAATACGCTCGAATCGATCCGCATGATCGCGGAAGCGAACGATGACCCGGAAGCAGCCGAAATGTCTTATACGCTAGGCAAGCTATTCCGCTACAGTCTGTCGGGAACGAAAAGCGAGACTTCGTTGTTGGAAGAAGTTGAAAATGTCAAAGACTATATTAAAATCCAACAAATTAGACTGGCTGACCGGCTGCAAGTATCTTTTGATATCGATGGGGTTATCGATAACTTTATTTGTCCTCACTATATGCTGCAGCCGATCATTGAAAATAGCATTGTTCACGGTATCGCGAATATAAGGAAACAAGGCTCACTTTCGATCCGCATATGGGAAGACTCTACGTTCATGTTCATTGCCGTTGTTGATTCTGGTGCTGGAATTGAGGAAGAACGACTTGCACTCATCCAAGGCGTGTTAAACGGCACCTTGGATGTCCATCGTCTACAGAAGGGTGGCGGAGGTCTCGGCATTATCAATGTAAACGAGCGCGTGAAAATGTTTTATGGCGAGCGATCAGGACTTCAAATGGAGAGTAAGCTTAACCAGGGGACGACATGTTTACTCAAGTTAGCTAAGGGGGCAGCACAATGAAGCTAATGGTTGTCGATGATGAACCTATCATTTTAAACGGAATCATCCGCATGATCCAGAAAGCGCATACACCGTTTATCGAGATCGTCGGCGCTGCCGACGGTATTGATGCACTGCAAAAGTTAGCGTACTTTCAGCCCGATTTGATCCTTACGGATATTCATATGCCGGAATTGGACGGACTCGCTCTTATTAAGGAAATACAAGCTCTGAACCTTTGCAACCGATTTGTCATCTTAACCGGCTATGGCGATTTTGCTTATGTCCGACAAGCGCTGCGCTACCAAGTCATCGACTATTTGTTGAAGCCGATTAACAAGGATGAACTCATCAACGTACTGGGTAGAGTCGGGAGAACGATTCAGGAAGAGAAGGAGCGAACAATCGAGCACGACCTGCTGTTGCTCAAAGAACATATCCTATACAATACACCACTCGAGGAATTGCCGCTCAAGCCGGAGCAACTACAGCCCCTTCTTCCCCATCCGTATACAACCATCATTGTCGTTCAGGCATACGAAAGTGAACCTCCTCTTGCTGCCGAACATCTCAAGGGTATTATGAAATCTTTAGAGCATGTTAGTAAAAAGGTCTACAAAACCCAGTCACACTTTTTGCGCCAGACCGTCCTTATTGCGAATGGGACGCATGTTCTGACCGACGCTGATCTGCACCATGCATGCGGCGAGTTTATAAATACAAAGAGGATACAAGGCAGTGGATATTGCATGGGGGCCAGCGGGAACAAGGACGATAAGGATAGCTTACGTAATCTGTATATAGAAGCGATGGCATCGCTATTATTCAATCGGTATTTTGGCAGCTACGGCGTACCGGTCTTCAAACATGAGTCGAAGAACCTATATAGCTGCTATGACAACCTTGTGCACTATATTGAACATTCGTTACTCCATCAAATCTCTATCGAGCAGATCGAGAAGGACATGCAGCCCATACTTCTGTATTTCTCCGGCGATTCCGATTGCCAAAGCAAACTGCGCGAACAGTTTCTAGTCTGCATCGGACTCTATTTGCAGAACGTCGGCTTAACCCCTGAAGCTATCTGGAGCGAGCAAGTCGCAGCCCATCTATTTTCATCCAGCGGCGCCATGCTTGAGGATGTCCGTGTAGCGGAGATCCTTGCACAGCTAATTCGCTATATGCGTCGTACCGACCACCACCATCCGAACATACATACCATTGATAAAATAGTCGCTTTCGTGGAACAAAATTACAAACTGGATTTATCGCTCGATGTCGTTGCCGATCATGTGCAAATGCATCCCAATTACATCAGCATGTTGTTTCGTAAAGAGATGGGACTGACCTTTCTTCACTACTTGCACACGTTTCGACTTGCTAAAGCCAAGCAAATCATGCAAGAGAACCCGGAATGGCCGATCAACACGATTGCGGAGCTTGTTGGCTACGAAAATCCGCGGCATTTTTTCAAAGTGTTTAAAAAATTTGAAAACATTACACCTGGGCAATTCAGGCTCGGAATGTAATTCTTAATGAGGATTTCCCTCCGCGGATTTGTAATTCCCCAAATGCGACCCCAATGCTAAAATAGAGAAAATAGCTTGGTATACTCCCAGGAGGTTATTCATGTTTTCCTTTGTCCGTTTACTCTTCTCCTCTTTCCTGAAGTACAAACTTCAAACTGGACTTCTGTTTGCCGCTCTTCTCGTAGAGCTCGCCTTCGAAACCTTCATGCCGCTTAGCTACAAATTCATTATTGATTTGGCCATCGTTCCGCAGCAATATAACTTGCTGCTGCTGATTCTTATCTTGATGGTTTCCGGAGCTCTTGCTTCTGTCGTAGTCGGTATGTACCGTGACCGCATGTTCGCAGGTCTCAGCGCCCGCATTGTTACGAATTACTACAAGCAGCTGTTTGAGAAGCTGCAGAGCCTTTCCACCGACTTCTTCCATCGCATCAACGGTGGAGACATTGTTTCCAGATTTAATAGTGATCTTATTTCAATCGATACGTTTATCAAGCTCATCCCCTACGCACTTTTATCCATTCTAGGATTGGTCTTAAACGTAGCTGTGCTGTTTGTCCTGCAATGGCAGCTTGCTTTACTTGCGTTGATCGGATTGCCGCTTTGTCTGATCGGACCCAAATTATTCGGTCAGAAGGCTTATGACGCCAGTTATCAGCTAAAAGAAGAGCAGGCCAAAATCGCTACTGCCGTACAGGAAAATGTGAGTGCTCAGCCAGTTATTAAAGCGTTTGGACTTCAGCCCTTAATGATTCAGCGCTTCTCTGATCGTATGCTTCAATACTTGAACTTATCGAGCCGATCCAGCTTCTTGAACTTTCTGATCGATCGTACGACCAATATGGGCACAATGATCTTAAACTTGATGACGATTTGCGTAGGATCCTTGTTAGCTTACTTCGGCATCCTCTCCATTGGCTCGCTTCTTGCCTTCAGTGCGATTCTGTTGAGCCTCAGCTATTTGGTTGCGGCCATAACCTGGCTTGCACCTCAATTTATTGAAGCTACATCCGGGATGCAGCGAGTCCGTGAACTGCTCGATGAGCAACCGAGTGTTCCAAGCAATGAGAATGTCGTTACTCTGCCACAGTTTGAACGCCATATTGAATTTCTCGATGTCACATTCGCTTATAGCCAGGAACAGCGCAGTTTGAACGGCATCAATCTTACGATTCCCAAAGGCACCTTTGCTGCATTTGTTGGAGCCAGCGGTTCCGGTAAAAGCACAATCATTAACCTGCTAATGCGCTTCTATGATCCGCAGATGGGCTCTGTGCGTTACGATGAAACCGATATTCGCCAAATAGCACTGCCATCGCTTCGTTCTCAAATCGGCATCGTATTTCAGGAAAGCTTCCTATTCCGATCCTCCATCCGTGAAAATATTCGTCTTGGCAAGCCGGAAGCTAGCGACCAAGAAGTGATAGAAGCAGCACGCTTAGCCGAAATCCATGATTTCATCATTAGCCTTCCAGATGGATACGATACAGATGTCGGTGAACGTGGTGGACGGTTGTCCGGCGGCCAACGGCAACGTGTCGCAATTGCCCGTGCTATCATTCGCAACCCGGCAATCCTTATTCTGGATGAAGCTACCTCGGCACTTGACCCGGCAACCGAGGTGGCGATCAATAAGACGTTACAACGAATAACAGCCGCGAGGACCGTTATCTCTGTCACCCATCGACTTGCGTCGGCTGAGCATGCTGACTGTATTTATGTCATGCATCAAGGTGAAATTGCCGAGCAAGGTAGTCATCAGGAATTACTAAAGCTGCCGGAAGGACGTTATAAGCAATCGTGGACGAAGCAGAACGGCTTTGACATTAGCGAGGACGGATATCACGTTGAGATTAGTTCAGAGAGGATGAAGCTGTTTCCGATTTTTTCAGAAATGGATGAATTATTACTTCGAGATATCTCCCACTTTTTCGTTACGGAATCGTATGCCAAAGATCGTACAATCATCCACGAAGGTGATCCTGGGGATAAGTTTTACATTATTGTTAGGGGTAAGGTCGAAGTGTTGAAAAAGAACAGTACCGGTAACAATGATCGGGTTGCTGTCCTGTCCGACGGAGATTTCTTTGGGGAAGTCGCTTTACTTCGCAACGTTCCCCGAACAGCTACTATACAAACGCTTTTACCGGTTGTCTTTATCACGCTGCAGCGCGAATTTTTCCAAGACTTAATGAAGCGCGCTCCTCATTTAACCGCATTCTTAGAAACACGTTCAAAATGAATGGCTCGAATAGAATCTACTAATCGCTGTTCGCTAGCAGCGATTTCTATTTTATCTTGAAACTCCGGACGAATCAGATGAGCAAGAGGCTGTTCAACGTTATTGTAGTACCGGAAAGCGTCTAACGCTTGTTCATCCCATATGTCCGCGAATTGCAGCAAATCACCTGGCATTACTCGTGTTCGATCCGTACCTTGCTCTGGGAAACATTCAAACGGTTCATCAACGTTCAATGAGCCGTAATCATCGGTTAGCTGCTCCCCAGGTTGAATGTCGCGGACTGCAATTTCAATCTCGTACGCTGTTCCGATACAATTGGCATGGAAGCTGTGGTTAACATAGCGGCCATTATCCCAGCAAAGGATGTATTTCCCATCCTGATTGCGGTAGGAGTACTTCAAAACAAGCTTCTTCCGGTCTTCATCAAGTGTCTGAACAGCTTCCGGCTCCAGAATTTGATCCAATTCATCGAGCGCCCAAGTAATCGTCCCTTTAGGAATGAGTTGGGTAGCGAATACCCCGAACCCGATCTTTTCATCGATGTAACGCAGTTCCGTATGCGGATGCATCATGCCAATACTCTCCTCGTCTAAAATCGACATCATTTTTATTTCCTAATATATTATGGATTCGTTTGTCGATTCCTGCTTTTTTTGAAAGAATAAATACAGCTACAGCATCGCTTTATCCACAACATCATCCTATTCTGATAGGAAACGTACCCACTTCCGATAAAATAAATTGGAGGCGATGATGGTCGAAAGTGCACTTTTACGACTATCGAAAAGGCGTAAAATGAAAGGCATTTTCAAAACAAAATCACCATCCATTTCGAAAACGAATTTACTAGAAATTGTATCTTCTCATCACCAAAGTTGCAATACAACATTTTTTCGCCTATCCATGTTTTCAAATAAAGATTGCAAATAGCGTAAAAAACGTGTAGATTTAATACCTAAGTGCATAGTCACGGGAGCTTGGTGAGACCAGGCTGAGAGGATAGTTATAACTATCGACCGTTAGACCTGATCTGGATAATGCCAGCGGAGGAACACAAGATCTCTTTGTATACCAGGAGACCGCCTCTATTAGAGATGCGGTCTTTTTTTCGCAGCATGAATCCTCCGCTTGATCGAAATCAACTAATAGGAGGAATAATATGTCAATGGAAACAAGTAAAGAAAACGTCACTTCTTCAACATCTTCTTTTCCGGGAAGCAAAAAAGTTTATGTCGAGGGCTCACGTAAGGACATCAGGGTCCCGATGCGTGAAATCAAATTAAGTCCAACTACAGGAGCTTACGGTGAGCAGGAAAACGCCCCTGTTCGTGTGTACGACACGAGTGGCGCTTATACAGATGAGGAAATCCAAACCGATATTCGCGCTGGTATTGCGCCGAATCGTTTGAATTGGATTGTAGAACGCGGCGATGTTGAAATGTATGAAGGAAGAACGATTAAACCGGAAGATAACGGATATGCCAAGGAAGAGAGCGTTACTGAAGTTTTTCCGGGCTTACATCGTCACCCGATGAGAGCGAAAACAGGTCGTAATGTAACCCAAATGCATTATGCACGTCAAGGTATCATCACGTCCGAAATGGAATATATCGCGATTCGAGAGAATGTGTCTCCAGAATTTGTAAGAGACGAGGTTGCTCGGGGCAGAGCGATTATTCCTGCAAACATTAACCATCCAGAGAGCGAGCCCATGATCATTGGACGAAACTTCCTAGTCAAGATCAATGCGAATATAGGGAATTCCGCTGTATCTTCTTCCATTGAAGAAGAAGTGGAAAAAATGAGATGGGCAACGCGCTGGGGCGCAGATAATATTATGGATCTCTCTACGGGTAAAAACATTCATACAACCCGAGAATGGATTATACGCAATTCCCCTGTTCCGATTGGTACAGTCCCTATTTATCAGGCACTAGAGAAAGTGAACGGAAAAGCAGAAGATTTAACTTGGGAAGTGTACCGTGACACGCTTATTGAACAAGCCGAGCAAGGTGTCGATTACTTTACGATTCATGCTGGTGTTCTGCTCCGTTATGTTCCGCTTACAGCCAAACGAGTAACAGGTATTGTTTCACGAGGCGGCTCCATTATGGCTGCTTGGTGTCTCGCCCACCATCAGGAAAACTTTCTGTATACGCATTTCGAAGAGATTTGTGAAATCATGAAAACCTATGATGTATCCTTTTCATTAGGCGACGGGTTACGCCCAGGATCCATTGCAGATGCGAATGATGAGGCCCAGTTTGCAGAGCTAGAAACATTAGGTGAACTCACCAAAATCGCTTGGAAGCATGACGTACAAGTCATGGTAGAAGGTCCTGGTCACGTCCCTATGCATTTAATCAAAGAAAATATGGATAAACAACTTGAAATCTGTGACGAAGCTCCTTTTTACACATTAGGACCGCTAACAACGGATATTGCACCAGGCTATGACCATATCACGTCCGCCATTGGAGCAGCGATGATTGGCTGGTTTGGAACTGCCATGCTGTGCTATGTAACCCCCAAAGAACATTTGGGCTTGCCCAATAAAAATGACGTTCGTGAAGGCGTCATCACTTACAAAATTGCTGCTCATGCCGCTGATTTAGCGAAAGGACATAAAGGCGCTATGGATCGCGATAATGCGTTATCCAAGGCACGCTTTGAATTCCGTTGGCATGATCAATTCAACTTATCCTTGGATCCGGAAAGAGCCATTGAGTACCATGATGAGACACTTCCTGCAGAAGGTGCCAAGGTCGCTCATTTTTGCTCGATGTGCGGTCCTAAGTTCTGCTCCATGCGGATTTCCCAAGATATTCGAGACTTCGCCAAACAACAAGGCCTTGAGGAAGATCAAGCCATTGAAAAAGGGATGAGCGAAAAGTCTGAGGAGTTTAAGAAAGCTGGTCATGCCCTATATACGTGAGAAAAACGTCTATTGAAGTCCTTCGAGGATGAGCGACCGCGTTTTGGGTAAAGAAATAAGGGTTGCTGCGGCAACCCTTATACAATTATTCTTCTGCCAACGCTCCGCCCCATCTTTGACCATTTCGCCCCAATAGGCTCGAATGTTATTCAACTGACACTTCTGATTCCTAAACCGAGCAGTGATTTCCTGGAGTTGAACCAGTCTGCACTACCTTTATATATTCTGCAATTTGTATCATAATCTTGATCGTTTTTAGAGTTTTAGTACTCCTCAAACAATCAAGATTCTTGTGGTTATTTAATTTTTGTTTAAAACAAAATCATCTCCATACGTATTACTCGTGCCGCTGTTTTTCCAAATATAAATACGAACACTCGTATTTGTAGCGCCAGTTGTAAAAGTAACCGAAAGAGGTGTATATGTGGTAGAAGTTGTGGTTTGGAAAGTTTCAGCCCCTCCATAATCTCTCACACCGATAGCCACATTATCTCCTGCAGTGGTGACCTTCGTCCAACCAGTGAGTGTATAGGTCGTATTCGGTGCTAGTCCCGTAACAATCTGATGTGCTCCTTTACCAGAACCAACTAGCTGAACCGAATATGTACCACTATGCGCATTGCCAGTGACAATACTAGCCCCTGATCCAGAAGTACTGATCCATGGGCTTATTGCGCCTGTTTCGAAGCCAGGATTTACAGCAACGTTCGTTGGACTCGTTTGGACAACCTGGAAGTCATCCGCGTATGTGATGCTTGTTCCACTATTTTTCCAAACATAGATTTGAGCGGTGGTATTCGTCGAGCCGGTTGTGAAATTGACAGTTAATTGCGTGTAGCCTGTTGTCGTCGTAGTTTGAGCGGTTTCAGTCCCTCCAAAGTTTTTCACGCCAATAGAAACAACATCTCCTGCTGTAGATACTTTCGCCCAGCCAGTTAACGTATATGCTGTATTCGGCTTGAGACCAACTATATTTTGATTAACCCCTACACTCGCTCCAGTCAGTTGAATCGCATTAGCACCGCTGTGCACATTACTGTTTACAACGCTTACTCCAGTACCTCTTGTATTACTCCATGACGCACTTAATGCACCTGACTCAAAGCCAGCATTCGCAACGATACTCGTACTGCCAGAGGTTCCTGTACCATTAAATGCTCCGATGTTAGGAACAGCAGTTGCCGAAACCGTATTTCCCCAGAAATCTAACCCTCCATTACCCGAGATGACTTTGCCGGTCCCAATAGCTGGAGATCCAAGTAATAATTTATACCCATCTACCGTACCCCTACCATCTGCTCCTGTGCCAGGGTTAACAAACATCGGATCAGTAATGATCTTATGAGCATCCGTAGGCGGTATAAAACCATAGTATAGATTGTAATCATATGTCAATCCCGTTCTTTCATACAGAACAGAATCAGAATTACTAACAAAAATATTGTTATTAACCTGTGCATTGCTTGTAAACACCATATTTGCAGTAGTTATGGTATCATTCGGACTATAAAAGACATTGTTATATACCTTTTGAGCTGTTCCTGCTCCAGCATCTCGAACCCTACTATAGCCCTGATTAATATTATAACGAAGTACTTCAGTTTGACTGCTGTTAGGAGTTGCACAAGTTGAACAGTTTAGAAAGAATCCACCTGAATTATCATGGCTATAGTTGTATTGATACGTACAAGTCCCCGTTATTCCCCAATCGCAATCCCAAGCTTGGGAATCGTTAGTAAGTACAATTCTTGCAGCTTCATTGTATTGATAGGTCGGATTTTTAGCCGCTGATGACCACATTTGGGCTATCACACCTACATTTAATGCTGTGTATCCTTGATCGTAGCCCACATTATATTGAATAAGCGGCGTATCTGCAGCTCCAATATAAATAGCATCGGCCTGCGCCCTTTGAATCGTATTGTTTTGAACCGTTAAACCTCCGATGTAGGTATGGGGAATACCACCATAATCTCCAGCAGTTGAAGCTATTCCCATACAAGTAACATCGTAGACACTATTGTTGCTTACCATGACGGTTTGAAAAGCACCAGTTGCTGCCACTGAACTCAAAGGTACACGAACCAAAATACCGGCAGATGAATATCGCCCAAATTTTGTCCGGTCTGATAACCCTTTCACATTATGAACAGTTAGATTTTGAATGACAATTCCATTATGAATCGTATTATCTGTCGCTTCTACTAAAACACCGCTTCTTTGTGCTTCAGCCGTTGCATCATTCGTAATTTCTAAATTTTGCACAGTCCAGTAGTCAACATTTAGTAAATACACCGTCGATTCCGTCAAGCCACCGCCATTAAGTACTGGTGTAGAACCCGATCCATAGGCATCTACGAGGATAGGACTGGCGCTAGTTCCCGAACCAAGCGGTTTTAACTGTCCTGAACATGCAGTTCCCTTTTTAAAATAAATAGCATCCCCTGCTGAAAATGTATGGCTATTCACACTACTTAACGAGTTCCATGGGCTAGCTTGTGTACCTGTACCATTACTTGTCGCTGAACAGTCCACATAGTATCCTGTGGCAGCCATTGTTGTCTCTGGTGCGATGTTCCACGAAATAATAGATGAACACACCAACGCCATCATTAGTGTTATGGAAGTCCATTTTCTTCTGTTTTTCATTTTATGCAATGATATCACCTCTTCTACTAGTAGTTGATTCACCTTGCCAAAACTAATTAAATGTCTCCTTCCCTTGAACATGCTTTTTTCATTACCACATTTGGAACACTAAAAACATAGGTATCTCACCCCCTTCCCGTAACTCCGAGCAGGTCGACTTATGGTAATATTAGTGCAACTCCAAAGATTTCCATTCACTTTGATTAATCCTAATGCGTTCTTCTTTTTGTTCCCCCTCTACTAAATCCTCATACTTTTGGTTTATATACATGGTTTTAAGTTGTTCTCTGACTTGATCAAATTCTTGATAGCCATTTAATTTCTTTTCTATTAATTTGATTACGTATGCATGATTATCTCTAGCTACGATTACATCACTAACATCTCCAACAGCTAGAGCCTCTGCACTTGCTAATAGTTCTCCATACATCCTAAAATCTTGCTGAAAAGAATCCTCATTAAATAGTTGCTCATCTTGAATCAAGTTCATGCCTTGGTCTTCTTTTTGGAAGTTCACTTCTTGCTCAAATGTTCGTCCTTCTATAGTCCTCTTTTTAAATTGATCCATGATCGAAATCGCTTCCTCTTTCTTCTTCTCATCCATGATGTTGCTGTTATTCAGAAAAGAAAGCCCTACTTTCTGAATGCGCATTGTCGCAGGTTTTGCAAAAAGACGATCTTTCTCCATATCGTATAATTTCTTCAACTCCTCATCAGTGATCGTCCATTTCTGCTCCACCAGTTTCTTCTTCACTCCACTGTTAATTTGGCTAAGAAAGTAGTCGTAATAGGCTTTTTCACTGAACTCGGTGGGACCGTAAATGACTTCTTTATTAGCTAAAGCTTGTTTACGTCGATCATTTTCTTTATGAAGATCATTTAAAAAATGAGAATAGCTCAAATCTTCTAAGATCCCAAATTGTTTAGCTAAAAGTTGTTGTACTTTGATTTTGGAAAGTTCATCCAAAGCTTTCTGCTTTGCCATCTCATTAGGTACTTCCCCATGAAAGGAATCTGTCCAAAAATGACTTGAATCTTTTGCGCCATATTTTTTCTGAAAATAATCGTATACAGAAGCTTTTTGTCGATCAAGAATGAGTTGAACTTCTCTTTCATCCACGGAAACACCATTAATTTCAATAATCGATAGGGTTGCCTTTTTCCAATTGGCGTTAAATAGCAATAAAATAGATACACCAACCATAATAAGAAAAAAACTATACAACGAAATTCTCTTCATTTTTAAACCCCAATCCTTAGAAGTTTAAATCGTTCCACCTAGTTTTGTAATCGTTTACATCGTGATATTAATAAAGAGGATTCTAACAGATAGAATCCTCTCCACTTTCCAATCATGATGTAATTTCATTCGTCGAAAATCTCAGTACATTCCATGAAAGCTTAGGAATGACAACATTCCGTACTTTATCCCCATGCATTCATCGCACCGATTTGCCAAGGTCCATCCATCTCGTTGCCCAAGCACCAAATTTTTATGTTATGAGGGTCTGAATGCCCGTTTTTTCTTCTTAAGTCACTCCAGTAGGTGCCGGAAGGATGGTTGCAATATTCAAGCATGTATCCCGCTTCTTGAGGTGTTCCCGTACCCAGATTAACAGCAGCCATCACCTCTGTATTTGCTTTTTTACTCCAGTCAACAAAAAGCTTCGGGTCAATTTCCGCAATCAAATACTCTTTATCAACCATCAATTTTGCATGCTTCATCCTGTATTCTCCATTCCGATTATCAAATTCATCTCTGTATGATTCGAAGCATCCGTGTCTTAACGATCTGCAACAGGTATGCCGAAATTCGGAGTTCCGTCCTCATTCCAGTCTAATTGTTGTGCTCGCGCATGGCGATTGGGGTCAAAAAGCGGATCTCCGACGATTTCCTTATAGTTTCGGGAATGATAAATCATAATATCCTCTGAACCGTCCTCGGACATAGTAAAGCAATTATGGCCCGGGCCATATTGTCCGGTTTCCTCATTGCTTTTGAAAACGGGCTCTGCCGATTTGATCCATGATTTCGGGTCTAATAAATCGCTTGTATCCCAAGCTGTCAGTAGCCCCAAACAATAATTGCTATCCGTGGCGCTCGCCGAATAACTGATAAATATTCTACCGTTTTTCTTCAATACAGCAGGCCCCTCATTGACCCAATAGCCTACGATTTCCCATGGATACTCTGGTTTCGTAAGCATGATCTGTTTGCCTTTAATCGTCCATGGATTAGACATTTCAGCTATATAGAGATTCGAGTTCCCTTCGATTTCAGGGTCTTTTTGTGCCCAAACCAGATATCTTACTCCTTGATGTTCAAAGGTAGTGGCATCCAGAGCAACGGATTCCCAGTTTGTTTGAAGCTGGCCTTTTTCCACCCATGCGCCTTCTATCGGATTCGCGGCTTCATTTTCAAGAACATACATCCGGTGCTGCCACAACTCGTCCAAGTTTTCATCCGAACCCCCGGCAGCAAAATAGATGTACCATTTGTCATCTATAAAATGGAGTTCAGGAGCCCAAATATTGGCGCACATCCTGCCTGATACGTGTTGTGTCCATATAATATTCGGAACAGCGGATTCCAGTCCCTGGATGGTTTCGGCTCTTCTTAATTCAATGCAATCATACGCAGGAACAGAAGCCGTAAAGTAATAGTAACCGTCTATATGTTTATAAACCCAAGGGTCTGCACGCTGTAGAACGATTGGATTTTTAAATGCTTTTTTTAAACTCAATCTGCCATTTAGCTCGAACACGGGCATAAATACAGGTCTTTCATCTGGGGTTTGATTGGGTCTATGGATAGTTAGCATAAATGTCCCGTCAAAAGTTGTAAACAGCATGCCATGCCCGCCATCTTTGGCAAATAACGGCTCATCATCATGCAGCCATGGTCCCGTAATTTGTCCTGTTGCAGAACGCGCAATCCCAATTGCGTATCCATCCGCGCCATGGCTTGACCACAGCATCAGGAGTTCGCCATTTTCCGCCTGATACAAGAAAGGACCGTCTGTCACATAGTTATTTTTTTCGTTTGAGGCAGCACTTCTTGCAAATCCACAAACCCACGGCGCATCAGAAGCATGAAATAAAAGCAAAGGTTCTCCAACTACGGATTTGAGATCCTTCGTTAATTGAATGGCGCACATTTCACCATCTTGAACCTGCAGCCATTCGTGGCAAAATACCATCCAGGGACTCCCCAAATCATCGACGTACAGAGTTCCGTCCAGACACTCCCAATGAGAAGGGGTAACAGGACCTTCCGAATGCGGGATAAACGGCCCAATTGGATGCTCAGAAACCAGGATTTGCGTTCCCCTGCACCTATTGTCTGCCTTAAAGCTGGCAAACATATAAAACTTGCCCTGATAACGGTAAACTTCAGGGGCCCAGTAATTTTGGTCCGCCCAGAAGTCGGACTCCGGCCGAAAAGCAGGGAACGGCCCCTCCCAATTTTCAAGGTCCTCGCTCACATACACATCAAAGCCCGTCGCTTTTCCTTCCCATGCATTTTTATCAGTCGTTCCATAAAGATAGTACTTCATTTCAATTGTATCAGTCAGTATGAATGGATCGCGTATTTGGATTTCTTCTCTTTTTAGCATAAGCTTCCCCTTATCCTTAATTAGTGCCTAAAGAAGATGGCTTAGGCCATCCCCTTCAGGAATTTGCTTTATTGAAAAGCTACAGTCGGATTCCAAGTGGTTTCATCACTACCGTTGTTTCCGTTCTTATTCACGATAAAATAAATCATATCCGTTGCTGTCACACTTGTCGTAATGTCGTGCGTAACCCCAACGGTATCTGTTCCGCTAATATATTGCCATCCGCTTGCAGGCCATATTTGCGTGCCGTTCTTCATGATCTTCACGTTCACGCCGTCACCACCGGAATTGCCTTTCTTAGGATTGCCGGTAATTCTTACCGATCCCGTCACTGGAGCTTTCCATGCCACTACGGAATCGTTCGTATCCGGATGTATTTGTGTCGGAGACCAGATACGGTTATACGTATACGTACCTTTCCACGCAGTTATGGATGAATTCCATGTCATATTCGAGTAAGTGCTCCCATTAGATTCCATATAGTACCAGTATCCAGAACCCTGGGTCGTTGAAAAGTCATTGGAAAGTGTAGACGCGTATCTGATCATAGGATCCCAACGCGTTGCATCACTGTTGTTGGTGCTGTTTTTATCCAATATAAAATAGATCATATCGTTTGCCGCAACTGTAACCGTTACATCATGGGCAACTCCGCCGAGATCTGAAGCCGCGATAAATTGCCATCCGCTTGCAGGCCATAGCTGTGTTGTGTTTTGCATGATCTTCACATTCACGCCGTCACCGCCGACATCTTCTTTCTTCGGCTTCCCGGTGATTCTAATCTGCCCTGCCTTCGGCGCCTTCCATGCCACTACGGTATCATTCGTGTCGGGATGAAGGACTGATGGAGACCAGATGAGGTTATACGTATACGCGCCCTTCCATGCATTGAGGCCTGCATTCCAGGTCATATTCGAGTAGGTGCTGCCGCTTAATTGCATATAATTCCAATTGCTCTGACCCTGAGTCGTTGAGAAATCCAGTGAAAGCTTATTCGTCGTATTCGGATCATAAAGACCATTGGTGCCATACTCTTGGGCTCCAATATCCGGCATCACATTGTAAAGCGTATTACCCCAGAAATCTTTTCCTCCGTTATTGATAATCGGCTTACCTTTGTCAATAGCTGCCGAAGTTGACTGAAGCTTGTAATTATCAGCAAAACTCATACCGTCTCCAATAGCTCCCGGATTCACAAATTTAGGATCTCCGGTCACTGCATTGCCATCGGCGGAGTTTGCGGCAATTGGATAGTACAGATTGTTGTCGTATTGTGCAGTTCCCCAGGTAGGACTTGTCTGGAAATTAAAGATATTGTTCCATAACTTGTGGCCGTTGCCGTTAGCGCCAAAATCCGCATCGAGTGCGCCGCTTGACTTATAGAATGTATTGTTGTATATTTCGGCTGGCTTACCGTCCTGTCTCGTTACATATCCCAGATCATCCACGCTCACATTATATCTGAGAACCGTCTTTACATAACCATCAGGAGTGATATGCGCGCAATCCAGCCAAAATCCGCCTTCGTTCCCGTGGGAATAATTATACTGAAAGTAAATCGTTCCGCCTGTTCCAAAATCAGTATCATAAGCTGTGCCGTCAGAAGAAAATAATTTCGTTCTGGCAACCTCGTTATATTGGAATGTAGCATCACTAGAGACAGCTTCCCACAAACCTGCAATAAGTTGTGTATCGGAAGTATTACCGTTGTAGCCTGCATCGTAAATCGAATTGTATTCAGCAAACGGACTCACCGTACTGCCGAGAATCACACCGTCTGAACCGGTTTTACTAATAATATTGTTTCTTAAGACTACATTGGTAAAGAAATTATCTGTACTGCTGCCAGAAGATTCGTCAACCTTTATACCGCTTGTCAAGACATCATGGACATTGTTTCCTTGTATTAGCACATCATCAAAAGCGTTTGCTGCTGATGCATTACCTACATATCTAATATGAATGCCCGAGTTATCATACATACTTGAACCCGCAGGCATTGCCCTTCTGTTTTCTCCCGTTACATCATGTACATTGTTGTTTGTAATGTGTATACCGTGTGTTATTCCCGTTGTTTTCGCATGCACGGCGATACCGCTTCTTACTGCCCTGCTTGCCGCAGTGTTGCTCACCTCGAGGTTGTTAATGGTCCAGTATTCCTGTCCATCCAGGAAAACAGCAGCATCAACACCGCCTCCTGCAATCAAAGGTTTATTGCCGGTGCCATACATATCAATGGTGATTTGGCTCGTGCTATTGCCTGAGCCGAGTGGATGGAGCATGCCTGTCCAAGAGCCCCCGGCTTTAAATAAAATTTGGTCGCCCGGCTGGAAGGTAATGCCGTTAACCTTCGTTAATGTTTGCCATGCAGCGGATGTGCTTGTACCGCTGTTGGTATCATTCCCTCCTGAAGAATCTACATAATAAGTGGTGCCTGCCGCCTGTACGGTTGCAACCGGAATGGTTACTGCCATTAGCATCATGATCAAGAGCCATGCATTAAACTTTTTTTTCACAATTAAATCCCCTTTCCTTCAACGCTAAGTTGGTTGTTTTATTTAAACTATTATTCCATGACCTCAGCTTCGTTCAGCCATCTCACAACAGCCCTCCTTCCCTCTAAACTGAGGTATGGATAATAATAATTTACAGCTTATATATTCATGCGAGGATAAATATGTATTCGAGAAAGAGTATCGGCGACTCAGAGCCGGCGATGGATGAGACCTAAAGAAGATGGCTAAGCCATCCCCTTCAGGAATTAGCTTTTATTGAAAAGCTACAGTCGGATTCCAGGTCGTTTCATCACTGCCGTTGTTTCCGTTTTTATTCACGATAAAATAAATCATATCATTCGCTGCAACAGTTGTCGTAACATCGTGTGTGACCCCAGTGGTGTCTGTACCGGCAATAAATTGCCATCCGCTTGCAGGCCAGATCTGTGTGCCGTTCTTCATGATCTTCACATTCACGCCATCGCCGCCGCTATTTCCTTTCTTAGGATTGCCGGTAATTCTTACCGATCCTATAACAGGAGCTTTCCATGCCACTACGGAATCGTTAGTATCAGGATGGATCTGAGATGGAGACCAGATGAGGTTATACGTATAAGTTCCTTTCCAATGGTTTAAGACTGAGTCCCAGGTCATATTCGAATAGGTGCCCCCGCTGGACTGCATATAATTCCAATACCCCGAGTTTTGGGTTGATGAAAAGTCATTGGCAAGCGTAGACGCGTATCGGATCATAGGATCCCAGTACGTTGCATCGCTGCTGTTGTTTGCGTTTTTATTCACGACAAAATAAATCATATCATTTGCCGCAACAGTGATTGTTAGATCGTGCGCCACTCCGGATATGTCTGAAGCGCCGATAAACTGCCATCCGCTTGCAGGCCATAGTTGCGTACTGTTTTGCATTAGCTTAACATTCACGCCGTCACCGCCGGTACCTGCTTTCCTTGGTTTACCGGTGATTCTAACCTGTCCTGCCTTCGGTGCCTTCCATGCCAATACGGTATCATTGCTGTCAGGATGAAGAACTCCTGCGGACCAGATCCGGTTCCACGTTCCTGCACCCTTCCATGCATTCAGACCTGCATTCCAGGTCATATTCGAGTAAGTGCTGCCGTTATATTGCATATAGTTCCAGTTTTGCTGACCTTGTGTCGTTGAAAAATCGAGTGAAAACTTATTCGTCGTATTCGCATCATAAGTGCCATTCGTACCGTACTCTTGAGCTCCAATATCCGGCATCAGATTGTACAGCGTGTTCCCCCAGAAATCTACCCCGCCATTATCGGCAGTTGGTATACCTTTATCAATAGCTGCTGATGTCGATTGAAGCTTGTAATTGTCGGCATAGTTCATACCGTCGCCAACAACGCCTGGATTCACAAATGCAGGATTTCCAGTCACTGCATTACCGTCGGCAGAGTTTGCTGCTTCAGGATAGTACAAATTATTGTCATATAGGGAAGATGCCCAGTTAGGACTTGTTTGGAAATTGAAGATGTTGTTCCAGAATCTATATGAGCTACCGTCAGCGCCTTGACTTGCATCAAGTGAACCGCTGGACTTATAGAACGTATTGTTGTAGAAGTCGGCTGGCCTATCGTCAGTTCTTGCTATATACCCCAGATCATCGACGCTAACGTTATATCTTAGTACTGTTTTAATATAGCCATTCGGGGTGATATGCGCACAATCAAGCCAGAATCCGCCTTCGTTCCCATGGGTATAATTGTACTGGAAGTAAATCGTTCCGCCTGTTCCAAAGTCCGTATCAAACCCTGTACCGTCAGCATCAAACAGTTTAGTTCTTGCTACCTCATTGTATTGAAAAACAGTATCTTTAGAGATAACTTCCCACATACCTGCAATAAGATGTGTATCGGCTTGATTACCGTTGTAACCGGCATCATAAACCGAATTATGTTCAATAAGCGCGTTCACGGTACTGCCAATAACCGCACCGTCCGAACCCGTTTTACTAATAATATTGTTTCTAACAACTACATTGGTAAACAATTGGTCAGCAGTCGTACCACCGCTTGCATCAATCTTAATACCACTTGTCAAAACATCATGTATATTGTTTCCTTCTATCAACACATCATCAAAACGGTCCGTCGGTGTAGCGTCACCATCAAATCTGATGTGAATTCCTGAGTTATCATACATACTTGAACCAGCAGGCATTGATCTTCTGTTTTCTCCGGTTACATCGTGGATATTGTTGTTCGCAATGTGAATGCGATGTGTAATCCCGGTTGTTTTCGCATGCACGGAGATCCCACTTCTTACGGCTCTGCTGGCCGCAGTGTTGGTGATCTCCAGGTTGTTAATCGTCCAGTATTCCTGACCACTCAGTAAAACCGTTGCCGCAACACCGCCTCCTGCTATCAATGGTTTATTACCGGTTCCATACATGTCAATGGTGATTTGGTTGGTACTATCCCCTGAACCCAGAGGGCTCAGCATACCTGACCACGAGCCGCCGGCTTTAAATAAAATTTGGTCGCCCGGCTGGAAGGTAATACCGTTAACCTTGGTTAATGTTTGCCATGCAGCGGATGTGCTTGTACCGCTGTTGCTATCGTTTCCTCCTGAAGAATCAACATAATAAGTAGTACCTGCGGCCTGTACGGTCGCTACTGGAATTGTCATTGCCATCAGCATCATAATAAGGAGCCATGCACTTGCAAACTTTTTCACTATTTGTATCCCCTTTCAAAACTAGGTTGTTTGATTTATTTAAACTATTATTCCATGACCTCAACTTTGCTCAGCCGTCTTACAACAGCCCTCCTTCCTCTAAACTGAGGTCTGGATAATAATAATTTACAGTTTATGAAATGCTGTTGTACGCTTTGTTATCCACAATTAACTTCGATTCATGAACCAGCTTATTTATTAACTCATCAACCTTTTTGTCAGCTAATTGCTTCTTAACTTGCTCTTTTACCACATCCAGTGTTTTATAGCTGGGCATGCTTTTTTCCAGCACTTTAACGATAGTAAAGGAAGCGTTTTCTTCAATAACGTCGCTTATCTGGCCATTCTTTAGTTCATTCAACGTTGTAATCAATTGCGGATATGTCCTGGAATCCGTTTTGTAAGTGCTTTCATTAAATTCCAGTTGCTTGTATTCTACATCGGATTTATCTTGTTCCTTATAGGCGTTAACGATATCTTCAAATTTCAAGCCCTTATTTGTATCTTCCTTTATTTTTGCAGCCATACTAGCTGCCATTTTTTTCTTATCCGGCGAAGGATTACCTTTTTCATCCAAATAAGATAGGACTATTTTTTCATACTTAATCGAATCTATCTTTTTATACATGGTTTCTTTATTTTCGTCATAGGCATTTTTTATTTCTTCATCACTGGATGACAGCTCTTTATCCGCCAATTTGTTTTTTAATTCCTCCATCCTATTCCCGTGGAGTACCTCATAATATCCTGTTGCATCAAATTGCTGCGGGCCGAATATAACTTGTTTTTTTTCTACTGCCTTCTTTCGCCTTTCGTTTTCAGCTTTGAGGTTATCGAGGAAACCGGAATAAGATATATCGCTGGCTATTCCATTGTTTTTCATTACGATCTGCTCTGTTTTAATTGTTTTCAATTTATCCAATGCCTTTTGCTTCAGAACTTCAATCGGTATCTCTCCCTGAAAGCTTGTTGTCCAGAATTTGGCGCTGTCCGTTACTCCATATTTTTGAACAAAATAGGAAAAGACATTTGCTCTTAAACCTGACATGACGTTCAAGAACTCATCCTTGGAAACCGGCTCTTCATTTACCGTAAATACGGTTGCATCACCTGCATATTTGTTTGAGTGAAATACAATCAAGGAGACTGAAAGCAGCACCGCCGCCAACAGCGGCAATAGGACGGCAAAAAATATTTTCTTTTTAAAAATACGATTTATCCGTTTACTTTTCTTCATAATTACCCCTCATCTCGATGATGTGCAGCTTTCATCTAAAGCCGTGTGAACCTCCGAGCCGATCTTCTTGACCAACTTCTGATATTCAACAATATATCTATCAAGTAATTGACTTAATTGAACGAGTCTTTCGTCTGTCATACAGTCTGCAATCATGGCCCGGCCCACCAAATAAGAGCGTAATTGCTCGATTTGATATTCCAATATCTTCATCATTATCTCCATTTCTGATAGTTCTGATATTTTCCTTATCATCTGCAACAAATGCGTTCGATCATCTCCTCGATCTGCTTTTTATTTAAGGAGGCCCGTCCGATTATCGGCGACGAGCCTAACTATTAGGTTAACAGATCGTACTAACCTTTTACACCGGTAAAAGATGCACCTTTTTCAATTAATTTCTGGCAGGTTATGAACACGATTAATAAAGGAATCATACTTATTACACCGCTGGCCATGAGCATATTTTCCGAGACTATACTTGCTTGATTTTGCAAATTGTTTAATGCTACCGTTAAGGTCCAGTTTGCGGATGATCTTGCCACGACCAGCGGCCACAAGAACTCATTCCATACGGGTAAAAATGTCAATACCGAAACAACGGTAAAGATCGGTACGGACATCGGAATCACAATTTGGTAAAAAGTCCTGAATTCAGAGGCGCCATCTACTCTTGCGGCTTGGATCAGCTCTCGAGGCAATTGATCAAAAAAACCTTTGAACAAGAAAATAACGATACCCCAAGCGGTATGAGGTAAAATGATTGCCCATAATGTGTCTACCAAATGCAATTGATTCATCGTTAAATAAAGCGGAATCAAAAGCGCGATATCAGGAATCATAAGTGTGGCCAGAAAAAACATCACTAGCCCTAGCTGAAGCTTTTTACTCTTTATCAAAAACGAAAGTGCATACCCAGCCAGACCACCAAATAGTAATTGAGAAACAATTACACCTAATGTGACAATGACGCTGTTGAGAAAATAATGACTGATTCCATATCCATCATTGGATGCTGCTTTGGTAACCTTGTTGAGAACCAAATAACTATCGAAAATGCTCCAAAATCTAGGTTTTTCCTCAATACTCAACACCTTGCCGCTCACAAACTTCGTAGTTGCATAAAAATCTCGAAAATGAGTTGAAACAAGTTCCTGTGAATTTCCCCTACCATTTACGATACCGCCACTATTACCAAGCCATAGGAAGGTAGATAACTTTTTCTCATGGATGATTGGTAATTTGATATTCATCAGATTATCGTTAAAAAGCGTCGTTGGCACAACAAGATTTCTTCCATAATGGAAGGAAGATCCCATTGTTTTCGCGGAATAAATCATTTTTCCATCCTTTATCCCTTTGACTACAACTTCCCCAATTGAATCGCGCATATTCGATGCCCATGGGTACCAAATCGCTTTCATCGCATCTTTTTCATAAAACTGGGCATCCTTCAGTTCCTGACCTGAGTAATCGACCTCAACCTGAACCGAATGGGGTATGGCAGGCAGCCACTTTGGCGGAAATGCCAAGATTGACGACTCGTCCTTCAATGAAGAAGCGATCATCCAAGCAAGTGGAACAAGGGATAGTACAATAAATAATAGGGTAATGCTATAAGCAAAAATTTTAATCGACCGTTGGCCTTTTTCTTTAATGGTATTACGGATCATCGCTCACCACTCCTCTCTCTCTCTATCAATCATTATCCTTGGAAACTTTGAGTTGTATAAACGTGATCAAACCAATCAGGAGAAATAAGAACATCGATATAGCCCCCGAGGCTCCAAAGCGAAGTTGTTGAAAGGCCGTATTGAAAACAAACATCGAAACAACCGTTGTACTGTCGGCGGGCCCCCCTTGCGTCATCACATAAATGTTATCAAAGGTCAACAGGATCCCTGTCATAAAACTAATCAATTGAATGAAAATAATGAACTTCATATTTGGTAAAATCATCGTTAACATGCGTTTCCATGGACCCGCGCCGTCCACTTTAGCAGCTTCGAGTATTTCCGTTGGGACTGAGCGTATCGCAGAATAATATAAAAGAATGGCTATACCTTGGCTTGCTATAAGCGAAGGAAGGACGACTGCGAACTTCGTCACATGCAAATCGTTTAACCAGAGGTAAGGCCCTAAACCTATCTTCCCAAGGTAATAATTCAACATTCCGTGGTCAGGATTATACATCAATCGCCAAATCAGAACATTAACGACCACAGGAACAGCGGAGGGGAGCTGATAAAGGAAGCGAATGAACATATTCCCGTGATGAATTTCATTAAGCAATAATGCCTGAACGATTGGAACCCAGAATGTCATGAGCAAATACAGCAATGCGAAAACAAAGGTAATCTCTATCGACCGCCAGAAAGAAGGCGAACTCAAAAATTCAACATAGTTATTTAATCCCACAAATGTACCGGGAGGATTTCCAATTTCATAGTCAAAAAAACTGATATAGACCATTTTAAATAATGGATAATATTTAAATAAGACAAAGCTGACAAGCGAAGGAATTAAAAAGATAATTGGCATCCAGCTAATGGTTATACGTCGTTTCATTTTCACACTCTGCAATCCTGTCTCTATACTGGTTTCCATTCCACTCACCCTCTTTAGGTAGTTATCGGGATTCCCTTAAGGGAATCCCGATTTCTACAGTTTCTATTTATTTTTTTACTTCTGCATTGTATTTGTCTATCACTTCTTTTTGAGCCAAGTCTTGTTGCTTTTGAAGCTCGGCTTTTGGATCTGCGTTTTGGTCAAGCAGCACTTTTTGAATCGCGCCAACGACGTACTTACTGAGACGGTCCTTTAAGAAATACTCTAGATGTGTATCTGAAGCAGCCTTCTTAATGTTGTCAACAATATCAACTGGGATACCATCATAAATCTTTGAGGTGTCCAGATCTGAACGGAAATTAAGCAAATTAGGGAATTGGCCAATTTCTTTGATATAATTCAATCTACCATCGTAGAAGTTCTTCGAAGACATGAATGTAATATAGGTCCAAGCTGCATCCTGCTTCTCTTTCGTTGTTTTCGCATTAATTGTCCAATAGGCACCTCCGACTTGCGAAGGCGATTTACCAGATGGGCCAGCAGGAAACGGCATAGCGCCGATATCTTTAATATCCATCCCTTTAGCAGTAAACCAATCCACCCAGCCAACGGTCATTCCCGTATGTCCTGTATAGAAATCCTTGTTATTGTCGTCCAGCGATTGTACAACGTTTTTCTGCACGACTTTATGCTTCCATTTTAAGTCTTTGTAGAATTGCAGCGCAGTTACAGCAGGATCTGAAGTGAAGGTCAACGTAGCTGTTCCGTCATCATTTTTCTTGGTGAGATCCCCGCCGGCTTGCCAAACATAATATTCAAAAAACCAATCTGCCCAATCCATTCCCAAAATATCATAGCCAATCTGACCTTTGCTTGGGTCTGTTAATTTCTTGGCCGCATCAACAAATTCATCCCATGTCGCAGGCGGCTTGGCAGGATCAAGACCGGCTTCTTTAAAAAGCTTTTTATTATAGACCAAAGGTGTTACATACATATCTTTAGGAACGCCATAGACCTTTCCATCCCTTGTTGCAGCTACCATGGAAGAAGGAATGTAGTTCCCCTTATCCGCATAACTATTCCATCGATCAGTAATATCTAATGCAAAACCTTGCTTAATATATTTTTCCATATCAGGGTAAGGATTATTCGGTGTTGCATCTGGTCCTTGCCCACCTGCCATTGCTGTCAAATATTGCTCGCGATCCTTACCTCCTGTTGCAAGCTCTTCATGCTTCACCTTGATGTTCGGAAATTTCGTATCAAACGCTGCAAACTGTTTCTCAAGATATGGTTTTACAGGATCATCAGCAGCTGGCTTATCCCATACTGTAATTTCTACCGGTTTAGCTGAAGCAGCTGCTTGCGTTTCTGTTGCTTCCTTGCCAGCAGGGCTGCTGCTAGGGCTTGTAGTGGCTGTTTTGCCGCCACATGCACTAAGCAAAAGTACGGAAGAGAGAGCGACTGCAATTACTTTAAGTTTTTTCTTCATTTTTCAATCCCCCTGAGATATTCTTGATTACGTTTTCATTATAAGATGAACGGAAGATGGTTAGAATCCAATAATTCAAGGTTATTCTACAAATAATTCAATGAAAGTTATAAATTTTTAACACCTTACAATTCTGTTTGTCGATGCGTTTGTCTGTATTCTTTCGGTGATAAGCCCTGCGATTTTTTAAAAACACTGCTAAAATACGCCGCGCCCTCAAAGCCGACCATCTCCGCTATTTCTTGAACCTTCATATTCGTTTCCCGTAACCATTCAGCCGCCTTTTCCATCCGCAGCTGGGTCAGAAAATCAGAATAGCCTTGGCCATACTTGTCAATAAATCGTTTAGAGAAATAAGTAGGGTGAATAAAGAAACGTTCTGCAATGGACTGCAGGGATATGTTTTCATGTAAATTCATAACCAGATACTGCTTAATCTCATCCATGACATCCTTAACAGGATGATCTTTGTTTAAGAAATGGATGATATTGGTAACTTGACTTTGGATTTGATGGACAGCTTCACGCCAACTCGTTAGATTTTGCAGCCAATAGTGCAGATCGTCCATTTCCCCAATAACCAACTTGGTATCCTCTGTTTTCTCCAATAGATATTTCCTTAAGAGAAGATACATATCTGCACAGAACCATTCTAGCTGAGAATAAGTAGCTGTCGGGAAGTCCACAAGGCTCTGAATACGATGCGCAATCCATCGATGTAATGCCGTTTCATTCCCTTCATGAAGAAGACTAAACAGCAGTTCTTCATCTTTCTCTTTCATGAATTGTTCTCTCGAGTTCGTATGGCTCTGAATCCAGCCATAATCATAAATTTTATTTGCGCCGCTAATGATTTTATTACGAAGCGACAATTTGGCTAACTGGTATGATTTCTGCATTTTATCCAAGCTATCGACAATACTGCCAATGGCGATCGTCACTTCCAGACGCATGTAATGATTCACTCCAAAAAGAACGCCTGTGAGCCATTCTTTTACCGCGGTATTTTCATTTAGATTCTCGACTCCCAAAATATAAACCATCTCATTCTGGTGAATAGCGTGTTGAAATATAACTCCGTCTCTGCCCGCCAATTTCATTTGATCCGACATCATATTTTCGATAGCGAATCGGATGAGATGTTCATCGCCCGTACGAAATGAATAATGTGGAAGCTGGTACGGCTCTAACACAAGTACGATGGCCAAAATGTAGGGAAATCTCTCTATAATATCAGATACCGTCGTTATGCTTTCTTGTGAGGAAGCCGACTGTTTGGGTTCTTGAACCATTCTCGTTAATAATTGCTGGCGAAGACTTTCCAGATTCGTCTCTTTATCTTGCTTCAACTTTTCCATTTCTAATCGGGATTTCCGCATCTCTTCCATTTTCAATATGATGTTTGCCAAATTGCTGCGCAGCTCCGCCTCATCAATAGGTTTCAACAAATAGTCGGATACGCCGTACTTTATCGCCCGTTTGGCAAAATCAAAATCACTATATCCGCTAATAATAACAAATACGATTTCAGGATTGAGCTCTTTGGCCCGTTCTATAAAATCTAATCCGTCCATTCCGGGCATCCGAATATCTGTAATCACAATATCAGGCTGCACGCGGAGAGCCAACTCAAGTCCTTCAATGCCATCACCAGCTTCACCTACAATGGTAATAGGTAATCCAGATATGTTAATTTTCGCAATAATCCCTTTGCGTTGTTTGGGCTCATCATCCAAAACCAGTACTTTAAAGTTCATTCGAACTCGCTCCTTCAATCCATTATTTCATTAATCGGATGGTGACTTGCGTGCCTTCGCCAAAAACACTTTCAATGGCTACGCCATATTGTTCTCCGTATAATAGTTTTAAGCGGGCATGAACATTAACCATTCCAATCGAAGTCTGTTGATTGTTCGCCGAATAACTGGATGCTGACCACGTATTTAGCCTAAGCTGTAAAGCTTTGAGTTTGTCCGGATCCATACCGACCCCATTATCCGTCACCCTAATCATGGCATCCTGCTCATCCATCGATACCGCTTCAATATGAATCGTCCCGCCTTTTCGCGAACGCTCTATGCCATGGATAATGCTATTCTCCACAATGGGCTGAAATAAGAGCTTGGGTATTCTCATCTTCGTGAGTTCAGGATCGACAATAATGTTATACTCAAGCCGGCTTTCATAACGGATTTTCTGAATCGATAAATAGACTTCAAGCTGCTCAATTTCTTCTCCTAATGTAGAGAAGCTTGCCCCATTGATATTATAACGAAGCATTCTGGCAAGAGAGCGACACATGACACTAATCATCTGACCCTCACCTTGAACGGGTGCCAAGCTCTCAATCGTGCCAAGCGTATTATACAAAAAGTGCGGATTCATTTGTGATTGCAGCGCTTTAATTTCAGCATCCTTTTTCAGCAACTCCGTTTCATAAACTTGTACAACCAGATGATTGATTCGATGAGTCATTTGATTAAAGCTTTGGCAAAAGTAACCGATCTCATCTTTGGTTTCAACAGGTACAGAGATATTATAATTACCTGTCTCTATTTGTCGCATTCCTTTTCTTAAGCGCTTTATCGGTACGAGTACCCGCGAGGAAAGAAAGCCGGCAAACAGCATAGTGCCGAGTAAAGCGATAAATCCTATCAGAATCGTTCTTTGGGCCACGGAATTGACCCTGGCAAGGAGCACGTTCACAGGCACTTTCCCAACCAACATCCAGTCTGAATTTATAAAGCTCTTGTAAACAATCAAGGTTTGTCCTTTATCTTCATTTATAAAAAAATAAGGTTCGGGACGCACTTTTTCGATTTCAGAAAAGTTCTGTTCATTGAAAAGCGGTTTTCCAGTAGAAGATTGATCAGGGCCAAGCACGATCGTTCCATCCTTCTTATTGATCAGATAAAAATCGGCTTGATCATTCGATTTAAGGGATTTTATCCACTCCTGCAGCTTTTCATTCGAAAATTGTATCGTCAGCATCCCGATAATCGGTTGAAAATCCCCAAATACATCCTTGAGTGCTTGTGTGTAAGCTATTGTTCGATAAGGTTGATTCTTCTGGTCATACGTGTTGGAAAGAACCCAGGCCCCTTTACCATCGTTTTGAACCGCTATTTTACTCACTCTGTCTAATTCTTTTTCAAAAGAGGCCAACTGGTTAAGGTTTGTAAAATAACGGGAGACTCCGGCTGTCAGTTTGCTTAAACCATTCGAATCACGGACGACGATGGCCTCGATGAATGGGTTATTGTTTGCAAGGTCCATAATTCTAAACGTAAAATAGCTCATTTTCTCCGGGTTCTTGGAATAATCTTTCAAGAGTGACTGCAAATCCGTATCCCTAAAGAGATTCCATGTTTCTTTATTCGTGTAATCCATATGGGATTCCATCGTTTGAACGGATTGGTCCGTCAGGCGTTCCATATTGGATATCGCATTTTTCTTTATATCCTCAGAGGTTTGAACATAGAAATTGATCCCCAGACTTAACACTGTAATAATGATGATCGTGAAGAAAGAGAGCAACATTTTCCTATAAAAAGATCGTTTTACATAATCGATTGGAGTAACTATCCATTTCATTAACATTCGCAAAACTTCGCCTCCATTTCGTCAACGATCGACATTTTCTTTCAATACTATCATAGGTGTAAATCTTAATGAAATTAAAAATAACCGGAACCCCCTATTGTCCACGGAGTCCCGGTCTTCTAAATCCCCAACTATACATCCTAAAATACAAACCGATTGTTTCGCTCGAAATCAATCTTCCATATCCTTACCCGTGTTTCAACATCGTATGTCGTTTTATGTTAATACCCGCTTTTTATCCTGTGGTACTCTTCCATTGTTATTGAAAGTACAGTTCCATGCTTGAAGCGGTAAGGGAAGCTGAAGCTTTCATCCGACCGGATAAAGAGTCCACCGTCAATCTCATCTGCTATAAAAGGAACATAGCCCTGCCCTTCTCCCTCGACACCAAAAAAGTCCAACATCAGGCACCATTTACCATTCGTCAGCCTATACGCTGTAGGCGCTTCATAGGCGGTGTGGCCGAGCTTTGCCATTTCCCCATTAAAAGCCTCGTTTGTAGTGTAGTTACCGGTAAGAGATTCTCCCTTTTGCAGTATAATCCCAGTAGGGTTTGCTTCGCTTTTCAAGAATCGGTAGTACATGCCGTTTTCCTCGTAGATGGCAGAATCAATAACCCCGCTGTCTTCCTTTCGGCACAGCAACTGCGGTTTAGTAAAGCTTTCAAAATCCTTTGTTCGAGAGTAATAGATAGCTTTTTTCTCGTAATTATTGGAAGCATGAGCCGATGACCAGTGAATGACGTAGTCATTTTTGATATGATCATAAATCACATCCGGTGCCCAAAGACAGCCGAAATCCTCATCGCCTAATTCGATCATTCTTTGTTCCGACCAGTTCAGAAGGTCGTCCGATTCCCACAAGGAAAGGCATTTGCTTCCCTCTCTGACGATGTTTTCCCAGCTTCCCTTGTACTTGGTATTCAAACAGTTGGCAAGACTCAAGTCGGTGGCAAGGATATAAAATTTGCCGTACTTCGTTCGCACGATTGTATGGTCCCGAACTCCCTTATCACCTTTTTCACTCCAGATAACGGGTTGACCGCCGTTTACCTGTTCCCAGTTAAAGCCATCAGTACTGAGCGCAAAATATACTTGCTCCCCATCAGGTGTTTTCTTTTCCTTAAAATGTACGAATAAATAGGCTTCCATTAGAATGAATTCCTCCTTACAGCATTTCACTCGGGTTCGCCGAATTCTGGGAACCCCTCTTCGTTCCAATCCAATACTTTGGCACGTGCATGACGATTAGGATCGAAAAGCGCATCGCCGACGATGTCCTTATAGTCACGGGAATGGTAGACCAGGATATCGGCCGAACCATCTTCCGAGATGGTGAAGCAGTTGTGGCCTGGGCCATATTGTCCGGATTCTTCGTTCGTTTGGAAGACGGGTTCCGGAGATTTCGTCAAACCCATTTGACGGTAGAGAAAATTGCTTCGCGCATCAATCTGAGCAAGTCGTATTTCCAGCATATCTATAAGGAACTGTTCGGCGGGTGTTCCGTAGTTTCGGACATGATCAACGGTAGACGCGAGTATGCCAAGTATCTTTTGCAGAACAGCTCGTTATCCATAGCTGCCATTTCGAAGATGCGCGGGTACGAGAACGACACCCACTTTATGCGCCAGTTTAAAAGCTTCGTTGGCGTTACGCCAAACCAATTCAGGTCGCGACGATAAACAGCAGCAAGTAACAGAACGGCCTCACCGCAGCATGAAAGATTTCCAATTTCTACCCTTTAACACCAGAAGTGACAACGCCTTCAATTAAGAACCGTTGACCGATAAAGAATAATAGAACGACCGGCAGCATAAACAGAACGGATGCAGCTGCTGCGACTTGCTGGATAACAACAGCCGCATTTCCCGGAAGTGTATAGCCAACTGTACCTAACGCAGCGGCTAGCGGATAATTGGATTCGTTCAGAAACATGAACGGACCGATAAAATCTCCCCATGAGCCTTGAAAGCTCATAATTGAAACAGTTGCCATAACAGGCAGCGAAAGCGGGAGAAAAATATTCCAATACGTACGGAAGATCGAGCAGCCATCTATCCTTGCCGCTTCTTCCAATTCCTTGGGAATCGCTGAAAAGAATTGTCTGTATAGAAATATAAATAATGCCGAGCCGCCAAGACCCCAAATCAACCAAGGATAAAACGTATTGAGCAAACCATATTTATGAAACAAAATGAAGGTCGGGATTTGTGTCACAATGCCAGGCACCATCATCGTCGATAAGACAATCATAAACAAAAACTTTTTACCGGGCGCTTGAATCCGTGAAAAAGCATACCCGACCATCCCGCTTGATAAAGTCGTCGTAGCGACTGAAATGGCGCAAATAATGACAGTGTTTTTTAAATATTTCCAAAAATCAATCATGGTTGTCGCAAACTTATAATTTTCGATATGAAAGCCTTGCGGGAAAAATCCCGGTATAGAATACCATGCACTTAATGAATTGGAAAAGGTTAGAAAAAGTGGAATGATAAATATGATAGAAAATACGAGCAATAAAGCATAAACCAAATATTGACCGAATCGACTTGATCCTGTGTTCTCCATCTTCTATCCCTCCTGATCCGTTTCATAATAGACCCAATATTTGCTTGTTGCGAAGACAACAATCGTCAGCAGAAGAATGACGATAAACATGATCCATAACAAAGCCATCCCATAAGCAAACCGTTGAAAGGCAAAAACTTGCTGGAAGGCATGTACAGCATACAAATAATTGGGGCGGATCGGAGCATCTAAAAACTTTAGCCCTGTTAAAAGTATCGGTTGAATGTACATTTGAAACACACCAATGATTCCCGTAACCACATTAAAGAAAATAACCGGAGTCATTAAAGGCATTGTAATGCTTATAAACCGTTTAAAAGCAGAGGCGCCATCAATGGATGAGGCTTCGTACAAGTCTTTCGAGATGCCTTTCAATCCGGCAAGATTAATTAAAATAGAACCACCCGCTCCCCATAGCATCATAATAAGCAATGAAAGGGTGGCGTGATCATAGCTCAACCAGTTTAATGTGGGAAGGTGGAGAAATTTTAAAATATTGTTGAGGATGCCATCCTTGTCCGCATACAAAAATCGGAACATTAAACCTATAGAAACGACGGGTACAATCGACGGAAGATAAAAAATCGTCCGATAAATCCCCATACCTTTAATTTTCTGATTTAATAACAACGCCAGAAGCAAACCAATGAGTGTTGAGATAGGCACAGATATGATAGTAATATAAAATGTTCTCCCTAAAGCATACATGGCATCCGTATCTGTGAAAACATTTTTATAATTTTGCAGCCCTACTATTTTTAAATGGTTAATGTTAAATCCGACAAAATTGGTAAAGCTTAAATAGAGTCCGTAGAGTAAAGGATATAGCCCAAAAATCAAAAAAACGATGAACCACGGCGAAATCATCAAGTAAAATGCCGCCGTACGGCGCGTCTTTTCACTTACTCCCTTACGAACTTTGCTCTTTCCATCCGTTGTCGCGCTCAGAGCAGGTGTATTCATTGTAGGTTCTCTCCTCTTTATTTAAGAGGGAGAGCACAACTAAACTCTCCCTCGATATACATGCATTATTTATTTGCTTGTTGCTACATTTTTAGCTTCATCAATAATTTTGTTAGCATCTTTATTTAAGGCATTCATCGCTTCATCCAGTGTTGCTTTACCAAAATAGACTGGCGTTAATTGCTTCTTCAAAAGTGCGTCTCCGTTTAACAAGTACGGATTCATTTCAATAAATTTACCACTGTATTTCAATTCATCTTGAAGCACTTTGTAGGTTTGTTTGTCAAAAGCGGTTTCTTGTGGGATCATCGCAAGGAGATGTTTGTAAGCCGGAACGCCCCAACCGCTTTTCGCACGATCTTCCGCCGGTTTCCCGCCAAAGAACCATTCGTATACTTTCCAAGCTTCATTTGGATGTTTTGTAGCCTTATTTATAATGGCGCCTGTTGCAGACCCCGTAGGAGATACGCGTGTTCCGCCATCAGCTATTGGAGCAGGAAGCATCACATAATCGTCTAAATGCGTTTTTGCTTTTTCATCGCCGCGCAGCAGACCTGAAAACCAGTAGCCGGCTTGAAACATGGCCAATTTATCTGCCAGAAAGGATTCGCCGCCCCACGCAGCTTTATCTTGGTTGACCTGGTTCGGTCCATAGTTGCCTTTAACACCATCTACCCATAATTGTAAGGCTTGTTTGACTTCCGGTTTCGTAAAATCAATTTTACTGTTATCTTCTGTGGAAAGCCTTACACCTTTACTTAATAAATAATCCATCAGAAAGGGTAAATCCGCTTCTCCTTTTCCACCTGCCAGACCATATTGCGTAATCGTATCGCCATTTTTAATCGTTAATTTTTTCGCAGTCTCGAAAAGTTGATTGTACGTCATAGGAACGGTTTCACTCGGGATTTCAACGCCGGCTGCAGCAAACAATTTCTTATTGATCCATATCGAGAAATCCGTAGAAAAATCTTTAGGAATGCCATAGATAGAACCTTGGCCTTGTACCTTGCCGTCAAAACGATAAACATCGACCGCAGGAACAAAATCATCTTTCTTTATCACTGTACTTGTATCAATATATTTGGTTAAATCCATGGCAATGCCGCGAATGACATAGGACGGCAGATCGTTTACACCCGTTATCCGGATAATGTCCGGCGCTTCGCCAGTTGCTAATTGAGCTGCTAATTTCGTGGTATCTACATCTTCCCTTTGAATTTTAATGTTCGGATTTGCCGTTTCAAAATCTTTGATTTGGTCCTTGGTAATTTCACCGTCACCCATGTTGAAACGTACAGTCACAGGATCGCTGCTCTTAGTACTATTTGTCGATTGGACATTAGGCGAAGCACTTGCGTTCCCAGAAGTCTTGTTATCAGGTTTTGCACTGCTGCAAGCTGATAACAACAATGCAGTGGAGAGAATGAGGACGAAAGGTTTTGCAAAATTCTTTTTCAATGTAGAACCCCCTTGATTTTTTTGTATTGAGAGCGTTTTCTTTCTCTCTATTTATAGTATATTCTGTGCAGAATGAGCCCTCAATCCGACAAAATGACGACTTCTATGGTATTTTGCGGTTATTCCTGATAGAGAGGAAAAGAAAGAATTACCGTCGTTCCTTTCATTGGACTACTACTGACCTTCATGGCTGCTTGTTCTTTGTAGAACAACTGGAGACGATGGTACACATTACTCAGTCCGATGCCGCCTTGATTCTCGTATCCGTTGATTTGATTATCCATGCTCCTCTGAATCTCTTCATTCACCCATACTACTTTATCCTTATCCATGCCAATACCATTATCACTAACCTCAATAAACATGAACTCATCCTTTTGTAGTACTTTTATTCGTATGATCCCGCCTTCTTCGAAGCCTGCCAAACCATGCTTCAAGCAATTTTCGACAATCGGCTGAAGGATAAATTTGACCACTGCAAAGTGAGTTAAGTGCTCAGGGACCTCTAATTCATAAGTGAATTGATCGCCAAATCGGATTTGTTGAATGGAAATATAGTTCTGTACATGGCTCAGTTCCTTCGCAAGCGGCACTTTCCCAACCCCATTGCTTACACTGTAGCGGAACATTTGGGCCAACGAACCGACAATCAGACTTATTTCACTGTTTCCGTTTTTCATGCTGCGCATGTTGATCGCTTCGAGTGTATTGTATAGAAAATGAGGATTAATCTGCGCCTGCAGCATTTTCAACTCTGCTTGGGCCTTTAAAGACAGCAATTCATTTTCCCTTAAAATATTATTCGCATTCTCCTCCATCATTTTCATATTTTCGCGAATTACGCTATTTAATCTTAGAACCATATCATTATGGCTTCGAATAATCTCACCAATCTCATTATTCCCGCCATAGCTCATCACTTGACTAAAATCACCCTCGCCAACGATCCTCATCGTTCGTTTCAGCATTTCGACAGGCTTTAGCAAAAAAGAAGCGATGATAAACGAAATTATTATTGACAATATTAGAATGAGAACGATTATTAACAATAATCTATAAAAATATTGACTGTTTTTGAGCACGATATCTTCATAGGAATATTCAATGTTCAACTGCCATTGCGTGTCTGGTATACGGCCCGACCATAACAAAGAATTCGAATATTCGGTAGAATAGGGATGGAACGAATAAATTTGCTTGCCTTGCGGGTCTTTAATTCCAACAACCGACTCCAGCGGACTAATCTCTGTCAAAAATGAATCTCTTGGAACCAGCAACAAAAAACTTTGGGTTATATTGCCCTTATGCCAATAATAAATTCGTTTGACAATCGCCGGTGTGATGTGATTGAACACATCCGTATAACCGGAAATCCAATAAGGACCATCTGTATCCGCCAAATCATCCCTTTCGATTTTAAACATCTCGGGGTTGTTTGAGAAAATAGATGAATACAAACTTTGCCCGTTGCTATCAAATAAGACAAAATAATTGACCTCATTCAACCCGGGGAACATGGACAAATTTATGGTTGATTGTATATTCCGCGAGCCAACCAGACGCAGAGTACCCTGATCCTGTTGTGTGGTAAGGTATCCTTGCAATTGTGTGCTTACGGATAACTGGTTAATCAGCTGATTCATGAAAATCATGCGGTTTTGGATCGATACGTTCATAAAATCCCCCACCTCATGAACCATAGTATTCATTTGGCTTTGTACGGCTTGGTTCAAAACCCGCGAATATAATAAGCCATCCGAAAGGGTTGGAATAATGACGGCAATCGAAAAGATGACAATCAGATTATTGCGAAGGGATAGTGAATTTAATCCTTTTTTTACCCACTCGTCCGGGATGTGTTTTAAAATCAGCTCATTTGACCGTGCCTGATCTTTCATTTTATTAGTTAGCACCAGGTACGGATAAAATATTTTTTTCGTATAAAAATAACTGATCAAAAAGGTAACTAGTGCAGTTAGACAAGATAATATAATAAAAGCAGATAAAATTGATTGTTTAGAAAAGAGGACAAAATCTGAGGTTTGCTTAAAAATGATACGATAGGGGTATGGATTTAATTCTTTTTCCAACTTTATACATGCTTGGCAATTTAATTGAGTATTGTCTGCTGACTTTTGCTGGGCAGCAACGGATGACCAGACTAGCTCCTCTTTATCGTTAATAATCGAAAATTGATAGACGTCGGAATACACTTCAGGCAATCCTGACCGGAAGAAATCCTTATTTAATTCCATTATGATAAGCACGCCATTCATATTTCCGTTCGAAATCACAAGTTTATTCGTCAAGCCATTCGTGAATTCCCGCAGTTCCGCTTCTCTTTCATCAATTATATTTGCTTTTTTGTTCGTAAGAAGTTGTTCGAAGTCATTTTGCGAATAATGAATCAAACGGTTATTATCTCTCAAAAAAATATGATCTATATTAGCTTCCTGGAGCAAATCCATTCTCAGATTAGGGAACTCCTTAAAAGACGTCTGATCTGTATCTTTGCTCAAAGACAATTGATTCATATCACTGCCGATAAAATAAATTCGCTCTACCATCTTCGTTGATAAATGCAGCTCGTTCATTTTACTCAATAAATCATTTTTTTGCTGAGTGACTGCTACTTCGTCCCGGACATTCATAGCGCCTTTAAAAAAATCGCTAAAATCCGGGGATTGCAGCAGTTGCATCAAATTGCTTAGTTCGCCAAGCTGTGTCAATGTATTTTTGTAAAATTGGTTTGATACATGTGTCTCTCTTTTTTCCTGGACAGAATGATTCGTATTATTCACATAAGACAGACCAATATTAAGAAGCACAATTTGCGCTAATACCGTGAGGATGACAGATATAATAATGATACGTCTGCGTGTGGGACTAAGCTTGCTGAAATAAGGGTTGACCAACATATCTAAAGCCCCTTTACGAATTGGATGCCTCTCTAAATTCCATCGGCGTTTTTCCCGTATGTTTTTTAAAAATCTCCGAAAAATAAGCTTGGTCGGAATAACCGACTAATTCAGCAATCTCATATATTTTAAAGCGAACATCTGCTAATAGCTCAATCGCTTTATGCAAACGTTGGGATGTCAAAAATTGCAAATACGATTCCCCGGATTCTCGAAAAAGCGCACTCAAATGGCCGGGAGTTACATATACTTCGTTGGCGACCTGCTTTAAAGTAATACTTTGATGGAAATTTTGCTTAATAAATTGTTTGGCTTGTTGTACAGCCAGGCTGTCTTTCTTTTTTTCGATGGTTATTTTTACAGGAAATGATTCTTTAACAGGTGTGGTGTAGCCTTCTTCATCTTGTGTAGGTGCGTTGTACGCATGACAGCTGTCTTCCTCGGGTGAGTTATCCAATAGTTGCTTGGCAGATTGCGCTGAACTCCATATCTCTGTTATTTGCTGTACGGATTTTCCGATGCTTAGTGAAAGGGTTGACTTAAATAGCCCCATAAATTTGGATAGCTGCTGCTTGACTTGCATGAAGTCGTGTTTAGGCGAAGATTTCGCGGTAATCAAATAAAATTCTGCATTTTCTTTGTTAACAAGATGATAAGCTGATCCCTGCACATCCCAAATATCGCATAAAATATTATCCAGAGAAAAAGTAATCAGCTTCAGTTCGCGATCTGACACCGCATTTGCGTTTAAAGATATCCGATCAAGCCGAATCAACGCAATTGTATATTCGAGGCCATCGAATAAAATTTCACTCTCCGAACATCCCAGCTCGATATCCTCCGCCGACATCCTGTTCTTGCATAACATGGATAGAAAGTCTTCCCGAAGAAGCTTGGACAACAGCATTTCTTTGCGAACAAGAACGGATTTTCTGAGTTCCTCCTGTTTTTCAGCATCCAATTTGTGAACCAATCTCTCGAAAGTTTGAAAAAGAATGTCAAATTGGGTAGGTTTTAATAAATAATCAACGGCACCATTTTTCAACGCTTTTTGTGCATAATCAAAATCGCTGTGGCCTGATAAAATGATGACTCGAATGAACGGCTGTTTCCGCAGCAATACAGTCATTAATTCAATCCCATCCATAAAGGGCATCCGAATATCTGTCAATACAATATCTATAGGGTGTTCCGAAATAAATTGCAACGCTTCTAGACCGTGTTTAGCGCTTCCCATTAATTTCACGCCCATGGTGTGCCATGGGATTACCGATAAGCCTTCACGGATTTCTTTTTCGTCATCGACAATGAGTAAATTGTACATGTGATACGCCCCTCCTGACATACCTATCGGCAAAATTATAGGATTGCAGACTGTTCAATTCGTCATAAAACGTTTTCATCTTTATTTACCATCCTTTCATTTCTTCCATCATGCCAAATCCGCGACAAAAACTTCACCTCCATTTCGTCAACGATCGACATTTTCTTTCAATATTATCATAGGTGTAAATCTTCTACTATACCTTGAAAATTCAAAAAGCCCTACGATTTCTCGTAAGGCTAATATTAGTTATGAGTACCCTACAGTTCAGATTCACCACTTCGCCCTATAACTTGGCCCACTCAAGACCACAAAAAGCATCGATTGGAGACTCTCCTCGAAACGGCTGCTTGCCAATCATACATGTAATAATTTCCTTTTGTACCGCCAAAGTAGCGTTATATGCGTTTATCATCGTAGGCATTGACGGAAGTTCATAGAGCGTGTACGGATTTCCCAGCGAGATAAACATGGTCGGCACCTGTGTAGGGTACCATTTGAAGAGTCCTCCTGTCTCCTGGGGTGAGAGACGCATGGAATTTTGCATGAATCCAGGTGATTTCTGAACAAGAAAAATAATAGCGTCTATTTCATTGCCCTCTTCTTTTACCTTATATTCTCGAACAACCGTGAAGCCTTCCTCACGCAGCATCCGGGCAAACTCGTCCCCCGTTGCGGCCTTATCGGCAAAAAAGGATGCCTCATCCGAAGCAGCTAATAGTAAAATACGCTTCTGCTTTTGCGGTGTTAGAGGTAGAAGGCCCTGAGTGTCCTTAACCAACGTTACCGATCTACTAGCTATTTCAGCTGCAAGCTGCAGATGGTCATCTGAACCTACCACGTCAAGATCCCTTTCTTCCGCCTGAATCAAGTGAAGACCAAGTGAAGCTTTCAGAGCCAGTATTCTTGTAACCGCCTCATTCAGCCGCTCCTCCGTGAGCACGCCGTCATGGACGCCCTGAAGCATAGCCTGAAAATCAGCATGCATATCATTCGTAAACAGGAACATGTCAACGCCTGACGCTATACATTGCGGAATGATATCTTTACGTCGGCCAAAGCTCGTCATACCAATCATCGACGTAGCATCGGAAACGATAAGTCCGTTAAACCCGAGCTCTTCACGCAGAAGCTTCGTGTTCAATTCGTACGATAAGGATCCCGGTGTATGTTTGGTTCTTACGTCCGTGATTCCCAATTCTTCATAATAGCATGGCAGCGCGATGTGAGCGCTCATGACCGTCTTGACCCCGTTCTCGATCGCCGATTTATATACACGGCCGTAGGCCTCGCGCCACTCTTTCATCGTTAACGTATTATTCGTCAGCACCTTATGCTGATCTCGGTCATCCATGCCGTCACCAGGCCAGTGCTTCACGCAGGCAGCCATCCGGTTGTTCTTCTGAATAGCGTTCATAACGGGAAGAGCAGTCTGTTCAACAATACCTGGCGTATCGCCGAATGCGCGGATGTTGACGATGGGATTTTGATAATTGTAGTTGATGTCAATGACCGGTCCGTACACCCAGTTGAACCCCATAGCGTAACCCTCAGCTTCTATTGCTGCTCCAAACGCGGTTGCGAGGTCCGGATCGTTTACCGCAGCCAACTGCATGTTAGACGCAAGGTTCGTTCCATCGGCTGCCCCGCCTTGACCCCCGTTCTCAAGATCGCCGGAAACCAGCAGCGGTACTTTGCTGCGCTTTTGCAAGTCACGGATTAAAGCCGCCTGATGCTGCTTCGTTGCATGAGGGGAAAATCCAAATACATGGACTCCCCCTGGGCGAATACCAAGCAAATCCTTTTTGGCCCCAGTATCAAACGGAAGATCTACGGTAATGAACAGTTGGCCCACCTTTTCTTCCAAAGATAATTCACGTAACGTTTCGTTGACCCATTGAACCGCTTCTTCGTCTAAATGAAACGGTTTTGCTTTCAGATTAACCATGCATGTCCCCCCTTTTATCGCGTACTAACGGTTATATTTCTTTCCGAGATGGCGTTCAAGTACTTTAAATCGTCAGCCAACATCTCTTCGGAATATTGCCCTTGTCCGAACCCAATCATTGCTCGCAGCGGCATATATCTCATCATAGCCATCAGCATATCTGGGTTATCGCCCAAGAGAGCGTCAAAGCCGAATTTCCCAATAAATTCTTTCGCTTTATCGACCGTGAGCGGATTAGCCATCAAGTCGCCGATTAGTGAGTTGCGATTATAGGTCCCTGGGAGGGTGACCGTGGATTCGACCTCAATCGTTGTTTGAAGATCGATATCTCGCGAAGATTTTCCTATTAAGATGTCAAATGCCCCGGTTTCCACATGCCAATCGCCGATTTGCACGTTGTAGTAAGCGAATGCCCTTTGATCCAATACAAAGGTAACGGTTTGTTGTTCTCCTGGCTGAAGCTCGATTTTTTGGAAGCCTTTCAGTTCTTTTTGCGGACGATTGACACTGCTCTGAACGTCCTTTACATAGAGTTGAACGATTTCTTTTCCGGCATAGTTCCCTGTATTTTTCACAGACACTTGAACGGTAACCGTCTCATTATCTTTGATCGCTGATTTGTCTACCCGCAGATCGCTGTATGCGAACTTGGTATAGCTGAGACCGAACCCAAATGGGAATAAAGGCTCAATCTCTTTCGTATCGTAATACCGGTAACCGACAAATACGCCTTCCTTATATTCCACCTTGTCGCCCTCACCCGGGAAATTCAAAAAGGAAGGGTTGTCACTTAGTTTCACAGGGAACGTTTCCGCAAGCTTACCGCTCGGATTCGCGAGTCCAAACAACAAGTCTGTTACCGCACCGCCAAAGGCTTGACCTCCCAAGTATCCTTCCAACACCGCTTTCGCTTTGCCGATCCAAGGCATTTCAACCGGCGAGCCGTTGCTTAAGATAATGATGAGGTTGCTTTGAACTTCTGCCACTGCTTCGATCAGTGCGCGATGATTGACTGGAATGGCCATATGCGTCCGGTCGTATCCTTCCGATTCGTACCGATCTGGCAGTCCAACAAATAGGACCGCGACATCCGCCTTCGCCGCCGTTTCCTTGGCCTCCCTTACTAAATCTTCATCGATATCGTCGCTATCCAGCTTGTAGCCTTGCGAATAGCTGATTTGTGCCGCATCTCCTGCCACACTCATCATTTCTTCAAGCGCATCGTCCAGCTTGGTCGGATTGACATGGGAGCTGCCGCCGCCTTGGTAACGCGGATTCTTGGCAAATTCACCGATTACAGCAATCTTCCCTTGCTTGCGAAGCGGTAGGATGCCCCCTTCATTCTTGAGAAGCACCATGCTTTCATGCGCAGCTTCTCGAGCCAACCGATGATGTGCTTCAGTATCGTAAACAGCGTCTGTCTTACTGCTATCTGCAGCCTTAAAAATGAAGGTCAACATCCGTTCGACCGCAAGATTCAGCGTTTCCTCTGAAAGCTCGCCGTTTCTAATTGCCGCAACAATCTTGGCATCTCCGATGCCAGCACTTGAAGGCATTTCCAGTTCTAATCCAGCCTGAAGAGATTTTACGCGCTCGTTAACCGCACCCCAGTCTGAAACAACAAAGCCTTCAAAACCCCATTCATTCCGCAAAACCTGTGTCAGCAAAAACGCGTTCTCCGAAGCATATTCACCGTTGACTTGATTGTAAGAACACATCACACTCCACGGTTGTGATTGCTTCACAGCTCCTTCAAAGCTGGCCAAATAGATTTCCCGCAGTGTCCGCTCATCAATGATGGCATCAACGGACATTCTCCGATGCTCCTGGTTATTCGCGGCAAAGTGCTTGAGCGAGGTGCCAACACCCTGACTTTGAACGCCTTTTATGTGATTTGCCGCCATTTCCGAAGAAAGGTACGGATCCTCCGAAAAGTATTCGAAGTTTCTGCCGCACAAAGGTGAACGTTTGATATTGGCTCCCGGGCCGAGAAGTACCGCAACGTCTTCCGCCTGGCATTCCTTCCCCAGTGCCTCGCCGACTTTGCCGATTAGCTCCCGATTCCACGAAGAGGCCATGCCTGCAGCCGATGGAAAACAGGTAGCAGGCACACTGTTGTGAAGGCCAAGGTGATCAGCGTCTTTTTTTTGTTTCCGTAAGCCGTGAGGACCATCCGTCACCATGAGTGACGGGATTCCAAGGCGCTCTATACCTTTGGTATGCCAGAAATCCAAACCCGAGCATAAGCCGGCCTTTTCCTCCAGCGTTAATTTGGAAATTAGTTCTTTAATTTTCGAATTCATCGTTATTCCTCCCGAGGTATATATTTTGTTTCAAAGCTTTTACCTAACCATTTCATAGCTAGATCGTCCCATTTCTCACTATCCAGATTTACAAGTGAAAACCGTACCCCACTGTTGTAGAGTACGGTTCAAGATCAAACTTATTTTCCTGCAGCTTTTGCCCAAGCATCGATCTGCTTTTGTTTCTCAGCGATAATCTTGTCAAGACCGGCAGTTTTGAGCTTTGTATTGAATTCGGCCGTCAAAGCCGGATCTAACGTACCGCTCTCCAGCCCAATTTTATATTGATTGATTACGTTAGTAGCTGCAGCGATTTCTGTTTTAACTGGATCTACGTTAAATGTGAAGCCGACTGCTTTCGACTTAATTGCATTGTCATTATGCGCTTTTGTCAGATCCCAAATTTTCGGATCCGTACCTTCCCAAACATAGGTCAAGAAGTTATTTCCGACTTCCCATTGGTTGAATTGGTATCCGCTTTGCTTGACGCCATCCGGCAGTGCAATGATGTTACCCGATTTCTTCACATAGTGCTTTCCTTCGATGCCCAGAGAGATCAGGTTAGCGATGTCCTTATCGGTGTACATGAGGTTCATGAATTGCATAGCTCTTTCAGGATCTTCACTATTCTTGGTGATGGACATCATAAAGCCAGTAATAGAAACGGAAGTTTGCAATGGCTTCGTCAGACGAACAGCAACCATTTCTTTCCCCGTCAGATTCGATTCTTGCTGCTCGAAGCCCGGCTTCATATTGGATGTATAGGAGAATGCCTTGCCGGCTTTGACCAGATTGGCTCCCGCTTCTTGAGAAGTTGCAATATCCTTATTAATGTAACCGGCTTGATACCATTTGCGAGCCATGGCTACACTATCCGTAAACTCCTTCGTTTCAAACAGGTTCACAATTTTGGTGCTATTACCCGGGTCTGCAATGACACCTAGGTTATCGCCTAATGTATCCACAATGGAGTTGTACATATTCGTTCCAGGCAGTAAGGTGTTGGATTGCTGAACCAATGGCGCAAGTCCCGGCTCATTATCCTTGATTGTTTGGAACACCGGTTCCAGATCCGCCCAAGTTTTGATTTTGCTCAAATCAATCTTGTACTTATCCACCAAGTCTTTTCTCATAATGAGTCCATTGTCGGAACCAATGTCCCTTAGGCTCGGAACCCCGTAGGCTTTACCGTCAACTTTGGATCCATTAATCAAATTTTGTCCTACTACGTCTACAAGGCCTTTTCCATATTTGCTCAGCAAGTCATCAAGTGGTTCCAGTTGGCCTTTGGCAACTTGACTGCCAAAGTTTCCTATAAGTGAGGAAGAAACCATCAGATCGAGTTTCTCATTTCCTGCCAGCATCAAATTCGTTTGTTGTGTCCAAGCGGAAATACCGATAGGTACTAACTTAACGGTTGCATTGATTTTTTCTTTCGTAATTTTGCTGATTGCATCCGCTACCAGATTCGTATCAGGCATATCATTCAGTTGCAAATAGGCCATTGTAATCTCGTAAGGCTTGGCATTGTTCGGCTGCGCGCTGCCCGTTGCTGCTTTTTTATCACCATCGCTACTTCCGCAAGCTGACAGCAAGGTAGCTGACGCCAGAACAACACTTAGCAGTCCACTTACTCTTTTCCATTTCATTTCCATTTTTTATCCCCCTAATATGGCAAGTATGATTGTTGATCTATGCTAATTGAATCCGAAGATTCAAGAATAGCCCCGGCTCTTATCCTTTAACAGCGCCAAGCGTAAGACCTTTGACAAAAAATTTCTGAAAGAATGGATAGGCGCAGAAGATCGGAATGATTCCGATAACGGCGATTGCCATGCGAATCGAATCCGTCGGGATGTTCGAAACAGCTTGCGATGTATTGGTCATATTACTCTTCTGCAGAAATTGAAGATCGCTAAGCATCCGATTGAGCATATTCTGAATACTGAACAGCTTGCTGTCGGTTACAAAGATCAACCCATTAAACCAATCGTTCCAATACGATATACCAAGCATCAGTCCAATGGTAGCTAAAATCGGCAGCGAAAGCGGAAGCACGATACGGTAAAAGATTTTGAATTCGGAAGCGCCATCAATATAAGCCGATTCAATAATCGCAGGCGGGATCGACGTACTGAAGAACGTTCGGATTAACAAGATATAAAAGCCATTCGTTAGCAAACCTGGAATGATAAGTGCCCAGATTGTGTTTTTAATGTGAAAAAATTCTGTGTAAGTAAGATAAGATGATACAAGCCCGCCGTTAAAGAGAAGCGTGAAAAATACGAGAAACGACATGACCTTACGAAGTGGCATATCACTTCGTGACAATGGATAAGCAAGCATAGTCGAGATTGCGAGGCCCACAGCAGTTCCGATAACCGTGATGAATATAGTAATGCCATAAGCGCGGGACAAAGAAGCGGCGCTCTTCAACATAAACTTGTACGCTTCCAAACTTAACTTACTCGGAAAGAGCGAATAACCTTCGTTAATAATAGCCTTCTGATCGGTAAAGGAAGCCATAATAAGCAGCACAAACGGGAAGATACAGGCACAAGCCAAGATAATAAAGAGCAGGTTAACGATGTATTGATTCATGTGGTTCGATTTCATGAGAGCACGTTCCTTTCTTTAAAATAAGGCTTGGTCCGGGCTTTTCCGGCGAATAATAAAGTTCGATATAAGCACGAGTATGAAGCCAACCACTGATTGATAGAATCCAGCCGCTGAAGACATTCCGATGTCACCCAGTGTCATTAAACCTCGATATACATACGTGTCAATAACATCCGTCGTTGGCTGAAGCGGCCCTGAATTGAGAGGCACCTGATAGAATAAACCGAAGTCCGAATAGAAAATACGTCCAATGCTCAATAACGCCATGACAATAATTGTAGGTGCTAGAAGCGGAAGTGTGATTGTCCGGATTTGCTGCCATTTGTTCGCACCGTCCAATGTTGCTGCTTCATAATATTCGTGATCGATTCCGACAATAGAAGCCAGAAAGATAATACATAAGTAACCTACGTTTTTCCAAATGTTCACGAGCGTCAAGATATAGGGCCAGTATTTCGGTTCCGAATACCATGAGATGGGTTCCAAGCCAAACAGCGGTAAAATATGATGATTAAGGAATCCATTCTCTACATTCAACATCGCAAGTGCCAAATAGCCAACAATAACCATAGAAATCAGATAAGGCAGTAAAATAACACTCTGGTAAAAGCGGGACATAAATCGATTTTTCACTTCATTCAGTAAAATAGCAACAGCCACAGCCAGAGCCAAATTAATGATAATGAAGAACCCATTGTACAAAAGCGTATTTCGTGTGATAACCCAAGCATCGGCCGTTTTAAACAAATATTCGAAATTTTTGAAACCAGCCCAATCACTTCCGAATATCCCTTTGCGGTAGTTTATATTTTTAAATGCGATCACTATCCCGAACATGGGGATATAATTGTTAATTATCAAATATATCATGCCAGGCAAGACCATTAAAAATAGCGCACGGTAACGTTTAAACGTTTTCCACATCTTTTGCAACGTACTCGACTTCCTTCCTATCGCCGCGCTCTCGTATAGAACTTCCGCTTTGGTATTCATCCCGATGTCATCTCCTTCACTTGTATAGCTTAAGTATAGAAGAAGATGAACTAGGCTGCTCACCACGAATACGACTTTCCACTTTAGATTATCCGACTTATTTGAAAAAAAAGACCCCACGCCTATGTTGATTAGGGCGGAGTCTTTCTATCTTTTCTCAAACTGCTTTCGATATTCAATGGGATTCATACGAACCGCTTTCTTGAAAAGCGTCGAGAAGTAAGAAACATTCGAATAACCCGCCAACAGCGCAACTTCGATAACGGATTTATCCGAGCCTGCAAGTAGATCCTTGGCATATTGGATCCGCTGCTGCTGCAAATAGTCGGAAATAGATAAGCCCGTTTCCTTCTTGAATACCCGTGTCAAATAATCCGGGTTTAAAAATACGTGTGCTGCGATATCATCCCTTGATAATTCCGAAACGGAAATATGATTCGCAACGTATTGTATCACCTTTTCAACGACCGACATGCTCCCTTCCGTCGAATGGATCTGATTCATCGCTACCTCTATCACATATTGCACCCATTCTTCCAAGGCGGCTATAGATCTCAGTACCAATTCCGGCTTTTCCGTGAATAGATTAGCTGCAAATACTTTATTCGCTTGTAATCCTTTCATTTGAAGAACAAAGAAAAGCATTTGGAGAAAATCCTGATAGAAGCTGTGCAAGAGCGGAGCACCAATTCCTTCTCTGGTCTCTCTTAACAATTGGAACAATAACTTAACCTCGTTTAGCAGCTTTTCCTTAGACCCTTGCTTCATCAACTCTGCCCAATCATTCAAAGATGGTAGCTCTACCTTGGACGCTCCTTTCTTCACATCCCAAAGCACGATGGTTTCATTTACCACGGAGACATTGTCTCGATCCAAATCGTTCATCCTGCTCACCATGGGTACGACTTCATGAAGCGAGGCAGGTTCGCTGATATAACAGCATAGATCACAGTAAAAGTATTGATTGCAGGATTGCACGTATTCCTCGCATGCCTCGCGCAGCTCCTTCATTTGATGTTGGCGCTCATAAGGAACCATGATCAACAAACATCCATTTTCCGGAGAGATGATCGCTGTATACGTGTTGTTTCGCGTAATGTTCTCTTCCGCGGCATTCTTCAACGCATATTCCATAATGCGTTCATCCCGCTGATTCAAATTCTTATGCCAACGCCTCACACGTATCATAATCAGCACAAACCGCATGGCATTCAAAGACAATACATTATACTTTTGTAAATGCTCCGTAATTTTTTCCGGGTTGGAGGGAATCGATTGTTGGATCAGATCCTGCCAAAAGCGTTCTTTCATCAATGGCTGATGGGATTCCCATAACTGATAATAATGCTTATACGTTTCTTCGAAAGAATGAAGCTCCTGATCTTTTTTTATTTTGGACAAAACCTTCAGGATCACATCTTCTAGCTCCTCGTAATCCACAGGCTTCAACAAGTACTCAAAGCTGTCCAATTGGATCGCACGCTTCGCATACGAAAAATCGGAATGACACGTTAAAAATATCGTCTCTGTTCTAGGATAATGTTCTCTAACCCAGCTTAATAAATCCATGCCGGAGCCCTGCGGCATTTCGATATCGCAGATCATCAAATGAACCGGGGATGCTGCATAGATCTCCTGAGCCTGCTTCATGCTATGGGCTGTATGAACCGTACCAATATGGAGCTTGTCCCAGTCGACGCCAGCCTGTAATCCCCTCACGGCGTGCACTTCGTCGTCGACGATTAATACATGAACCATTTTACTCATCTCCTGTTAGTTGAAAATCTGCCGGTATACGGATCCTCACGCACGCGCCTTTACCGACTTCATTATAAAAATCAATAGCGGCTTTATCCGAATACAACAAGTGCAGTCTACGTTTGACATTCCAGATGCCGATGTGTTCCCCATCTTCACTAGTCAAATCCATATTCCCCTTCAATACTGCTAAAATAGGCTCCGGAAAGCCTGCTCCTGTATCCTCGATATGAATAACCACCCGTCGATTCTCTTCGTCTTCCTCTGTATTTACCCGGATATCGATGCGTATCTGTTCGTCCATATTAACAGCATGTTTAATGGAATTCTCCACCATCGTCTGAATGACAAGCGGCGGAATCTGCAGCGAAAGAACGGCGTCTGGCGCTTCGATCCCATACGATAAAATGCCCGGAAATCGAAGCTCCTGAATACGCAAATAATTTTGGGTGTGCAGCAGTTCATCCTTGAGTGTTACCAAATAGGAATTACTCCGGAACATAAACCGGAAGTAAGCAACAAGACACTTCGTCATCTCCTGAATTAATTTGAAATCCTTTACCGTTGCCAGGTTATAGACGATATTTAGTGAATTCAAAAAGAAGTGAGGATTGATCTGAAGCTGCAATTGCTTAAGTTCCGCGTGCTGATGCATTAATTTTTCTTCATAGACGTTAATTTTCAGATGTTGAATTTCAGTGATCATACGATTATAGGTCTCATTCATGATTCCAAATTCAGTAGAAGTCGGATAGTATTCAATTTGCGAATTCAAACGCCCATCGCCTAATTTTCTCATCGCCAGAATGATCCGATTGATCGGAAGCAAGAACACTTTTCTCATGTAAATGATGAACATCAGCAGAAATGCAATGGCTCCAATCGAAATGATGGATGAAATACGTTGAAGATAGGGTAAGTTTTCCAAGGCTGTTTCCTCGGGGATTAAGGCGAATAAATAAAAGTTACCTTTCTCCGACGGTTCCCCCATTACTAAATAATCTTCATTCATTCCCGAGAGTGTATATTCCTGATCGGTTAGCGTTAATTGAATGCCTTTCTGTTCAATTAAATCCCCGTGACTCATGGGTACTAGCTTATCCGAAGTTAACAGCGCCGCGCCATTAGAGCCGAGGTTAATGAGCTGAAGAGGGATCATAAGCTTCTTAGCATTCACCCATGCCCCAACATAGACACCGCCGGTTTTTATCACATGATATAAATAATGATTTCCTTCCGATTGCCAGGTATACCATCGATAAACATTGGGAGTCACTGTGTTATCCTGCAGCATCCGTTCAATTTCTTGGGCCACCTGATTACGTTCCTCAACACTGGTTCCAAAACCTTGCGTCATGAGCAGTTCTTTATTTAGGTCGGAATAAATAAAGAAGGAATCGATTCCTTTGTAATAGCTGACATTGTCATTGAGCGTTTTAAACAACCAAAGCTTAGCTTTCGTATAGTTATTTTCGTTTTCACGTTTATCCGTATCTAATACAAGTAAATCCAAATTCGTCTGTGACAAATTGAGCAAATAGTTGTCCACTTCCTGCAAATTGCGGTCGATCTGCCCCATATATAAGCTCAACATGTTTTTATTGGACTGGGCCACTTGGTTGCGAACCACTTGAGCCGAGTAATGATTGATAACAAGCAGAACGATGATAAGAGGAACGATCGTGAACAACAATCCGGAGAAAAGCTTGACACGCAAAGAGTTCAGCCATAATTTCATTTTTCGCATGAAGACGCTCTCCTCAATTAGGGTTAGGTCTCCCTATTGTACAACGAAGACAGGAACAAAACACTATGTAGGTGATATCTATTGCGAAAAAATGACATGCCAAACTGTTGTCAGCTTGCATGTCATTATGGTTGTCATTCAGCTTTTATATCTTCCTTAATCTAACGGCTATAAATGGTGTCCCAGGCAGTTCGATCCGAAAGGATCCCTCATACATGCCATCCTGCTCATGGACGGTCATATTCCACGTATCGATAACATCCACTTTATAACGAATGCCTGGCTTCATGCTATATGTCCTGAAACTGGGTTGGTTAAAGCCATAGTAGTACAAGTAATATTCATCTGGAACGCCCGCTGACGGAGCGTCCCACTCGGACTTTAATGGATTCAGACCTTCTGTAGGTCCCTCTGCCATAATTTTGTGCAGGAAGCCAATACGTTCAGGACTGCTTCCGTAAAGTTTCCCCCCCTTGGACCACCACAGGATGTCCTCGTCATGCAAATAGGTTTCACCGTGACCGACATAGCCGCCTCGAATGACACCTTCCCAGAATCGGCGTACCATTTCCTGTCCGGAAATATTACCCCAGCCCTGATCAATGTTACCTTCATACGCGCATTCATCAATGACAATAGGCTTCTGCCACTGCTCCCGCCATTCATTGGTATTTTCCGCAGTCCGGTAAACATCGACCCGCTGGATGCTGCAATGAGTTATCCAAGGCCGATTGTAATCGTAGAAACCGAAACAGTTGTGAATGGAGATTAAATGATGGTACGGATCATTCTCCGTTACGATCTTCGCGAAGCGTTCCCAATCCTCCGTCTCCTTCTTCCACATCAAATCGTACTCATTGGCGAGTGACCACCAGACATGACGATAAGCCGATAACCGAGCTGTCAGATAACGCAGGTAACGGTCATCTGCGGACTTGGACATTTCGGAGAAGCCCCAACGGTCATAACCATGGAATAAAATCAAGTCTGCTTCGATTCCAAGCTTCCCAAGATCAGCAATTCTATTTTCCAAGTGCTGAAAGAAATCAGGATTAAATCGCGTATAATCCCAACCCTCCGGGGCGGAACCCTCGTAAGGGTAATAAACAGGCTCATTCGCATTGAACTGATAGGATTTTGGGAAGACACACATTCGCATCTTATTGAAAGGGGCAGATTTAAGCGTAGCTAACGTCTGCTCCTCCAACTCATTGCCTTGATGGGTCCAGACGTAACTGGTGGTCCCGACCGGAATATATGGCGTACCGTCCTCGTAAGCGAAATGGAAGGTATGCTTGACCCGTACCGGTCCATGGTTCCCCTCAGTCGGGGCTGTGCATATAAATTGCCCTGTCAGTCCACTAAGGGAACGCGCGTTACTATGGGTACTGTACGTCCACGTACCTACCGTATCCGGCATAAAACGGATCCGATAAGTACCTTGCCCGTCATAAAAGCCTAGGGTTCGGACAACTCGGCCTTCAAAGCTGAATTCAGCCTCCAAACTTACATCCACAAATGGATTGCCGTGTTGCGGCCCTAACAGCGTTAGCTCGTAGACGCCCCATTTTTCGATTTGATCAGGCGCTTTGGTTGTCGCTGACCCCAAACCTACGGATTCGTTCTCATAATCGAGCACTGGAAAGATCTCTTCCTCCGTCTTTATTTCAACTTGAATCGTGGATAATTCCGCGAAGATTGTCTCCAGCAATTCCGGTGCTATACTCCAAGCCGGATTGAACGTATTATACGATGGCAACGTATTTTTCTTAATGAACGAAAGAAATGGGGAATCCTTGAGATGAGGTATATATTTCAACAGTACGGCTCGACCTGCTGGATTCTCCCAAATTTGACCTATCTTCGAATTTTCATTTAACGTCATTTTTCTAGGCCTCCGTCTTCTTGTTTGTGTATAGTACCGAAGTAACCGCACGATTCCATCCCGCGATATGCTGATCACGTATGTTTTCCTGCATCTTTGATTCAAAAACAGAATAAACTTGGCCTCGGTTCTTAATCTCATCAAGCGATAACCAGAAACCGACCCCTAGCCCTCCAAAATAAACAGAACCCATCGCAGAAAGCTCGGAAACCTCCGATTTAATGACGCTACGTTCCAGCACATCTGCTTGAAACTGCATAAGTGTGATGTTATCGGAAGCGCCTCCATCTGCGCGCAGTTCTTTCAATTGGATGCCGGATTCAGCTTGCATCAACTTTACCGCATCATTGACTTGGTAGGCAATGCTCTCTAGCGCTGCACGGATGATGTGCGACCTTCCACTTCCCCGGCTCATCCCCATAATAGCTGCTCGGGCATTGGGATCCCAGTAAGGAGCGCCTAATCCAACGAAAGCTGGAACGACATATACACCTTCGTTATTCGGAGCTTGAGCAATCAATTCCTCCATCTCTTCAAAACTGCGAAAGAGGCCTAATTGATCGCGAACCCATTTGATCGTATCGCCGGAAGTGCGGATGATAGCCTCAAGCGCATAGGTGATCTTGCCGCTCATCCCCCATGCAATGGTAGTCACCAAGCCATTTCCAAGCTGATCATGTTTCTCCCCAATGTTCATGAGTACAGAGGTGCCGGTTCCATACGTCGCTTTGGCCATACCGGTATCAAAACATTGATTGCCAAATAAAGCGGCTTGAGAGTCACCAATTATGCCAGAGATAGGAATCTTTGCTGAGAATAGCTCAGGATCCTGTGTATAGCCGAAAATCTCATCCGACGACTTAACCTCCGGCAGTATGGCCGATGGAATCTGGAACCATTCACATAATTCATTGTCCCACTCTAACGTATGAATATTGAATAATGACGTTCGGCTGGCATTCGTAAAGTCAGTGGCATGAACGCTGCCCCCTGTGAGTTTCCACAGGAGCCAACTGTCTATTGTACCGGCCAGAAGCTTTCCTTGTTCGAGTTTCTTCCCAGCGCCTTCTGCATGCTCCAATATCCATCCCCACTTGGTGGCAGAGAAGTAAGGATCGAGGACAAGACCCGTCTTGGCGCGAACGATATCTTCCATGTTGGCAGCTTTATATGCGGCGCATCGATCCGCTGTCCGCTGACACTGCCAAACGATAGCGGGATAGATTGGCATACCTGATGTTCGATCCCAAACCACGGCCGTTTCTCGCTGATTGGTGATGGTCAGACCGGCTAACTGATCGGCGTCAATTCCGGCCAATTCCATGGCATAATGAGCAGCTCTTTTCACATTGTTATAAATCTCAAGAGGGTCGTGCTCCACCCAGCCAGGTTGCGGATAGCTTTGCTTATGTTCGGCCGTACTGCGGGCGATAATACTTCCGGAACGATCTACGATCAAGGCCTTCGTCCCCGATGTACTTTGATCTATGGCTAGGATAAAGGTTTCAAACATGAGCATCCCACCTACTTGCCAAGCATCTCAAGCGCTACACGCTTAAGATTATCTGTGTGGATCCCGTAATGCTTGAATACTTCCGAGCTTTTCCCCGCGATGGCCGGTTCATCTGGAATGCCGATAATACGCATCGGAACAATTTGATGTTGGACGACTACCTCTGCGACTGCGGCGCCGAGCCCGCCGAAGATACTGTGCTCCTCAACTGTAATGATATGCCCAGTTTCCCCAGCAGCCCGAATGATCGCTTCTTCGTCTAACGGCTTAATCGTGTGCATATTGATAACGCGGCAGGATACGCCAACCTCTTGTAGAGCTTTCTCCGTATCGAGAGCTACCCGAACGGTTTCCCCTGTAGCAATGATCGTGAGATCCGTGCCATCACGCATAGTCACCGCTTTGCCAATGACGAATTCATAGTCATCGGATTCGTAGACATCCTCTACCGCATTTCTACCAATACGAACATATACGCCGCCTTGGTGCTTAACTAAAGCCTCTGTCATTCTCTTCGTTTCATGACGATCGGCAGGCAATACTACCGCAAGTCCCGGAATGGCTCGAGCTACAGCTATATCCTGAACAGAATGGTGTGACATACCGAGGGCGCCATAGCTGACACCTCCGCTTATGCCTACAAGCTTCACGTTAGTACCAGAATAAGCCACATCCACTTTGATCTGCTCAATGCTGCGCATACTTAGGAAACAAGCCGGCGAAGTGACAAAGGGCTTCTTCCCGCTATGGGCTAGACCAGCTGATATGCCAACAATATTTTGCTCGGCAATGCCGACCTCAACGAATTGATTAGGAAATGCATTGGCAAAAGGCGCCATAGCCGCGGAACCTCGGGAATCGCTGGTGAGAACCATAATATCCGGATCGGTTTCAGCCAATCTCAATAGTGTATCGCAAATAACCTGACGGTTAGGGATCGTATTCATGTTTAGCGCACCTGCCCTTCTTGACTCAATAGCTCAAGCGCCGCGGAAAGTTCTGACAATGCTTGCGAAAGCTGTGTATCGTTTGGCACGTGATGGTGCCACGCAGGATTATTCTCGGCAAAGGAAACGCCTTTGCCTTTCACTGTATTGGCCATGATCAGGGTAGGTTTTCCAGGTACACTTGGTACCGCCCCGAAAGCCTCTACAAGCGATTCCATATCGTTTCCGTCAATGGAAACAACGTTCCAACCGAATGCCGCCCACTTCTCCTCCAGAGGCTCAAGCCCCATGACTTCTTCCGTGCTGCCGCTGATTTGCAGGCGATTTCGGTCAATAATACCCACGAGATTATCAAGTTTGAAATGGGGACCCGCCATAGCTGCTTCCCAGACTGAGCCTTCCGCTTGCTCTCCATCACCCATGAGACAGAATACCCGGTAGCTCTTACCATCTCTTTTAGCCGCAAGTGCCATGCCTACCGAAATAGCAAGCCCATGCCCTAGTGCACCAGTGTTCATTTCAATCCCGGGCACCTTATTGTTAGGATGGCCGATCAGGCGTGTACCGAACTGACTGAATGTCTCTAATTCTTCTTTCGGGAAAAAACCTAGGTCTGCGAGGATGCACCACAGTGATTCCACGGAGTGTCCCTTGCTAGCGATGAAGCGGTCCCGCTCGGCCCATTTCGGATTCTGTTGATCGAATTTCATAATGTTATAATATAAGGCCGTCAAAATATCCGTATTGCTCAGGGAGCCGCCGGTATGCCCTGTCTTGGCTCCGTGTATCATCTTCAGTAGATCCATTCGGATCTGGATGGCTTTTGCTTTCAGTTCTGAGTAGTTCATGCTATCCCTCCTAGTTTACAGATCAGCGCCTCGCAGCCACGCCTGAATTTCTTGTACCGTCGGATCCACCGGATCCGCGGAAAGACCTGGTATATATTGGCACGCTTCATAAAGTGCGGGAATCACATTAGCATGAATACCAACGGCATGATGAACGTAGGGTCCTTTCACCAACTTTTCTTCCCATAACGGCCAGTCATTTACTTCCACCCAAACATAGGAACCGCGTGTATAAGGACCTTGGATACCGCGTGCACGCCCTAAAAACAATTGATATTCCCCATGGTCACCATCAAAGCGAGCCAGCGTTATTCCGCCGCCTTTGATTTCCCCTTCGTGTGTACCTGGCGCATGGTCATCGAACAAGAAGTGCTTGCGCAGCTTCGGCTTATCCTCTACCGATAGAGAGACAGGAAAATTACCGCAGTGAAAGAGCAGTTCCCCGTTCGGATTCTCAGGATGACGGACCGTCAAGTCGGCGAAGAATGTCGGAGCTTGATTCATCGAAGCAGCCTGCACCATGATAGAGGTAATCGCTCCGTGAATGTCAGTTTCGCAGGTTACCGGAATCTGCTCATCCGTTAGAATCGCATTGGCCAGACAAGGCATAATTCCCATAGCATCTTGAAGGGAGGACCAACACTGGATAGCGATTGCTGTGCTACCTGTTTTGGTTGCGTATTGTTTCATGGCTACCTTCAGAGCTGCGATGCGCTTCACGTCATCCTCGGTAACTTCGCTATAATCAAGCTTTTCTTTGATATAGGAAATGGCTTCATTCAGCTCAGCGCTGTTTCCTTTTTCAATCTGTTTCGATGTCCGTTGAATATCGATCAGCGTAATGGGATGAATCTCGATGCCGAACCGCTCCAGCAGTTCACCCTCGTTGCACATCATCGTTAAGAAAGAAGCGGGTCGAGGTCCAATCTGCAAAATACGCAAGTTGCGCATTTTGCGAACAACGTTCGCAGCAGCAATGAAATTGGTAAATCCACGTTCAAATACTGGATCATTCACCCGACTGTTGGTCACATAAGTGAAAGGCACATTAAAACGGCGCAGCACTTTACCAGTGGCGAATAGCCCACATTGGGTATCTCGCAAACGCATACCGTCCTCAAGAGGTGATTCATCGCGAGGTCCCCATAACAACACAGGCTTTCCAAGCGCTTTACCAACCCTAGCTACGGTATCCTCGGTACCAAAGTTACAATGTGGAAAAAAGACAGCGTCCACCTTTTCCTCTTTGAAGCGTTCAATAATAGCATCCGCATTAATATGATCGTCATATAGCAGCCCCTCGGAATTCAATCCCTCTAAGTCCACGATGTCGATGTCCAAACCGAAGCTCTCAATTTTCTCTCGGATATGAACCTTATACTTGAAAGCATCTTCAGCGCTAAATACAAAACGACGGGTAGGGGCGTAACCCAGTTTAAATTTCTTCATGTCATGTCTCTCCTCTAAAATCAAATGATAAATGGATAAATTAACAGCTAAACATAGTAAGGTAAAATTTAATAAATTAACTAAACAATCGTAAAAATTAATCGTTAATGATATGAATTATTTTCTTAAACTTCTTTATAAAATCATCCTATCACCCTAAATTTCAGGTGTCAACGACTTATTTTAGTTATTTTAAAATAAAATTTAGTTATATAACAACTAAACTTAACTAAACAAAATAGATTCATCTTGTATATATTTATCAATCGTTGTAAACTAAACTTACTTAACGAATTAGTTAACATGAAAAGAGGAATCCGATAATGAAGATGGAAGATATTGCGAAATTAGCAGGTGTTTCAAAATCCGCCGTATCCTTTGCTTTCAGTGGAAAGCCTGGAATCAGTCCAGAAACACGTGAACGCATCCTGCAAATCGCCCAGGAAAGCGGATACCTCCCTAGAGCAAAATCCCCGTCCATTGACCATACAGCTAAATCACTTACTTTTTTAGTCATTTCAAACTCCGGAATCGTATTAGAACAGTTTTATCAACAACCATTCTTCAGGGAACTTATCCAATTCATAGAGGAACGATGCCGTACGAAGGGCTATTCCTTGCTTTTTTCCTCCATCGATATGGAGTTTTTGGAGAGGGATATTCGGATGGTTGCAGAGGAAAAAAAGAGCAATGGCGTCGTCCTTCTAGGTACGAACTTAAATAGGGATCAAATCGCAGATATTGCTAATAAACTTCAATCGCATCTCGTTGTTTTGGACACCTGCTTTGATACCTTGCCGATTCATTTTGTAGAAATTAACAATTTTATGGGTGCATATCAAGCAGGCACTCATCTCTGTGAGATAGGGCATACCGATATTGGCTATATTGAATCGAATGTCAGAATTCATAATTTCGAGGAGAGAAAGCGTGGCTTTTCCTCAGCCATTCAAGAACATGGCAGAGAGATTCTGAATACCCACAGATTTTCCGTAGCGCCTACCATCCTATCCTCCCAAGATTCGCTCAAAGCTCAGTTGCTCGCGTTCCTGAAGGAAGGGCATCGTTTGCCCACCGCTCTATTTTGCGAATGCGATTATATCGCCATCAGCGCTATGAAGACACTTCACGAACTCGGATACCGAATACCAAATGACGTGTCCGTTATCGGTTTTGACAATATCTCCGAAGCGGTTATTGTTTCGCCAGAATTAACGACCGTCCATGTAGAAAAGCAGAGAATGGCTTATCTCGCTGTAGATCTACTTATTGAATCGATTGAGTTAGAGCAAAGTGCTGGCACTAAGATCAAGGTCGATACTCATTTCATCGAGAGACTATCCTCGCGAGCGAATCATGCATCGATAGACTAGGCCAAAAAGGTACAACCGCCAATTCTTATTCCGCCTTTCAATTGATCTATTCGTTCAACTCTACACAAAAGAGACTGCCACTCTGGGCAGTCTCTTTTATACCATATGCAGTTACGATTCTTCGACAATCGCAATTCCCCAGCGAGTCAACTCCCTGACCGCCCCTTGCTTCACTCCCTGCCCGCTCAATAATTCTTTCCCATCCGCATGGGGATACTTCAAAGTCTCGGTACGATCCGAGTAATTGAAATAGTAACGGACCGTCTTCCCTTGGTCATTAACACCCGATTTCACAATAAGGGGATAGTGGATATCCTGATCCTTCCCCCAAAGTCCGGCGTCTTTAACCGCCTTTTCTAGCACTTTACTCATCACGGCAGCGCTCGGCAGACAGCCAACATAAGTCGTAGTGCCTTTTCCGTATCGGTTCTTTGTAATTGCCGCATACGCTCCCCAATGAGGATGGTCATAAGAGGCCAATACTTCTGCTGTCGTAGGCGTAAGCAGTTCCATCCATGTGTTCACTGTGTTGTCCTCGGGTCCAACTTCAAAAGGGTCACCCTTGAATGAAACGGCTTTCGGCTCCACAAATAGGCTGTAGCGGATACCGCAAGCTTCATCGATCATACCGGGTTGAAGCGTGGTGCGTACTTTGACATGTTCATTGGTGAAGCCGCTTTTAAACGTGTATACAACATGCCCGCCATTTCTGACGAAAGCGTTCAACCGCTCCAGCAGTTCATCCGACGCTGCGTATAAGGCCGGAACAAGGATCAAGTCATAACTCTCCAGATTTTCGCTGTCCGGATGAATCATATCGCAGCCGACATTCATCTTATAAAGCTGGTCGTACATAAGCCGAACCACGTCATTATAGTTAGTCTTCTGCCCAGGCAGAGGGAACCATTCTATCGCCGTCAAAGCCTCATTGCTGACCAGCAACGCAACCCGATTCGATTTCTGCAGGTTCACAAGATACGGCGACAATCGATGGAAATCGCGGCCGATTGTCTTGGCTTCATCATAAACTGGATTCGGTTCGAAATCATGGCTTAGCAAGCCCTTCCAGTAGGTCTCGAATGAATTGTGTATCGAATGCCAATGCCAATAAGAGACCATGTTGGCCCCAGAGGCCAGATGACTGAAAGCTTGAAGCCGTAACTGTCCTGGGTAAGGCGTCCAGTTCGGAAAAGCTTGCGCCTGCGTTTCCAAAACGAAATAATTGCTTCCTTTTAGTGAACGTGTAACGTCTCCGCCAAAGGAAATTTCGGCTCCTGTGAGTTCATCTTGGGAAGGGTGATAAATGTCGACTCCGGCGATATCCAAAGACGCCGATGCAGCAAAATGGTCTACATCCGGCTGGACGCCGAAAGAGTACCCTCTCCATTCGAAATCAAAGTTATGTGTGACGAACTGACCTGGTTTTTTATATTCATTTACAATAGATGCTTGCCAAGCTAGAAAATCGGTGACGAGCTTTCTTTGGAATCGGGCGAATTCTGCCCCTAGACTGCCATTGATCGTACCGACGACGGAAGGAAAGTCCTCCCAACTGTTAATTCGGTTGCTCCAGTAGTCCAGCCCGAATTCTTGATTGAGACGTTCCAGGCTTCCGAACTTGTCTTTCATATATTTCACGAACATGAATTGAACGTTCGCACCTGCGGTATGATAATGCTTGGTCTCATTATCTACCTGATAACCGATAATAGCAGGGTGATTTTGGACATGTCCAATCAGTTTACGGATAATTCTTTCTGAATAAAACAAATACGTCGGATTCGTAATGTCCATAATCTGACGAGCCCCGTAACGTCCCGGCCCCTTCGGAGTTACGGCCAGAACGTCTGGATGCTCTTTTACCATCCAAGTAGGAATTGCATATGTGGGAGTTCCTACTATGACCTTAATGCCGGCTTCATGCATCGCATCCAACACCCGATCGACATGTGAAAACTCGAATACCCCGTTCTGCGGTTCATGCGTGCTCCATGTCGATTCGGCAATTCGCACCACATTAATACCGGCATCCTTCATCATCTGGATATCTTGATCTAATCGTTCATAAGGCATATATTCCCTATAATACGCACCACCATACAGCAGCTCTTTCATCGCCCATTTCCTCCATTAAACACAATCGTATTGAAAGAATCCGGTTCAAGTTCAAATGTATGAATCCTTGTCCCATCTGATAAACGAACAACCTTTGTTTCTGCAAACGGATTGGCGACCACGACCACTTTTTCTCCGTTTGGCTTTTCAAAAGCAAGCGCATTTCCGGTCCATGGACCTTTTAAGCCTATTCGGATAGATCCTGGAGAAACAAAGTGGGAAAAGTGCTTCATCACATAGTATTCTGGGTTGAAAGTCGCTGCCTTGGTCGCTGGATCTACCGTAATCATCGAGTTTTGCTCCCAGCCCCACGTGCTGCGTCCCTTCGGCTCAAGCACCATGTTCCAATAGATGTAGGCATTCACGCCGTTCGTGAAATAATGCTGATACAAATTATAAATGTATTTGGCATAATCCCATGTATTCGTACCGTCTCCACATTCATTTTCTGTTTGCATATAACGAAGTTCCGGATAACTTTGAACCGTTCGCTGGATACCATATTTTCCGGCCCATTGGTAACCGACACCTTTAATATATTTGTAAGCTTCAGGATCACTTAGCACGGTAAAAGCATAGGCATTGAAATCAGACGACGATTTTTTCAACCATTCCTGCCACGGCTCTGGTGCATTAATCGTTCCCAGCCAAATTTCGGCATCAATCCCATGCTTCTCGAAAGCAGGGCCCAAATAATCCCGAATGAAATCACGCAGCTGTTCTCCTGTCCACAAACAGGATGGGAATTTTTGATCCGCAACGACTTCGTTTTGAACATGAATTTGATGAATCGTAATCCCTTCATTGCGATACGCTTCTACATATTTGACGAAATAAAGCGCATATGCTGCTAGTATTTCCTTTTCCCAGCGTAATGTGCCATAGTTATAAGCTCTAGGGAACTTCATCCAAGTTGGAGGGCTCCAAGGAGAGGCGAAAAATTTCAAATTCGGATTATAGCTTAAGGCTTCTTTTATATACGGAATCAAATATTTCAGATCCCTCTCAATAGAGAAATGATTCATTTCGAAATCTCCGTCTGTCTCATTTAAACTATACCACTCGAGTGCGTAATCACTGGCGCCGATCGGAAGACGGCAAATACTGAACTTATGATCTCCATCTGGATGAAAAAGCGAGTGTAAAACCTGCCCACGTTCCTTTTCCGACAAATGAGCAAGCGCGGCGAAACCTAACTCATTGAAACATCCACCGAAGCCTTCAACCATTTGAAATTTTTCATCGGTGATGGTAAGGTTTGTATCGCCGATTCCACGATCAGACACTTGTTTCTCTTGCCAAACGGATTCTTTGGTGCTTGATATCCACTGTATGTTAGCGTTTCCCATTATATAAAACCTCCATCAGTTTTTCGTACGACTTGATCCTTTTCTCTCTTTATTATAGATTGAGAGTAGATCTATACGCGATTGTCCAAACAACGTGAAATTTACCCAAAACCAAGGTGAACCGATATGGCTAAGGAAAAACAGCATTTGACTTGGGAAAACGCAAATTGGCTTCCTATGATTGATTGGAATGTCAAATTTTTTGGAGCTCACCTACAGCAGGTGGAGAACAATTGGGAAATGCCCATTGAATCCCATATTGGCTTTGAAGTTAACTTGATCCTAGAGGGATCCCAGGAAACGATGATGGAAAAGAATCGTTACTTGCTGCAAGCAGGAGATATTATCCTCATCCCGCCCGGATTCAAACACGCTAACCGTTGTATTTCAGAAGAAGGCATGAGGTATTTCACTGCCCATTTCAACGTAGATGACCCCTTATTTCGTCAAGAAATGATCACTAACTCTAAAATCCTCTTCCCAGCTGAAACCGAGGAAAATGGTAAACTTCGAAAAGTTCTCGATTATTGGGTTGTCATGGCTGGGCAGCCTCGCGAATATACGACAGCAGATCGGTTTCGCTTACAAGCTACTTTATTTGAGTTATTTGGAATCCTATCGCAAATCGTCTGTCTGGCACAGGATCAGTATAATAGCATACCTCCTAATTCCGTTCAGTATGCGAAAGCGATTGCTGAAGCCATAAAAGCATCCTTCAATTCACATTCTCCGATGGATGAAGAAGCGACTGGAAATTCTTTTCGTATCGAGGAGATGATTTCTTCACTTGGGATCAGCCCTGGTTATGGGCTCGAGGTATTTCGCAAAGTTTATGGGATGTCTCCGCGGCAATATTTGTCTGACCTTAAATTGCATGAAGCTAAAGTCCTCATTGCACAGCCCGATCTACCTCTCAAACATATTGCCACGATATTGGGGTATTCTCATTTATCTCATTTCAGCAGACAATTTAAACGGTGGACGGGGATGAGCCCCTTACAATACCGCCAATCGAAAAAAGCTACCTATCCTTAGGTAGCTTAGCGAAATCAATACTTATCCGGCAACCACTCTTGATCGATGCTCTTGCCCATATCCCAGCTGTCCCAGCCTTCTGTTTTTGAATCGTTCACCGTATCAAGCAGCAGCTTGTAATTCCAGTAGAACCAGCCCTGCCCCTTTTCCCAAGCAAGCAGCTGTGCATGGGCAAGTTTCTGATAGAGCGACTTCTGTTCTTCTGCGTTCATTTCTTTTAAACCCTCTGCGTTATTGAAGACACACCACTCACCGATGATAACCGGAAAATATGCCTGCATTTCAGCAATATCTTTAGCGAAGTTCTTCTCTATAAATTCGAGGTAGGCATCCAGATTGTTGGCACAACCCATTATCTCTGCAATCATAAGATACTGATGCGTATCCAGAACAACGTTAACGAACTCCTCTTCTCTCATGAAATCCTTCCACTCACGAAGCCTGAATCCATCATGGAATACGACAACCTTATCCTCTGGTAAATACTTTCTTATTCTCCGGTATGCCTCTACATAGAAGGTACGGAGGAAATCGCTTGGTACTCCTCCAGAACCCGCAGCCTCTTCCTGATCGACCGCAGGATAGCGATTCGGAATATCTGCAAGATTCCACACTTCTTCGGATATAGGCTCATTAAGGATCTCAATCCCCCATAGACCTTCTCTTGTTCCATAACGCTGCGCCATTCGTTCCAGTACTGTCAGCACGAACTCCACTGCTTCCGGATTTTGACACCATTTGCACACACCACAGAGTCCACCGTTGTCAAAACCATTCTGACTCCCAGGGACCGTATGAAGGTCAATCAGAATCTGAAGCTTATATTTCTCAGCCCAATTGAAGGCCTTATCCAGGTACGCAATACAGCCCACAAAAGGTTCTACATCTCCAAAGATAAAATATGGAACGGGGATACGGACAGTGTTTAAGCCTTTGCTGGCAATATACGCAAAGTCACGCTCAGTAATGAATGTTGCTCTATGTTGGGTATATCTGTCGACTTTTATATCTTGGGGCAAGGTTCTGCAAAGCCATGTCTCATCTTCGCATTCTGTTCCAGCGAACATAGTCGGGTTCATCCACTTTTCTAGAACAAGCCAGTTACCTAAGTTTACTCCTTTGATTTGTTTCATCGTTATCTGCTTTATCGCTTTCCCCTTCTTTCCTAGCTGATATAGATTCAGTGTAGGACAAGAGGGCCGCAGCAGCTTACCACGAATACGACTTCTGACTTTAGATATTCCGACTTATCTACGTTGCCTTAATCAATTGATTTCGGTTGTTTGATTCCGATACTGGTTGGGCGTCATTCCCGTATACTTCTTAAATACTTGAAAAAAGTATTTCTCGTCCTGGTATCCAACCTCATGAGCAATATCAGCGATCCGAATACTCTTGTCGGCAAACTTACGACATGCGTGGTCTATGCGAATCCGATGCAGATAGTCGAGGAAGCTTGTCTGCATTTGCTGCTTAAATAGAAGACTGACGTAACCTGGCGTGATGAACACTTCACGTGCCACAGTCTCGCGGCTAATGTCCTTATGATAATTCTGTTGGATGTAAGCGAGTACCGTGTCGAAAAGCTTATTGCTGTTCTTTTTTGAATGCAACTGCTCCCCAACGACCAGCGCGGTTTCATTTAGCGCTTGCATAATGCTATCCATGCTCGATCGTGCCAGCATGTGTGTGATACTCGTTAAATTTTGACCAAACACCGCTTGTACATTGACGTTTTTCTCTATACAGAGCCTGTACAATGCGAAGAATAGGGAAAAGATCGAATTCAACACTTGATCTTTCAATGAGCTCTCTGGATGAAGTGCTTGCAAGAAGGACATCAAATTATCGCGAATAGCCGTCTCTTCTCCTTGCAAGACGGCTTGGATGACTGCCTTTTCCAGCGCTAGCGGGTAAGAAGAATGTTCAATTTCCTCATCTACCGCATCCATATAGTTAACAATCTTCTCGTTTCCAATGTAAAATCTTGCGTCTAGCGCCCGAGTCGCCTCCTGGTAAGAGGTACGCAAATGGCTTACCTCCGCGCCAATACTGCCAATACCAATACTTACAGTGAACTTGAGGTAGCTATCCGCGTTATGCTGAATCTTTTCCGCATACTGGCTAAGCACGTCATGATTGAGCCAGTCCTCCGAATTCAAAATCAGGATCAGATCGTCGTTATACTCAAAGGCCACGCATCGTCCCAATGAGCTGAGAGTCTCTTCGGCGATGTTTTTCAATCCATATTTGTAGAGCTCGATATCCTCGCTCCCTACCTTCTTTTGAAACGAATGGAAATTATCAATTTGAATAACAACCACACAAAAAAAACGCTCAGAAAGCGTAATATCATTCATTTTCAGATTCGCAAGCAAACGCGAATAGGGTGGATTATCGGATAAAACGAGCCGGCTTAGCGTATTCTCCTTAAGCAGCGGAAAACTTTCGCGAAAGCCTGCCTTCAACTGTTCGAAACTTCTCGACTGTAATCGTTCTTTCTCGATCTCTTGGGTCAGCAACAAAACGAGATCAAGAATCTCCTGTCTTCGGCTCGGTTTGAGCAAGTAATGACTGGCCCCGACGGACATCGCTTTCTGGGCATACTCAAACTCGTCATATCCACTCATAATGATGCATTTAACTGCAGGATAACTTTGGGAAACCTGCTCAATAAGCGAGAGCCCATCCATTTCCGGCATTCGGATATCCGTTAACAGGATATCCACATGAATCTTCTCCATCCATTCGAGCGCTTCGGCCCCATCCCGTGCTTCAGCAATAATTTCGATATCATGGGCGTTCCAATCGATTAATTTTCGAATACCGTTCCTTGCTCTCTCTTCGTCGTCGACAATCATTAAATTGATCATATTACTGCCCACTTTCCAGTTCCTTAACAACCGGGATAAGTATTTCTACAATGGTTCCTTTTCCCGGCTCGCTGGAATAATTTAATTGATAATTATCCTTATAGAAATGTCGTAAACGCTCGTGAACGTTCTGTACGGCATAACCGCCTGTATCCTTCCCCGTATAGATATCGCTCTCACTGCGCATTTCCTTAATATATGCCATCGCTTCGGGGGACATGCCGGGACCGTTGTCCTCGATTAAGAATCGAAGGTGTTGACCTTCTAGTACCCCAGATACCCGAATATGCCCTCCGCCGCGCTTGCGTTCGATGCCATGAACAATCGCGTTCTCCACGAAAGGCTGTAAGCTCAGCTTTAGAATAATGAAGTCATCTAATTCATTAGGAATGTTGATTAAATATTCTAACGAGTCATTAAAACGCATTTTCTGCAGAGACAGATAAAGTTCTAACAGTTCCCGTTCCTTGGAGACGTTAGTGAAACTTTTCCCCCGATTTAAGCTAAGACGGAACAGGCGGGAGAGATTAATAATCATCTCTCCGATTCTCTCTTGTCCTGCCGCCTCTGCCTCCCAGAAGATCGTATCGAGCATGTTATACAGAAAATGCGGGTTTATCTGAGATTGCAATGCTTTCAGCTCTGCTTCCTGCTCGCGTAATCGAAGGACGTATACATCGTCGACTAGCGCTTTTATATTGGCAACCATATTATTGTACCCATGGCTTAAATGTCCGATCTCATCCCCGTATTTAATTTCGATCTTTTCATCAAACTGGCCATTCTGGAATCGCCTCATTGACGTTAGTAAGTTCTTGATAGGAGCCGTTAGGAACGATGAGAGCAACATAAGAATGGGAATACTTAGAAAGAGCCAGCAGACGATCATTAGAAATACGAAAAGTTTGATCGAATTCAATTCATTTGTGAGCAGACTTAACGGCACCGTGTATAGAATCTGCCAATCATTTTCACCTGTACTGTACGAAAGAAGCAGGTCTTCGCCCCCAACAGTGATGACCTTGGAGCCGGCAATTTTATTCTCATCGTTGTTTAGTTTCATCTCTCTGGCCGTTTCAGAGTAGAACTCCTTGCCCGCAGATAGCAACGATATACCATTCTGATCGAGAATGACGATGCCATGGTCCTTGTCGTACATGTTGTTCAGGTATCTGTTCAGAATGGTCTTCTTGTTCACCCCAACGAAGATAAAGCCGATATTGCTTCCGTTCTTCACATCCCGAACAATCCGTGTCATACCTATTTTTTCATTGCGATTATCTTGCAAAAATGTGTTATTTTCATCCGTCAATGGAAACCATAAGGAAGAACCATTCAATTCAAGTGTTTTGCGATAGATATCGGATTTCTCGATGGACTCCATCGTAAAAGCTCCGCTACTGTCGTCTGTTGCTAACTGGAACAGCGGAAGTCCTGACTTGCCATACAGAGCAACGTAATCAAAGTTACCCGTAACGAGCATTTGATCCATGAGCGTCGAGTTCGCATCGCTGAACAATAACGGCTCAAGTGAAGCGACCGAGTTCCCATTTTGTTCAAGTATGGTTTGAATAACGGGGGCGATACTAAACACCGTTACCCAATTGTTCATGGTGCGCTGTAAGGATGCAAAGTTATTTTCAACGACCTTCATAGCACCCTGATTGGTCGTACTAACCTTATTCACAATCTGCTTCTCTGATGTTCGAAACGCATAGTAGCCCAGAGATAACGAGAAAACTGTCATTAGGAGAGAGAACAAAATGATAATTTTATATTTAAGACTCATGTTTAAATAGAAATTAAGCATTTTCATAGATCACTAACTTTCTGAATTTCTTTTTATCATAGACGCCCAGCATCCATTGCGCAATGGCTGAACACTTGGATTCGATATTCTTAAACTTTACACGTCTTTTCTCTACTGACGATTCTGATTCACTTTGATATTATGCAGAAAGAAACGAAATCCAAACCAATCCAACACTAATCAGGGGGAATTCAAATGGTTTATCAAAAGAAATGGTCCGTTGCGGCAGGTGTCCTTGCAACTGTTACGATTTTGTCTGCTTGCGGCAGCAACAACACGACTGGCAACACAAGCAGTGCAAGTCCATCGGCGGGTGGAGCAGTTAGCACCGCGAAAGCAAACGAGAAAGTTACACTTCGATTGTTTTCGAATCTGCCTGACCGCAAATCAGGCCAAGGCCTTGCCGAACAAATGATCATCGACAACTATATGAAAGAGAACCCGAACATCAAAATTGATGTAGAAGCACTTGCTGAAGAACCATTCAAGAACAAGCTGAAAGCCTATATGGCATCCAACGAACCCCTTGACATAACGATGGTTCACGGCGGTGCTGAGCTTAGTACGTTGGTAAAAGCTAATTACGTTAAGGAAGTCAAACCTGCTGACTACAACAGTGATAAATTTAACTTCTTGCCAGGCGTATATAAATCATTCACGTTTGACAACAAGACATACGGTCTTCCACGTAACAGCGACTATGAAGTCATCTATTACAACAAGAAACTATTTGCAGATAACGGTGTAAAAGTTCCAACTACTTTCACGGAATTGCTGAGCTCTATCCAAGCTTTCCGCGATAAAGGTATCGCGCCAATGTCCATTAACGGCAAAGATCTTTGGAGCTTCGGCGAGATGTACCAAAACATTCTTCAACGCTATAGCGGTGATCAAAACCTTATTTTGGATGCGGTTGACAAGAAGAAAAAATTTACCGATGACCCTAGCTTCCTTAAAGCAGCTGAATACATGGCTCAACTGCGTGATAAAAAGCTTTTCCAAGATGCCTTTATGACGGCTGATTACGGCGCTTCACAAAACCTATTTACCCAGGGGAAAGCTGCCATGTGGTACATGGGCTCATGGGAAGCAGGCATGGCCACGAATAAAAGCTTGCCTGAAGACTTCCGTAACAATCTGACAGTCGCTAAGTTCCCGATCGCAGAGGATGGCAAGGGTAAAGCTACCGATCTGATTGCTTGGAACGGCGGCGGATACTCACTCGTGAACAGCTCCAAGCACCCAGAAGAAGCTAAGAAATTCTTCGATTACCTGTTTAGCACTACGCAATGGCCGAAAATTGCTTGGGATACGGGTGCTGCCGTACCTGCTCAAAAATATACGCTGACTGGAAGCGAAAGCGAAGTTCAAAAGCAATTGACTGACGTACTAGTTAATGCAAGTTCCACGCCAGGCGTTTCATTCATCGACTATGGTACTCCTAAATTCAAAGACGACGTTCAAAATGCGCTTGGTAAATTCTTCGCGTCTACACAGAAGCCAAGTGAATTGGTCGCTGCCCTGCAAGCCGCAGCAGATACACAGTAATTGCAGCATGTATAGATAACGGACTAGGTAAGGACAGGATCTCGATCCTGCCCTTATCCTATTCTTAAGGATGGAGTGAGTATACACATGCATAGAGTTCTAAACAATAAAACAGCAATCTTCCTCTTTGTGTTTCCCGGTCTTTTGCTTTTCATGCTTACCTTTCTGGCACCAATTTTCCTAAGCGGTTACTATTCACTAACTGACACGCTAGGACCAGGTACGAAAATCCAGATGGTTGGTCTGCAAAATTATGTGGACTTAATCTTTCATGATACAAAATTTTGGATTGCGCTTCGAAATGCCGTCTTACTCGGACTTGGTTTCATCATCCTGCAGCACCCGATATGTATTTTTTTCGCCATCCTGCTTGATCGCATCGGCGGCAAAGCGGAGAAAGTATTCCGTACGATCTTCTTCATTCCATGTGTCATTTCGGTCGTCGTTATCTCTAAGATGTGGTTATCGTTGTTGGACCCGACATTCGGAATCGTTAACAAATTGCTCACTTTCGTTGGTCTTGATGCATTAAAGCATGCATGGCTAGGCGAGAGCAGCACTGCACTTGGTTCCATGCTGTTCATTCTCATTTGGGCTGGTTTTGGGTGGGGTCTATTGTTCTACTACGCTGGCCTCAAAGGAATTCCTGAAGATCTATATGAAGCGGCGAGCCTGGATGGAGCGTCGGGTTTGAAGCTTCATCTGCGTATCACCGTTCCGTTGCTTTCGCCTGTGATTACCGTTCAGGTTACGCTGGCGATGATTACTGCACTCAAGCAGATGGAGTTGGTATTCCTTACAACCAATGGCGGCCCTGGTGACGCCACGCAATTCCTTGCGGTTTATCTGTATAACAAAGCGTTCTCGGCAAGCCAATACGGTTATGCGAATGCAATATCTATTCTATTCATCATCATATGCTTGCTCGCGACGTATCTCAGCAACAAATTTATTCGCAACGACGCGACGGAATTCTAAGGGGGTTTCAACTATGAAATCGCGAAATAAAATAGGGGTATGGATCTTCTTCATAATTGTCGCCTTCCTACAATTGTTCCCACTCATCTGGCTGATAGACTTCTCGCTAAACAGCAGCGCCGATTTCTATTCCGATCATATTCTAAAGTGGCCAAGTGATCCACAATGGCATAATTATAAGAACGCATGGGTTGACGGCAAGTTTCTGAAATATTTCCTCAATAGCACTTTGGTATCTGGTGTCACCATTTTGCTGACTGTGATCTTATCGCTTACATTAGCTTACGCATTTACACGGATGCAATGGAAGCTACGCTCGTTCTTCTTTGCAGTCATCTTGCTTGGTATTATGATTCCGATTCACGCTACTTTACTACCAAACTTTGCCATCTTCAAGTGGTTAGGCTTGACTAATTCTTATCTAGGGCTCATTTTGCCGTATACAGCCGTATCCGTTCCCTTAGGCACCTTTATGCTAACGGGATTCCTTCGCAGCATCCCTAAGGCAATGGAGGAATCAGCGGTCATGGACGGCTGCAATATCTATCGCATCGTATTCCAGATTATTGCACCACTGACTATGCCTGCTCTTGTAACGGTAATCGTGACGACATTCTTGAACTGTTGGAACGAATTCATTATGGCTTCAACGTTCTTAAGCAAAGACTCTTTAAAAACGTTACCATTCTCGGTCATGAACTTCGCTGGGCAATATTCATCCGACTTCGGATCTCAATTCGCCGTAATGGTCTTAACATCCGTACCAGCAATTATCATTTATGCCATATTCAACGAGCAAATCACCAAAGGCGTTACTGCTGGTGCCGTCAAAGGCTGATCTATCATAGACTAAATACTGCAACGCCAAAATAAAACCATTACCTCAGATGACCAAAAAGATCTGAATAATGGTTTTTTTCATTTTTTAGTTTTAGTTTTTAAATCCAACTATTAAAAGCGATGATCTGATCAATGAAGGTAAACCCATTCATCTGCCCTCTATAGACAAACATTATTCTCCTTCTCCAGTTCCCAGTAATGATTCAACTGTATATTCAAACCAATGGATTCCACTTACCACTTTTGAACAAATGTCCGAAACCGAACATGTTCTGATCATTGGCAGTGGGGCAGGAGGAGGGGCTGCTCTATGGAGATTATGTGATTCATGGGGAAGAAACGACAAAAAAATCGGAGTTCTTGAGACAGGAGATCTAGTACTACCTACGCATGCACAAAATATTACCACGATGACTACTTATCGATTGTGGAACGAATATTTACCCAGGATTTCAATCCCTATAGTAAATACCTCCCTGACTTACCGGGAGCCATACAACTTTTTGCACTTGGAGGAAGAACTTTGTTTTGGTCAGCTGCATCTCCTCGCATTCATGTTACTGAATTTGAAGAATGGCCTTTGACAGCCACAGAAATGGAACCTTACTACATGATTGCCGAACGCATCATGAATGTCACACGAGCTTATGCTCAGGGCTATACCATTCAGGATATCTTTCTTCAACGTCTGCTGGAAAAGAACTTTCCAGAAGCTAGCGCTATACCGCTAACAGTCGACCTTTAAGAAACACAATATGGGAAGATCCACTCCAACGCATTTTTCAGCTCTATTTCTTTTCTGGGCTACGCATTGAACCGCAAACCCTTTGACCTAGCAGTCAAAGCCCGAGTCATTAAAGTGATTGCTGAAAATGCGAAAGCTATTGGTGTCGAAGCTATGTCAAGGGAGAAGCAACCGTTCTTTATTAAAGCGAAGACGGTTGTTTTATCTACAAGTTCATTTGAGACCCCCCGCATTTTACTTTACTCCGATATTCAAGGGCGAGCAATCGGTCATTATCTGGTGAATCATTGTTTACTCAGAGCTGAAGGATTTGCAATCGCAAGGAATTTCCAGAAATTATGGGAGCCTATGGTATTATTGTTTTTTGGTTGGTGACATTGCAAAAAAGAGCTGCTTCAGGGAAGCAGCTTAATTAAGATACGACCTGTAGCGCGACTTGAACGGCATGCCTTGTAATTCTTTGGACTAACTGGAATCATACATGAATCGTATCGCTCAACAATTCGCGGGGTAATACAGTTTTGGTATTATTGTCGAAAGGCTTGAGAAAGAATTTCCCGAACAAGAGGATTATTTATGAATTATTACGCTATCAAATAGAAAAGCCGGTCGATCCCTAAAAAATAATAGAGATAACCGGCTCGTTAGACTGAAATATTTATAATGTAGTATGTTGGTTAAAAGTGGCTAGTATTTCCTTGTTTTTAATATGAATCAGCTTGTTTTCCGTTTCAACAATCCCTTTTTCCTTCCAATTTTTAAACACCTTATTGACGGTAACTCGGGTTAGTCCGGAAAATTCAGCCAAATCCTTTTGTTTTATATATATTTTCTCGTTTCCCGACGATTCGCACAATTGAAGCAGTGCATGGGCAATTTGTTGTTCGGCTGTAGAATGAAATGATTGTTCGACAAGTACACTCATCTTCTTTAGCATGGAGCTGAAAATGAGCATAAGCGGCTTGTCGGATTGCTGTTGTAATTCTTTGAAACGCTGAAGCGTAAAATAATAAATGACTGAATCCTCTGCTGAAATTGCCGTTGAAATCGATGGCTCCTGTATGAGTGAAAGCTCTCCAAACATTTGCCCGGGCCCGATAAAATTGATATTTTTCTCTTCCCCGATATTGGTGCAGGTTTTAATTTTGATAAGCCCCTTCTCGACACAATAAAAACCTTTCGTGATATCTCCCTGATTGTAGATGACCGTATGTTTGGCTACAAATTTGCGTTCTCCGAATTGTTTGAACCCATCCCACGGATCCGTCATGGATATTTGTTCACTCATAAGAAACCTCCTTTTGGAAGAGCTTCTTATATTATAAAAGACTCTATGTGGTTTTTACAATTTGCAAAAGCCGGATCATGCATTCTTTGGTGCTTCGGATTGAGGGACTCCGGCAATTCCCCAATGTGTTTTGGGAATTTCGTTAACTAATACCCTTACTCTTTCTTTGGGTAAATCTAGCGTTTCTACAACCGTATCGGTAATATTGCTGATCAGCAGCTTAATCTTTTCTTCTGTTCTTCCTTGCATCATTTGTACTTGAATAATTGGCATCTTCTTCCCTCCGGTTCATTATTAACGTTTGGCGTAAAACTGATGTTCATCGGTACGTATCGTCCAACTCTCTGTCTGCTCGTACAACTGTGCAATCTGTAACAGCTTCTTGTCTGCAAACGGCTTGCCAATCAACTGCATACCAACAGGCAATCCTTCCTCTAAGTAACCGCAAGGTACAGAAATTGCGGGAAAACCGAGCAGATTGGCAAGCGGTGCCTTAGCCAATCTAAACATATTATTAATAGCATCAGCCGGTACAACCGAACCTCTGGAGAAAGGCGGATTATGATTCATGGGTGATACTAGCGCATCTATGCCCTTCATCTCTTCCAATACTTGCCGGATATACATATTGCGCGTTTTTTGTGCCTGCAAATACTGCTCCGCCGAAACCTGCTGACCGAATTGGAGTCGGTATTGGATATCTTCGCCGTACCACTCCGGGTGCAAACTATAAATGGGCCGATGAAATGAATTTCCTTCCGATTGTGCAATGATCCGCAGAGCCTGCTGCGCTTGCTGTAACCCCGGAAGCTTGATCTCCACGATTTCTGCCCCCAATTCCTGGAAACGGCTAAGAGCTTGATTCAATAAGACCCTGATTTCTTCATGAACATTTTCAAAGAAATATTCCTGACAAACGCCTAGTTTTCGCCCCTTAAGTAGTCCCGCCTCAGGATCTTCATAAACCGCATTTTTACTCTTGAACGTGGTCGGATCATTTGAGTCCATACCTGCTATGCAATTCCAAACCAAAGCTGTGTCTTTCACAGTTCTTGCCATCGGGCCAATATGGTCCAAAGACCAACTGAACGGTATAGACCCGTGACGGCTGACACTGCCATAAGTCGGCTTAAGCCCGACAATCCCGCATAAGGCCGAAGGGAGCCGGATAGAACCGGCTGTATCTGAGCCGATTGCTGTCACACTCATCCCCGCAGCTACAGCCACCGCTGAACCACCGCTAGAACCTCCAGAAATTTTGTTCTGATTCCATGGGTTACGCACATCGCCGTAATGAGGATTTTCACTGGTTGCGCCCATCGCAAATTCATGCATGTTCGCTTTTCCGATAAGGATTGCGCCTGCCTTCTTAAGACGTGTGACAACCGTAGCGTCCTCATCCGGAATCCAGTGCTCTAGCACTTTCGATCCAGCAGTTGTTCGAATCCCTTTAGTTTGTATCATGTCCTTGACTGCAATTGGGACTCCGTGCAAAGGGCTGCGAATTTCACCATTAAGCATTTCCCTTTCAAGTACCTCCGCATCTGCCAATGCCTGCTCCGACATGACGTGAATGAATGCATTCAGCTCCGGCTGCAATCGCTCTATACGCGCAAGGTTAGAACGAACAATTTCGGTAGGAGAAAACCTTTTGCGAGCATAACCTTCTGCTAGTTCGGTCAACGTTGCAAAATCAGGATTAATCATCTTCCTGTGTCTCCTCCTCTGGCATAAATAGAATAAAAGAAGGCTCAATGTCCATTAATAAGGGCTCATCTGTACCGAGCAGTTGACTCACATAGGCTTCAAGGTTCATCCGATCGCCTCCAAAATAATAAATGGCTTCCAATTACTTAGCTCTTACTTCATCCATATTTTCCGCAAAGCCTGCATGACGTTTCCGCCTACAACCTTTGCGATATCCTTATTGCTGTAACCATGCTGAACAAGACTCTTGACGATATTGGGCATGGCCTCAGTAGGATTTTCTACCCCCAACACAAAAGGAGCCTCATTAAATTTCTCTCCGCTATGCGACTCACCGATGCTTAAGCGCTGATCAACCGCGTGCTGCAAAGCGACATGGTCGCCATAAAACGTATCAGGACCAAACCCTACATGATCAATCCCGACTAACTCGCGGATATACTCAAAATGTGCCATGACCGAGTCTAATGAATGTCCTGGATTCTCCTTGGTCAGTGTTGTATTGGGCGCCGCCAATATGCCGATAATTCCACCTTTTGCTGCGCAGGCCAGCAATACCTCATCAGATTTCATACGCGGTGTGTTCCAAAGAGTCCTTGCTCCAGCATGCGTAATCAACACTGGCTTCTCGCTCATTTCAATGACATCCAGACTTGTCACGTCTCCGCAATGGGAGATGTCGATCGCCATCCCTAGTTGATTCATTCGTTTAACCACTCTTTTTCCAAAACTGGTTAATCCGCCGTCCCTTTTCTCAGCCAATCCCGTGCCAAGCGTATTTGCTTCGTTATAGGTTATTCCCATACAACGAATGCCAAACCCATAGAGGATATCAACACGGTCAATCTCGTTCTCTATGGCTGTAGCAGCTTCCAGACAAGGGACAATAGCCACTTGTCCGCCTTCATGCGCTTTGTGGATATCAGTTATGGTGCTTGCTATGATCGCGGTATCCTGCATAGCCATATCACAATATCTCAAACCTAGATTGTAGATGACATCATCCCATTTTAACCCCGCCTTGGAGGTAATGTTCATGATCCCATCCATAAAATTATCGAACACCACATCCAAGCCGGATTTGGCTAACCCTTCGTATGCAAAAGCGGTATATCCATCCCGACAATATTGATCGATATCATCACGACGTGCAGGCATGATAAATCCATGATCTCTCATTGATACTATGATATGCTTGTCAAAGATTTGTTGCACTCTTGCCTCCTGCTCTCCGTTTAAATGGAAAGTATACGACTCAGGAGCGGCTTCCTGGCTTGATAACGGTACGCTTTGATAATCAACCCCCTCAGCCAAATAAGAGAACGAGGTGTATCCGTCATAAGCTTTCTGTTTCATGGAATCAGGTCTCCTCAAACTGCTTGTCATTGCTAAGCTGAAAGGCTTCTGGAAGCGGAATGGATTCTCTCCAGGTTTTTGTTTTCGAATCCACTGCTCCGCAGCTGAATAGCTCTTTCAACGGAATTTCATGCAGTTCTTTTTCTTTCTTCTTTAATCCCTTAACTTGCTCAAGAAGCATTCTGCGTATATGAATGAGTGGTAAATCACTAGTTCCCAGATGCTCCTTGGAGCGGTCTACGATAGGGCCCATTGTCTCCGTAACCGCATGATCCTGATTGGCGATTCCGCGGATACCCGAATAATTGCCATCAATCATCAAGGAGCGGTCCTGCTCATAATCGTTTCCAAGGTTACGCAGCTTCCGCAAGCTCTCGTCCAAGATCAAGCCTCTTCTTTGGCTTTGTCCTGCTCCATCAATCGGTCTATCATGGGAGAATTGGACATCCCAGCTCCACGTGCTGTGGTCATCGCGCGGAATAAATGCATGCCACATGCCATCCTCACCCTTCATCCGCGGTGGAAAGGTATAGAACGGGAAGATGTAATGAATTTCCATAAATGCAAAGTTGTTCTCATCCTCCACCCCAACACCGATACAACGTTTACCATAATTAGTGTTCTCAACAGCTTGTTTAACCGGAGGATTCTTAACCAAAGGATGAGAGGGACTGATCCCCAGGTCACTGCTTAATAATTCGCTGCTAATATTCTGTTCATTCAAGGCCTTATGCAAAAAGGCGGCATGCACATAATCTACATCATTTTCCATAACTTGAAGGTAGTTGCATTCCTGCCAAACACGTTCTGAAATCAGTTGATTGTCAGGGAGTGACATCCAGTAAAAATCAGGCAATGGCGGTTCAGATTCTTTAGGACCCAGGTATCCCCAAATGATGTCGTTCTTTTCTACCACGGAATAAGCTTTTAAATGAATGGCTTTTTTCAAATTGCTTTCAGCCGGTTCTGAAGGAATATCCAAACAGTTTCCTGCCACATCAAATTTCCAACCATGGTAGATGCAAGTTAATCCACAATCAGCGTTAAGACCTAGAGATAAAGAAGTACGACGGTGTGGGCATTTCTCGTCAACAAGTCCCACTTTACCTTCCGAATCCCGGAAAACGAGCAAATCTTCACCTAAAATTTTAATTTTCAACGGCTTGCCATTCGGTTCTGCAATCTCATCCGACTTCACAATTGGAATCCAGTATTTACGGAATAATTCGCCCATGGGTGTACCCGCATCCGTTTGGGTAATGAGCTTGTTATCTTCAGTTTTTAACATATGGGTTGATCCTCCTTTTAATCTTTGCAAGAAATTTTACATTCGTAATATCGACTTAAATCAAATTATAAGAGCTTTTGCAGATCAATATTGTAAAGTGATTAACACAATCTCGATTTTGTCGCAAAAAAAATAGCCCCAGAACCAGCTAAGGCTCCAGGGTCTTGTTTCCATTCCAAACATTATTGCTTATTTGACAGCAGGCGTGCCATAAAGGAAGTATTCGCCCAGCAATGACCCGCCCCACCAGATAATCCCTTTCTCCAAATCCTTCTCACTCCACGTAACCGTTTTATGACTGGGATCGAAGATTAAATAGCCGTCAGAGAACAACTCCACACGGTTGCCGCCAGGCTCAAATACATACATAAAGTATGCTTGACTAATTCCGTGTTTACTGGGACCTGCCTCGATCGTGATACCATAATCTGTAAATATTCGGCTGCGTCCATAAGATGCTGGCGCGTTTGCATGGCGTAGCATATGTGATGAAGTCTTCCTTTTGACCCTGTCTGGTCTTTCATAAAAGCAACCTCGTGAACTAGTGGGGATACACTGGTTCCATGCCCCTACCTCAGTACCGTCATTACGGGTTTATATTATTAAATGTTTTGCCATCAAGCGAAGGCACGAATTGACCGTTAATGAAATGAAGACAGTTCACAGGCTTGAATCGAGTTTGCTTCATATTGATTCTCATTCTTTCGAACCGTAATTAAGATAACATTTGATTGCAAAGTTAAATCCCTACTCCTAAATAGTCCTTAAGTGCATTCCCATCGAATTCTCGTTTAAGTTCAACAAACATCCCAAACCGACATGAGAATGGACTGGAATGTTTGTTTATTGCATCTTTTTCGGAATAACATACGAAATTGAAACAAGCTATTATCTGAAATCAGGAGGTATTCGTCTAGCCATTCCTGTTAAAATGGCTGTTTCAATCACGGCATGGCGCACCTTTGACACGACAAGTTCGTTAAAAATACTCGGAATAATATACTGCGCATTCAGTTCATTGTCCGATACCACAGAAGCTATTGCACGCGCAGCAGCAAGTTTCATGGGCTCGTTAATACTTCGCGCCCTGCAATCGAGCGCACCTCGGAATATTCCGGGAAATACAAGCACATTGTTGATCTGATTCGGATAATCACTGCGACCTGTTGCGAAAACACTAACGTAAGGAAGAGCCTCTTCGGGGGAGATCTCCGGAGTAGGGTTAGCCATTGCAAATACAATACTCCCCGGATTCATACGCTTCACATCCTCAGCGTTCAATAGCCCGCCCCGAGAGACGCCTATAAAGACGTCCGTATTCTGAATAACTTCCTTAAGTGCGCCTGACCGCTCTTCAACCTGCGGCTGCTCCGCAAGCCAACTCCACATCGGATGCGAATAGCTGCCCCCACGGTATATGGCACCATCCTTATCTACGGGGATTAGTTGCTGTACACCGGCAGCAAGCAGCATTTTACATATCGATACACCAGCTGCACCTATGCCATTTACAACAACTCGTACCCGGTCAATCCGTTTACCGGCAACCTTTAAAGCATTAAATAAACCTGCCATCACCACAATAGCTGTACCATGCTGATCATCGTGAAACACCGGAATATCCAACTCCTGATCCAATCGGGCCTCAATCTCGAAACAACGAGGAGAACTGATATCCTCCAGATTGATACCTCCAAATACAGGACTCATTGCTTTGACTATACGGATAATCTCCTCCGTATCCTTTGTATCCAAACATATCGGGAATGCATCCACATCCGCCAATTGCTTGAAGAGCATAGCTTTACCTTCCATAACAGGCGCAGCCGCATGAGGACCGATATCCCCCAGCCCCAACACGGCTGTACCATCCGTCACAACCGCAACGGTATTCCTCTTAATCGTTAAAGAATAGGCTTTGTGTGGTTCTTCGTGGATAGCCGTACAGATACGGGCCACTCCCGGTGTGTACACTCTTGACAAGTCATCCCTATTCTTTATGGGCAAATTGGATTGGATCGAAATTTTACCACCCAAATGCATGAGAAAGGTTCGATCTGATACATTGATCACCTTGATACCAAACTGCTGCTTAAGCATATCAACAATGTAAGGTTCATCCGAATCGTTAACATCCACCGTGATATCACGAATCGATGTCTCCTTCCCCGAGCGAATAACGTCTATCGACGTGATATCGCCGCCGGCTTTGCTGATGACTGAAACCACATCTCCGAAAGTAGCTTCTGCATGATTGATTTCCAAACGGATAATTATGCTGTTAGTTGCCATTTAATTCTTCCTTCCTCACACAGGTCCAGTAGGTTTCGCATGCTATTAGGGCTCACGCTGTTCACGCTGCCATCTTCAGTGCATGATCAGCGTTATATCATCCATCATACAGAAATGGCTATACACAAGTTGTTAACTAGTTTACATTTTGCCGCATCAGAAAGTCATTTGTCTTTGACCTCACTTGTAATCACAGAATCGCTAGGCATTCTGATAGATAACGCAAGAGGAGCCAAGGCGATCACAGAACACACGATGGCCATACTGTGCAGTCGCAGCGTAGTAATTTCATGGCTAAAGACAGCTCCCAGTAAACTGGATGAGAGAATTGTTCCCATAAATCTGGAAGTCATGAACAAGCCTGAAGCGATGCCGGTTTCTAAAGCGGACACATACGAATATAAAGCCGTTTGCATGCCAAGATTTAGAAAGGCGTAGCTGATGCCGAATATCGATAAGATGGCAAATATCGTATAAGAAGCAGAATCATCGTGAATTAGCATGATGAGCAGCATACCTGACAAAACCAATAGAGAGCCTACGATCAGTGGTATTCTGGAGCCTGACTTGTCGATCAATCTGCCGGCTAGGGGAGCGACGAACATACCGAACCCTGATAGCGCCAGCATCATGATACCGACCTGCTGTACATCGTAGTGCTGGAATTGCTGCAAATAAGAGGGAAAACCGAACATGATCGAGTAGAAAACGATATTTATACAAATAAACTGCACATAGAGCAAGCAGACATTGAGATTGCTTTTCAAAAAAATCATATCAATAAATGGCTGGGTGCGCTTTAATTCAAATTTATAGAATAAATAACTCAGTGCTAAGCTTGTTAGAAGCAGCCATACGTTGACGCGTTTTTCGAAGGAAAGGAAGAGCAACAGCCAACTCATTATTAGTGCAGTAAAAAAGATGATTCCCCACATGTCTAGTCCGCTTTTTATGAGCGATAAGCGTGGTCCGTCTTTCGGAAGTATTTTGATTGAAAGCAAGAAAGCCGCTAAGATAATTGGAAAGTTCACTATGAAAATTGCCGGCCAATCTCCATATTGAATTAATAAGCCCCCTATCGAAGGACCGAAGGCGGCAGATGTGGAAGAAAAAATCGACATCACGCCAAAGGCTCTAGCTTGATTATCTGTAATGCTGCTTCGAATAATCCCCATTCCAGAAGGATACAGTGAAGATGTTCCTATCGCTTGAAGGACACGAAGACCTGTAAGCCAGCCAATGCTTGGAGCGAGTGGAGCTAGTAAAGAGGATACTGTAACAAGTAGAAGGCCAAAAAGGAAAATGCGCTTTCGTCCGAGCATATCACTTATCTTCCCCATAACAGGCTGCGCAATGGCGCTTGCGACATAGTAAGTGGCGATTAGCAAGGAAATGGAGCTATAAGGAACATCAAATTCTTCCTGCAATCTTGAAAAAGCGACTGAAATCATCGACGTATTCAGCGGATTTAAGAGTACCCCGAGCCCAACAGTAATGATTAACCAAAGCTGCTTTTTTTTAGTCTTGTACATCAGGTGTCTACCTATAATGGTATCAATTCCTCCACTTTTCGAAATTCTCTTGGTATTCTTCGCGCGACGCCGGTAGCAATGGCAGCAGCAATGACAGCCCTGCGCACGGCAGGTACGACTTGATCGTTAAAAATACTCGGAATAATGTAATGTTCGTTCAACTCTTCTCCGGAAACGACAGAAGCAATCGCTTGGGCAGCCGCAAGCTTCATCGTCTCATTGATTTCAGATGCTCGGCAATCGAGAGCCCCGCGAAAGATACCCGGAAAGCATAATACGTTGTTTATTTGATTCGGATAATCGCTGCGACCGGTGGCCATGACTCTTACATAAGGTTGAGCGAGTTTAGGTTCGATCTCTGGGTCCGGATTGCCATCGCGAATACAACAGGGTCTTTTGCCATCGACCTGACGTCTTCAACTGTCAATACGCCTTTGCGCGATACGCCAATGAAGACATCTGCCCCTTCGATGCAACGGGAAAGAGGCCCTTCGATTTGATCGGGATTCGTCCGCTCCGCTACCCACGCCCACATTGGGTTGGCAAATTCTTTCCCCTTGCACAGCGCACCTTCTCGATCAACCGCGATGATTCGGCTAACTCCTGCTGCTAGGAGCATCTTCACGATGGACGTTCCGGCGGCCCCGATTCCATTTACAACAACCTGAATGCTCTCCAATGGTTTATTCACCAGCTTCAGAGCGTTGAACAGACCAGCCATGAGAACCACAGCCGTTCCATGCTGGTCATCATGAAATACGGGTATGCTAAGCTCTCGCTTCAGCCGTTCTTCAATTTCAAAACAGCGTGGGGAGGAAATGTCCTCCAAGTTTATCCCTCCGAAAGTTGGACACCTTCGACAAGTCGTCGCGCGTTTTAATGGGAACCTTAGGTAATATTCCAATTTTCCCGCCTAAGTGGGCTAGAAATGTCGGATCAGACACATGGAGCAGCCTCACCCCTTGCATACCGCGAAGGACCAGCTCCAACGCCTGGACATTTTCGTTCTGTACATTGACTGTAATATCACGGGTCATATAATCCTTGCTGGCATGAATAACGTCAACAGCAATGATATCGTCGCCTGCATGTCCAATGACTCCGTTGATTTCAGCGAACGTTCCCAACGAAGTATCTAGTTCGATCCGTAACACAATGCTCGTATTACCTGTAATAACCATTCCAATTTCTCCATATTGCGAAAAGCATAATCATAGTTGTTTGTGAAAGATTTACTATTTCAAACTTTTAGGATCGAGCGCATCGCGAAGACCGTCCCCTATAAAGTTAACCGACAGCACAGAAATAATGATCATGACGCCGGGAGGAACCCAAAGCCATGGCTGCGAGGTCAAGACAGTCAGCGATTGAGCGTCTGTCAGCATATTTCCCCAGCTAGCCGTCGGCGGTTGAACGCCCAATCCCAGAAAGCTCAGTGATGCCTCCACGAGGATCGCACCTGCGATACCAAACGTCGCGTTCACGAGAATCGGTGCGGTCACGTTCGGCAGAATGTGCATAAATAGAATGCGCGGAGTACCAAGTCCCAGCGCCACTCCTGCCTTCACGAAGTCAATCTGCTTCATCGAAAGCACGCTGCCCCGAACCAACCGAGCAACTCCCGTCCACCCTAATAGCCCAAGAATGATGATCACATTCCATAAGCTTGGACCTACCAGGCTGACAACGACTAAAATCAGCATCAATTGCGGGAACGACATAAACACATCCGTAACACGCATCACAACCATATCGACCCAGCCTCCGAAAAAGCCCGATACCAGACCCAACACTGTCCCAATCGTTACACCGATAAGCACGGATCCTACACCTACCGATAGCGATACCCGCGCAGCATAAATCAATCGGCTGAGTACGTCGCGCCCCGTCTGATCTGTGCCTAGCCAGTATTTGGCGGACGGTGCCGCCTCGAAAGTTCCCGTCACATTATACGGATCGTGCGGCGCCACCAGCGGTGCAAAGATCGCTAGCAAGGCCATCAAGGTCATCACAACTAATCCAACGACGGCCAACTTGTGTTTTTTAAATCGGCGCAAGACCATCCGTAGGTAGCTTTCCTCTATTTCTCCCCGCTTTCGCACTGTTTTCCCAGCTTCATTACCCATGCCGTAGTTCTCTTTCATGTTCATTTCTGCCGCTGACATGCAAGCGCCCCCTTTCTTATTTTTAATTGTATTTGATCCGCGGATCCGCGATAGAATAGACGATATCCGTTAGCAAGTTAGCAGCCAGCACTATAACTGCGGCCATCATGTTCAGTGCCATCAGCGTCGGGTAATCCCGTGACATGATAGATGCAATAGTCAGCTGCCCGATGCCCGGCCACGAGAAAATCTGTTCCGTAATGACTGCTCCTCCAAGCAGCATCGGAATCTCCAGACCAATCACCGTAATGATTGGAATAAGCGCATTACGCAGCCCGTGCTTGTTCACGACAAAAAATTCGTGTACCCCTTTAGCCCGAGCCGTCCGCAGGTAATCCTGTCCAAGTATTTCAAGCACACTGGAGCGCACATAGCGAATTTTTTTGCCAGCGATTCCGATACCCAGCACAGTGACTGGCAGCACCAAATGCAGCAGCCGATCACCGAATCCCCCACCGTCGCCACCTAGCGTAATCATCCCCCCAGAAGGGAGCAGCTTCAATTGCATTGCGAACACATAAATCAATCCCAATGCTAGAAAAAAACTTGGTACTGAGATACCAACGAACGCACCGCCTGTCGCCAGATAGTCCAACTTTGAATACTGTTTCGTCGCACTCAAAATGCCCATAGGCACGGCGATCAATATTCCAACAATCAGCGATAATCCCATTAGCAGCGCCGTCGGACCTATCCGCTCTCCGATCATATGTGCGACCGACTGATAAGAAGTCAGCGAAAATCCAAGGTTTCCCTGAATCAACCCGCTTATCCAATGAAAGTATTGGATATACAACGGATCATTTAGTCCAAGTGCTTCTTTTTTTGCTTCAATATCCGCGACTGAGATTGACGGATCAATCATCATATCCACAGGACTTCCTGGCGCCATATTAATAATGATGAAGTTCACGATTGTCACGCCGAATAACACGGGAATTGCGATCAAAAGCCGTCTAATGATATAGGAAAACATGTATACCCCTCCATAGCGTTTTCCTTCTGGAAAACTGTCTTCGTAAGCATCGGCTTAGCATATTGCATTAGCAAATCTCATTTCGCAAACATAAGCATCACGCAATTAACTCGCTTACTATGGTTTTAATCAAGCGCAAAGCAGGCGACCGCATGATTCGCACCCTGTAACTTTAGTTCCGGCTCTTGTTCACGGCATACTGCCTTGGCAAGTGGACAACGGGTGTGAAACCGGCAACCGCTTGGCGGTTTGGCCGGACTCGGTACATCTCCTTGAATAACGATTCTCGCCTTGCTTCTCAGATGCGGATTCGGCACTGGGTAAGCACTGAGCAGTGCCTGTGTGTATGGATGCTTCGGATTACGGAAGATGTCCGCCGTCTTGGCTACCTCTACGATTTTCCCCAAATACATAACCGCAATGCGATCGCTAATGTAGCGCACCGCCCCCAGTCCATGACCGATAAACAAATAAGTCAAATTCAGCTCTTTTTGCAAATCCTTTAACAAATTCAGAATTTGCGCCTGAATAGAGACATCAAGCGCAGAAACTGGTTCGTCGCATACGATTAATTTCGGATTGAGTGACAACGCCCGTGCGATACCGATCCGCTGCCGCTGGCCACCAGAGAATTCGTGGGGATAGCGGTTTTTGTAGCTTTTGGGTAATCCGACCATCTCGAGCAGCTCATCTACCCGTTTCGCTACGTCCGCCTGCTGCACAATGTTATGCACCTTTAAGGGTTCGGCCAGGATATCCCTGATACGCTTACGTGGATTGAGCGAGGAATAAGGGTCCTGGAAAATCATTTGCATGTCCGAACGTACCTGCTTCATTTCCCCCGAAGAGAAGTGGGAAATATCGCTGCCTTGGAATAATATATGACCTTCAGTCGGATTTTCCAACCGAATGATCGTCCTGCCAATTGTCGACTTGCCACAGCCTGATTCGCCAACTAGCCCTAGTGTTTCCCCTTCATAGATCGAAAAATTGACCCCGTCGACAGCCTTCACGTGCCCAACTGTTCGGGAAATAATACCTTTCTTAATCGGATAGTAGGTTTTCAGCCTCTCCACCTGCAGCAGCGGTACGTTTAACTCTTGCTCGAGTTTAACCATGTTAAGACACCTCCGATGTATCTGTTGCGCTTTCTTCCAGTACGAGCCAACACCGTGCCCGATGCCCCCTGCCTGCAGCTAACAGCAATGGAGCTTCCTTAGCGCAGCGCTCCGTCGCATGAGCGCAGCGGGACTGAAACCGACAGCCTGACGGCATCTGGTGCAAAGACGGTACCGTACCCGGAATCGAGACCAATCGTGCTTCACTATCCCCGTCCAGATGGGGAATCGAGCCAATTAACCCTTGCGTGTATGGATGCTTCGGATCGTCGAACAGGGTAAACACATCTGTTTCTTCCACAACTTGCCCGGCGTACATGACGATCACCTTGTCCGCCATCTCCGCAATGACGCCTAAATCGTGCGTGATTAGCATGATCGACGTACCCGATTCCTTCCTGAGTTTCTTCATCAATTCCAAAATTTGCGCCTGAATCGTCACATCCAGCGCCGTTGTGGGCTCGTCAGCAATAAGCAGCTTCGGCTTGCAGGAGAGCGCCATTGCAATCATTACACGCTGACGCATCCCGCCTGAGAGTGCATGAGGATAGTCATCGATGATCACATCCGCCCGCGGGATGCCAACCTTCTTCAGCATCTCGATGGCATAGCTGCGAGCTTCCTTCTTGCTCATCTTCAAATGCAGCTTGATCGCTTCGATCAACTGATGCCCGATTGTAAACACCGGATTCAGTGAGGTCATCGGCTCTTGAAAGATCATAGAAATTTCATTGCCGCGAATTTCCCGCATCCTCGCTTCCCCAGCCTTTGACAACTCCTCGCCGTTAAATAAAATTTGTCCAGTACGTATCCGTCCCCGCTGGCCTAACAACCGCATAATCGACAACGAAGTGACGCTTTTCCCACACCCAGACTCGCCAACAATGCCTAACGTTTCTCCTGGTCTCAACTGAAAGCTAACATCGTCAATGGAGACGACCTCCCCTTGATCCGTTTGAAATGCTGTCTGCAAATGTGATACTTCCACTAATGGATTCATAGGCTCAACACGTCTCCTCGTATTATTAGCTTATTCTTTATGCACCCTACACTTATTTGCGAGCAGACGGTTTCACGCCTTCAGGGATCGGACAGACATAAGTTTGGCCACCCAACCTCTCGTTCAACTCCGCCTTCGCTTTGTCAATCAGATCCGGATTGTGGAGTACCTCCAACGCCGTAGCTGCCAGCACTTTACCCGCTAGGAGCATCGCTTTATGGGCGTTCGATGTCACGCCTTGAGAGACCACCTGCCACGTATGTCCCGGTGTCCCTACAGCACAACATGCAGTAAAGCACTGTGCAGTCGGGACGATCCAGCTAACGTCGCTCACATCTGTCGAGTCCCAAAGTACTTGCTCACCGTCTTGCTCTGTATAAGGAAGAATCGTATCGCAAAGTTCCTTGCCATCCAGTTCCTTGATTCTAATAAAGTTTTTGTCCGCTTCAGACAAAGTAGAACGAATCGACTGAGCGTACTGAATTTCGTCTGTTTCCACAGAGGGTACGCCCAGCGACTGGAAGCTGTTATAAATAATCGTTTCAAGTGTCGAATTCGGCACCAGATTGGAACAGGCCTTATCGAATACAATGTCAACTTCCGTTCCCGTCATAAGCGCCGCCCCCTGAGCTATGCGGCAGATACGTTGATAGATCTCTTCGACCTGAGCGGTCTTTGGCGCCCTTATCAGATAAAGCGCCTCCGCTGCTCCCTGAACGACATTAGGCGAAATGCCGCCTGTGTTCGTAACCGCATAGTGTACGCGAGCTTCTTGAATAATGTGTTCACGCAAGTAATTGACGCCGAGATTCATCAGCTCAACTGCATCAAGTGCGCTTCGACCCAGATGAGGACTGCCGGCAGCATGGGCCGTACGCCCTTTGAATTTGTAATAAACCTGATAGTTCGCTAGGGTTTGGCCGGTCAAGACCCCGTTGCTGATACCCGGGTGCCAGCAAAGCGCAATGTCCACATCGTCGAATAATCCAGCGCGAACCATGAACGCCTTGCCAGAGCCCCCTTCTTCTCCCGGACACCCGTAATAACGGACGGTTCCAGGTATGCCGTTTTCCTGCATATAACAGCGTAATGCGACTGCCGCTGCGAGCGAACCGGTGCCAAGCAGATTATGTCCGCAGCCATGACCGTTCCCTCCGTCAATGACTGGACTCGCTTTCGCAATGCCGCCAAATTGACTTAATCCGGCGAGAGCATCGTATTCGCCCAGAAATGCAATGACAGGACCGCCGCTACCATAACTACCAACAAAAGCCGTTTCCATACCAGCTACGCCTCGCTCAACCGCAAATCCCTCTTCCTCCAATGCGTGGCAAAGGAGCTCTGCTGATTGATACTCCTCGAAGCGCGTTTCAGCAAACTCCCAAATTTGATCGCTCACACTGATGAACATATCCCGTTTTTGCTCAATAATATCCGACAACTCCAACCCAAGCACCTCATTACATTCCATATATAGTCACCTTCCTATACAATCGATGTTATATTTCATTACATTTATTTAACAACATAGCCTGTAAATTGAAAAGGCATTGCAATTCATAAATGGTTGCTTTATTTAACGCATCCTGATCACTCGAGAGCAAAAGGTATCCATAATTCATAATAAGTATCGTTTTTTAATAAAACACAAAATTTTCCACATATCCTCAATCACACTTGAAAATGATTTAGAGCCGCCTTGAGTGTCATCGACATGGAATCCAGCTTCTCCGCTAACCTCATCAAACTTTCGCTGACATGAAGCTGTTCTTGACTCAGCGAGGCCACCTGCTGTGAAGTCGCCGAGGACTCCTCAGACACAGCACTGACATTGCTCATCGTATCGATTAAGACCAACTGCATTTCATCCAGCTCCCGCATTGAAACGTTCACGCTACCCAATTTATTTGCAAACTCAGACACCTGATGCTGAACCTGCTCGAAAATAAGATCCGTTTCATTCACCGAATTCATCTGCTCACGAAACACAGGATACGCCTCCGTTAATACGACTACAGTTTCCTCAACTTCCCGCAGAATGGATTGAGTAAAAACACCCACCTCTTCAATGGATAACTTGGACTGCTCGGCCAGCTTGCGGATTTCCCCTGCCACGACCATGAAGCCTCTGCCAGCTCCCCCCGCACGAGCAGCCTCAATGGTTGCATTCAATGACAGAATATTGGTTTGCTGCGTTATTCGGTTGAGAATTTCAAGAATTTTGCGAATGGACGAGGTACTTTCCTTTAATCGCTCCACTTTAGCCAGCATTGCAAGGGTCATCTTTTCGGTCCTGTCCGTTTGAGAAATCAGTTCCTTCATGTTGGAAGCCCCTTTTCCACTGCCTTCCCGAATGAGGTCGATGGCCGCCTCCATCTGTTCATTGGCGCGAACAACCTGCGCCACCTTGTTTGCAAGCCTATGTGTCAGATCGTTGCCTTGTTCCATCTGAACAGCCAACATTGACGCACCCGCAGCAATTTCTCCCGTCGCCACAACGATTTCCTTCGCAGAGGCAGCTGTCTGTTTAGAAGCGATCAACAACCCATCGGACGTTTCGAACACCACTCCGGCCGATCCGTTCGTTTGCTGCACCAGCCCTGTAATTTGCTCCATCATACGATTAAAACTAATAGCGAGCTGACCGATTTCATCCTTGCCGGAAAATACCGCCCTTTCGGTCAAATTCCCCTTCTCGCCTTCGAGCATCACATTGCGGAGCGCGGCAAGCGGTTTGCCAACCATCCTGAATATCCAGAGCCCCAGCAAAACTGCTACAATCATAGCCAGCATAATCATGAACAGCGTCACATATAAGATCGACTTGGTTTCCTTAACCAATTCCGAAACTGGCGCAACGGCCGCCACAAACCATCCCGAGGCATTTAATTGCTTGAGCGCAACCATCTGCTCCCCGCTTTGCGCTTTCACAATTCTCGTCACGCCTTGCGAAACCGCCTGTTTCAGCAATTCCGGCCCCAATGGAATATCGAAGGATTTCCCGATTTGCCCACGATCCGGAGACAAAACAAGCTGGTTCGTTTCCGTAAACATCACCATACGCCCCGAATCGCCAAGCTCGATTCGATTGAGAGCTGTATTCATCACATCTAATTTGATTTCCAACAAAATCACAAAGTCTCCGCCACTTTTCTCGCCCCTTATCACGCGCCCAAACGAAAACGTGTCGTCTTTTTGACTTCCGTTCAATTTCGTTATTTTAGGCGCCAACCAGACAAGCGTACCGTCCGCTTTCACGATTTGCTTAAACCATTCTTCCTGGTTCACCGATCCGATCGCATCGGACGAATTCGAGACCGCCTTCGAGCCATCGACAGGCAGGAGATACACACCGACAATCCCCATACTGGCATCCGCTATATTGTTGAGCCGCTCCCCCACATTTAAGCCCATTGGAATTTTATCGAGCGCACCTTCAGGCAAAGCAACAAAATCTTTGGCCGCTTTCATGAAAGAACTGTCATTAATTAATTGACTTGTGACATAACCGAAATTTTGTAAAAGCAAATTGATTTTATCCGCGGCCTGTTCAATGGTCTGAGCGGTTGAGCCCGCCATTTTCTCTTGGATGATACTTTTGGATCTCTGATAAGAGAAGAAGCCAAGAGTGACAACGAGTACGAGAATACAGCAAAAAATTAGTATAAAAAGCTTCATGCCAACTGATCGGCTCAATCCCCCTATCCCTCCAACTTCCTCATACGCCATTTAAACTTCTGTATCAAATGTATTTCACCCTGTTCCTAAGTTTGTTAAAAAAAACTACGACGGCAAGATTAGCAAACGCACTGTGCGTCCCATAGGTTTTCCAGGCTTTCTAGGTACTTTTCTGGGTCTCGTCTAAATCGTTTACGTTTTACGCTATCTTGTAAG